>JAGQPW010000017.1 GCA_020426515.1 Planctomycetaceae bacterium | reverse complement strand
CTCCATCGGCGGTGCTGGTCCTGGTGACGATCAAATGATCGTGGCGATGCGATCCGGGATCATGTTCCGCGGATTGCCCCAGAACTCAATGCACTGATCGCCGCGGCCTTCAATCGGGCCCAGGTCAACAATCATTACACGGTCTTCCATCAGGTTCAGTGTGGGCCACAACTGCTCCTTCAAGTCGTGCAGTTCCACTACCGTCAATTCGCAGCGGAAGATGGAATACTGCATGGAATCACCGCGACCGCACATCGCCTTGTAGATCTGGCGATAGCGTTTGGGGCAGGTGATGTCGTAGGCGATGAGGTAGACGCTGCGCATGGCGTGGATCGTTGAGCGTTAGCGGGTGACGAAGCTGGGGTACTCAGGAATCTCGCCGAGGAGATGCCGGGCCAGTAGACGGGACTGAACCTCCAGGATGCGGCGGTAGCTGATCTTGTAGCCGAAGATGGGGTGTGTCACTTCAGTGTCCATCCGGCGTTCAAAGGCCGCGATCACACTGCGACGGCCAGCATCGGTCATGGCCACGGCCCCCGCCCGCTCGATGAATGAATCGCGATTGACCTCGCCGTTGTTGAACGCCGTGAGCGTGACGGAATCGGCGATCAGGGGGCGATACTCTTCGGCTAGGTCGAGGGCGAGCGAGGGGCGACCGTAACGGGGACGGTGAAAGAAACCCAGCATCGGATCAAAACCGACCGAGTTCAGTGTGATGGTAAGTTCCTTGGTAAGCAGGCTGTAGACGAATGACAGCACTGCATTGACAGGATCGCGTGGTGGCCGGCGATTGCGGCCGTTGACATCGAACTCCTGCTGTCCAGCCAGTAGCGTAAAGAACGCAGCGAAATACTCCTTGGCGGCCATGCCTTCGAGCCCGAGCAACGTCTCTGCCGATTCGGCTCGTTGGACCCGCTTGTAATATTCGGCCAAGTGACGCAGCACGGGTGCTTCACGATCACCGAGATGCCGCCTCAACAAAGTGCGGCTGTTCTTGATCTTGCCGGCGATCAGTTGCTTGGCAATGCTCAGAGATGCGCCAGGATTATCAGCAACACGGTACTGCTGGATACGCAGTTCTACATTTTTGTGGCTGAGGCCGGTCGTCATGCTGTGGAACCATCCCCCGTAGGTCAGATGCACGATCGGAACATTGCGCAGTGTGAGTTCCTTAATTGCATGAGCCGAGAACATCACGTTGCCAAACACGCACACCTGCGAGACGTCCAACAATCGTACGCTGGCCAACTCCTTGCTTTTGAGCTTCACGGTAACGCGGTCGCCCGATTTTCCGATGAAGGCCCCCTGATGCTGAATGTACATTGGTAAGGCATTGTGTCGGGCGGGGAGAAGTTTGCGCGGCGCAGCCGGGGAGAATCCTTCCGTCCTTGGTTCCCCGCCATCCAGGAACTCCAGCTGATGCAGCAGCAGGTTGGTTTCATCGGGCAGGCAGATGCCCACCAGAGAGCAGCGCGGGCACTTGGGACTGTCCTCCATCGGTGGTGGACAGATCCCCGACGCAGCGGCCGCACGGAACTGGGCAATGAGTTCGCGAGTGCGGCTGACCAACCCCTCAGTGAGCGGGATTACCACCCGCCGTCGGGAGGCGATGTAGTAGATCACGCCTTCGGTGCATTCGTATCCGTTGGCCCGCAGGATCAGCCCCTGGGCACAGATCTGCACTCGTTCCGGTTCCCACGCTCCTTCGGGAATCTCCGGAACGGCCCCCCGCTTGTAGTCGACAGGCGTGGCCTGCTTGCCGGAGAGTTCCAGCAAGTCGAGCTTGGCAAGGATGCCATCTTCATCAGAAGAGAGGGTGATGGAGCGGGCATGAATCGGGGACTCGAACGGATCATTCTGGGCCTCGACCTCGTCAGGAGCTGATGCAGCCTGCTCATGGTCTTCAGTGACAGCAGGGATGTTTTTTCGATCCGGTTTATCCACATTACGATGCCCAAACGTTCCCTGTTTGGTTTCCAAGTTCTCAGCCCACTCTCCCTGCACCCATTCGAGGTAACCCAAACGAGGACAGTAAGCAAACTCGTTGAGCATGCGAACCGGAATGAGATCCTGCTCGGTCAGCGGAAACGCACCTGCGGGCTTCGCTGGTGCAGACCAGTGCGGACGGGAAATCATGTAACACCCAAACGGCCCCAAGGCTCCGCCTGCCCGCCGCCCTGTCTTATCAGCATTGCGAGGGCATCATTCGCCCATGCCCAGTTGCCCGCAACGCCCCTTCAGGAGAGCCCTCCCTGAGAAAACGGCAACACTCCGTGGGTGGTTACCGCAGGATGGAGTTGACCATATGAGCCAAGGCAACCTCGGGAAAGCGAAAACTCGAGTGGGAGCGAAGTTTTGAAGGATTGCGTGTTATGTGTCGTTGGTGAGTGTTTGGGCTGCAAACAGGCCGAGGCCGTAGTGCCTGCCTGAGCCGACGATCTTTGATTCCGAAGCCGGAAGGAAAACCTGCCGTTCCAACGGACCGCGTGAGGCGAGCGTCAAGGCTGGCACGAAGAAAACGAGTGTGTCCGCAATTAACTCAAGATCTTCGACACCAGCAATGGAGTACTTGAAAGTTGGTTTCCGGAGACCGAGCAAGCCTTCGCGAATCTTGATCGCCGCGAGAGGAAGATCAGGAATGGGTGCTGGCCGCGAATCAAGTGACATTGGTTCCTCGTCACCTCGATGCAATGTGGAGGCCAGGGGTAGAGCATCGTCTCGATTTCACTCTGTTTGAAATAGGCCCATGCCGAAGTGGCCACCGTACCCAAGAGTGAGCGGTCCTTGGACGGGTTTGGGAAACTCCATTCTTAAAATGAAGCCCGCATTGAGCGGTGGTGCATTCCCGCCGTGTCTGCGGACGCGGACAAAATGTCGGAGGGTGTGAGTGTCGTTCGTGTCAATGCGATCAATGCTTGATGCAACTCTCAATCCACGGGATGACAGTTCTGCGGCCACTTGGCCGAAAAGTGTGTTCCTCCCCCGGGACTTGAGATGCCTTGGAGGTACGAAGGGAGTTTTGCTGATCCAAACTCGCGATCCCTCGATCGGGCCGAGAATCGTTTGAATTCCCCGCGAGAGAGGTTCGTGCAGAGTGCGGAGTTGGTTGAGGCAACCAGCTCCGACTAAGGAAACTTGCAGGTTGACTCCGCCTTTGGTCCAGGTTCGTTTCAAACCTCGTATCGCTGACTGGGCGCGTGAGCCGAGTCCCATTGATGCGTAAATGAGAATGTGATCGAGGTGCTTGTCTCCGTCGAGGTCCAGCGGCAGGATGTGAGCGTGCCGATGGCCGCCCTGCAAAGGCCGTCCCGCATCGTCTCTGCCGGTCAGTTCGGGACAATTGATCCGTTGCCCTTGGCCAGCACGGCCGACAATGGCACGGTGAATCAACTCGGCCTGCGGCAACGTCCGCGAAACATGTGGCAAGCCGGATTTGTTCCGACTTGGCGTGGATAATGCAAGCAGCATCACTTCAACGCGATGCTCGCGTGGTAATTGCCGGCGTTGTGGAGTCGCCACTTGAAGGGCGTCGGACCGTCGCCAATACAGGACGCGCTGTGAACCAGGAGGTTGGCTCCAGTTGTGCTCCTTCTTCCACCAGTTCGTGTCTTTGAGAAGACACTCGATGAGGTCTTTCGGGTAGGGGACGATGGCTGCATCGCGTTTCTTTTGAAGTGCCGCAGGTGGTTTCTTCTTCCCTTCAGGCAGCGGAAACTCTGTCAGGGCCTCGTCGACTCGCTGTTGTTGCCATTGCTGATAGTCGCTCGGAGCAAGGGGAGCGGTCAGCATAATCTGCTCCCAATTCGGTCCGGGGTACATTCCCTTGGTGTGAGCAACCGCACTGCGTTGCTGGTCGAAGTCGACATCCGGAATCACCTTGGCGTCGATCCAGCTTTCACTGCGGCCCAGGTACCCGACAGCCTCCACGAGTCGTCTGAACAACTCGCTTTCAGATTCATTAAGTTCACAATCCCAACGGACCCGCATTTGACCATTGGCGACATTGGCCCAGGTGTCGAAGACGAGAGTCGTCTTTTCGGTCCCTTTGGAAAGTTCGCCGGTAGGCATGTAGTGCCGACTATGCGCCACACTCACTTGGGGAAGTTCGTACTCCGGCAGAGTCGATGCCAGCTTTTCGATCAGGCTACGCGCCGTTTCCGGTATTTCCGTCCAGCCCTGTGTATTGAACCCGGCAGCGATGAGGGCACGCAACAGCCGCCACGGACAGGGAGGCCATTCGATTTGCCCCTCGTTGACGTGATGGCCCCACGGCGTGGCATGATACCGGCCACCGGGAAACGAAATCTCGATGGTGGGCATTATTCGTCCTCGTCGTTCTCGGTGAAGTCTTCGCTGTCGTCGGCCGCACCCTTCGATTTCTTCGCTTTCTTGAGTTCGTCCTCGAAGGCGACCGTCTCGTGGGTCATTTTGGGGGAGCACTTCTTGATCGCCCCTGGCAACTCTTTCTCCAGGTCGGTCAGACTCGGCAGAGCGAAGTTCTTAGGACGGGTTGCGACGATGTTCTCCGGAGCAACTGGCTCAAGGTCGCAGGCGGTGCGGAACCGCATGTCTCCATCGAGCAAACGACGCAGCCGATGCAGCACGAGAAGAATCAGCATTCGTTCGACGTCCTCGCCCAGCCCGTAACCGCGGATCTGCGCGAGATCGATATTGAAGTGACAGGCAATCGAGTCGGCCGTGAATTCGTCACGTGAGAACGGGACATTGCCAAACCCAGACTTCGTATCTCCGGACGGATTCACATGATCGTTCTTCACGCCACCCGAGGCGGCCACGCGGACCCCGGACGCTTCGACAAACGACGAGAGTACGCGAGAGATACGCAGTCGACCGCCAGCAAGGTCACTCTTCGCCAGGAACAGCCCGTGGATGAGACTCCCGACATCGTACTTCAGGACAACTTCCGCGAGCACTTTCCGATTGATCGGCCCGTCTGCCAACCCACCGAGATCGGACTTGAGTTTGTCATAAAAGGACTTGTCACTCGCTTCCAGCAGATACGGGCTGTTCAGCCGGTGGGCTTCCAACATGGTATCCGTCAGAAACTCTCCGCTTTTTGTTACGGTAACGTGACTGATCCCCTTCAGAGGTTCGATGGGAGCATTGTTGACGTCATCCCAGCAAACCCTTTCCAGCCGGTTGGCCATGCTCTGGGCGCTCTCGACCAGGAGCTTCTGACCCGCGCTGGTTTGATAGGTGGCTGCTCCGAGGCTGGGGAATCCGGTGGGCTGAAAGCGATCTGTTTGGATCGGCTGCAGCGGGACTGAAAACAGCAGGCGGTTCACGCCGTTCAGTGGACTCAGATCAATCATGCGTGTTCTCCAAAGTAATCAGGGACGAGGATCTCGACGGCACGCTTTGCGGTCCATCGAGAGATGGGATAAACTAGGGCCGCAGCCCACAATCTGGCAGTCTGTGAATCAGTGATCGCTGATTGAAACGGCACGCGAATGCCATGCGCTCCGAGTCTTCTCGCCGCGATCCGCACTGCAGCACCGCCATCACCAGCGAGTAGCCGGGATACCATGGCAGGTTCACACGGAATGCTCAGCGAATCCGGATCAGCGGAGGCTTTCCACTTCGGCAAACAAGCCAGACGGATCGCCAGCCAGGCTTCATCGGGATGAGAGAAATAATCTTGTTTGGGCATTTCCGGGAGATGCTGATCCGGGTTCCAGCGGCTCCAATCGAGGGCCATGAAGGCTCGGGCGAGGACTATGGTGCGGTCCAGGTCAACGTCTCCATTTATCAGGCGTGCAAGGTCTTCGAGTCGGGCATCGCACCGGAAGGCTGCTTTCAACGGAAGATGCCGCTGTCCCGTATGTTCCGCCTCGATCAATCGTCGTTGAGCAACAGCAGCGCAATCGGCCACGGGATCGCGGCCTGTCATGACGACGCGCGTATCTTTAGCGAGCCGTTTGTCAGTGACCTGGAAGCGGTACGCTCCTTGTTCCAATGGCAGCCAATGATGCCGGACAGGATCAATCGCACGTCCGTTCTTCCGATAGCCTGTCGCGGCGCTTCCCAACGCCAGTGCGAGTCGAAATTCGGGAGAGTCGTCAGCGGCCGCCTTGATCCACCCAGGTTGCAGGCGGGGGATTGGGCCGGCTTGAATCGCTGTGCCACCTTGTTGAATCGATTCGATATCGACCATGAGGCCGAGAATCAGATGCCAGCGCTGCGGGGTGTGGTCATGAGTCAACGCTTCGAAGACCGCGTTCGCCAGCCGCCGCTCGGCGTGCACCAGCCTGGCGGGAGGATGATTCGTGCTGGTGTCGCGGGACAGCCGCTGCAACCGCTGCATCCAGGGGGCGATGTCGTCGATGAGACGGGCATTCTCGTCAGTTTCTTTCGGCACTCGTATCCTTCCCAGCGGCACTGCAAAGTGAGTCGCCATATTATTCCGCTGGTAGTACCCATACCTGATGAACTCGTCTACGCCCCGACTGACTCCTAGTCTTCTTATCGCCCTCGCCGCATCGAGAGGCTTTTGTGCCTGATTTCGACCAATCGAGCACTTCCCTTCAACGAGTAATGTCTTCACTTCAGAATAGGTACAAGGTTGATTCCAAATCGGAAACCACTGTTCGCCACGTCCAGGCTGGCGACGCCCCTTGTTGACGACGTATTCGTCAGCATCACAACTCGCTCCAGTCCCTATTCCGTGTGGCCTAAAGTAGAAGGGCGAACTCGTAAGTAGGGTGGAATTATCGGAAGAACGTTTAACCACTCCCGAATGAAATGCACACGCTCCTTCGAACATCAGCAGGAGATCCCATGGCGATAGAGCACCTTCAGGAAGAAATTGTCGGAAAGGTCCGTCAACGTTTTTCTTCTTGGGCTTCTTTGAACTTGCCGTTTCACGAGCGAAAAATGATCCATCCCAAGTTCGAGTTGCTTCAGAAGCGATCTCATACAGACAATCGTGAATTTGCGAATCCCACGTTCGGCAGACGATACATTCATTGATTGCAGCAAAATATGCCGCCGTATAGCTCCCACTGCCCTCGTTGCCACCAGTCCCGAATATTGGCGGACCAAAGTTGTCCTCACCTAGATCTGCCAATACCGTCGACAACCAATCGATCGCTGGACCGCGAATTGACCTGCGAACTCCGCTTACCAGTGCATGCTGATCTTCTTTATTCGCGGGCTTCACTGTCCCTGCCAACTCCCGAACAATCTGGCAGGCGGAGCGAAATCCACGTAATCTTTCGAATTGCGAGCGTTCAACTTCCTCCAATGCCATCCGCGAGGTCTTTTCCGGTGACCCATCATAGAATCCCGAGCGACCTCCCCATGGATTGAACACTGGTGTCGGAGCGTATTCCTCCAGGAAGAACCGATCGAACGCTTCCCGATCGAGTTTCGTCAGCAGGCAGAAGTGTTCGTCCTGCCACCATCCTCGGGCTGCGGAATCGGCTTGCTCGCTCACCAGACGCAGAATGCCAACGGCTTTGAGATACAGCGCCAGGGGAGCGGGGGCACAGCCTTGCAGGTGATGAAGATGCAGCGTCATTGAGGCACCTCTCCTTCGGTAAATGCAGGATCAGCTGCAGTCGATTGCGAGGCCCGAACATCCGCCGAACGCAGGATCGCTTCCAGGTAGCCAAGCGCCGCTGGACCGTAGTGACGGGTCAGCTGTTGCGTCCGCTCGCGCCAACTGGCCCCTGTCGCAAACGAAAGACCAAGCGACGCTGGTTCGAGCGAAAGCGTTATCTCTGGCAAAGGTGCACCGCTTGGTGTGATGCTGATTGCCGGAATGATGTCTCCATTGCGAACTCCGCGGATCGGCAATCCGCGACGGTCATTGCTCTGCCGAATCTGATAGTCCTGGTCCGCGGGCGCTGCATGCAGGGCGACTCGCACCTTTCCATGGTGCGAAGCGATGAGGTACACCAGCAGATTGAAGTCATCGGCAGTGCATGCGAGGATGCGTTGAATCTCGGCATGCTGACATTCCGGTACAGGTTCTGGTATCGCCCGCGACATCGCTTCGAACAACTCCGTCCACGAACCAAGGAGCGCTTCGTGCTGCGGAGCGAACTGTCTCAACACAGCGAATAACGCCAGTGCACTGGCTAACTCATGACGAAATCCAGGGCGTTGGTCCGAATCGTCCAGATACGTGTACAACTTTGACCGATTGGCGATCCAAGCGGACTTTGGTCCCTTTGCTAAATCGAATCGGGCGGGACGTTTCTCGGTCTCCGAGCTTCGCAACATCCCTTGAAACGCCGGATGGGCCTTCCCCAAATCGTGCCAGCTGGCGGCCAGTTCCATCAATTCCAGCAAATGACTCGGTAATTCGAGTACCTGGCCGATGCCCCGAACTTCTTGAGCAACTTCGTGGCTGTGGTAAGCAATTGTCTTCCAGTCACTGGTCTGGCTGAGTGGTTCACCATCCTGCTTCGAGTCGTTTTCATCATCTGGATCGACCTTCGATTCCGGCTCTGGGATCGGGACTTCGTCAACCTTCACCGGCGAATCGGGGGCAAAGCCAACTTCGCTTAGATAGCCACCACATTCCGTTGCGACGCAAACTATTCGACCGGGCAACAACATCTCACGAGTGACTCCAACCCATTGGCCCTCGATCCAATCCCAGATCCAGGCTCGCATGTTGTTCCGCAACCTCGGCTTCCGATTCGATTTCGTCTCTTTCCCACACAACCAGTCCCGCGCTGCTAAAAAGGGAACAGAGCACAGCTCATCACGCAGTGGCTGTCGTTTCGAATCAGGATCTGCCTTCTTGGAAACCTCTGTCCAGAACACCTGCAGATCTCGTTCATCACCGGAACGAATAAACCGGCTGATATCGAGATCGGCCCCGGTGAGATCGGCTGTGGTATCGAATAATTCGACGAACTCCTCCTCCATCAGTAAGTGTGCGGGAGAGTAAGGATAGAGTTCCTTGCGTGACTCGGTATCGAGAGCGGCTTCGAATTCTTCAAGCCGCCGAATCCCGACGTCATTGAGTTGCTGCACCGCGTTCCAGGCACTCGTGAGGGCGTCTGACTCATAGGGGAGTGCAGACTTTTCATCCTGTCCCCGGTCGACGACAACGACCTGTCCGCTCCCTCCATAGCGAGCGCACCGGCCGAATCGTTGGACCAAACTCGGCCAAGGAGCGAGTTCTGTCACTAAGCATCCAGCAGAGATATCGACACCTGCCTCGACGACTTGCGTGGCGACGATGATTCGATCCGCCTCTGGGTTGCACGCTCTCCTCTTAAGGAATTCATTCCACCTTTTTCGTTCATAAGGTCGAAAACGGCTGTGCACCAGTTCCAAGCCATCCTTGCGTCCCTTCTTCTGCAGCGCAGCATGCGTGGCGATTGCCCGTTCGACCGTGTTGCACACGACCAAGGTGATTTTGCCGTGCTCCCCGGATTTCAGTTGACTGTGTCGCTCAAGCACCAGCTCACCGAACCCCTTCGCATCTGGGGTAGGCACTACTTGCGTTGTCAACGCTTTCTCGATTTGCCAGACGCCACCCTGACGACTTTCAGGGGAAACCTGGCATGGAGCGCGACTCCAGTCGTCGAAAGCAATCGTTGTATCGACGTTCAGTAGCCATTCTGGTTGCAGCGTGGCGCTCATCCACCAGGTGTGGCACGGCCGGAATCCACTCTTTTGAAAGCGATCTCGGTAGGCCTGTAATTGCGCAGAGGTGGCGAGGCCGACATCCATCAACTGAATCTCGTCCATCACCCACAGACAATCATGATTCAGCAAGCCGAAGTCGTGCGGCCAGCGTGCCCGCCCAGCGGCATAGCCGCGATTCAGCGTCCGGGAAAGCAGCATATCCTGAGTGCCGATGAGAATGGCCGGTCGTTCTGGATATAGATGCCAGTCTGACGGCTCAATTCCCCCCATCAGTGTATGAACGCCGATATCCAACTCTGAGGCTTTGACCAATCGACTTGCAACTTCGCCAGTCTGCTCGACAAGAACACGCATCGGCAGACACCACACAAGGCGCCTCGGCCAAGCCATTCGGGCTCTGGCATTAGGCTTGGAGGTCGCATGCCACATCCATGTTGCCAAGACCCCCTCTGTTTTTCCCAGGCCCGTGGGAATCCGAATCAGTCGGCTACGAGGCTGCTGTTCCGCGATCAGGTCTCTTTGCCATCCCCGCAGTTCCGCATGACCGGTGACTTGGCAAAAGAAATGGATTGAATCCTGTAATTCGCCTTCGTTGAGCTTCATTGCCCGCCTTTCATCCGCTTGTTCCAGACACACAGTTCAAGCACATCCAATTGATCTCGCGAACGCCTGACGACCAGGTAATCTCACCGAAATCCGAGGATCGATGACAACTAGGGCTGCAGGATCGTCTCACCGTCAGGGTACTCGACGGGTGTGAATGAAAATGTTCAACTTGCCAGCCGAATCCGTGCATTGAAAGCGTCTTCCCTTCTGTTCAGCACGATGTCGCAAACTCCTTGCGTGTAGTCAACGAAATGCGCATCCGCAGGAAAGTATCGTTGTCATGGATACCTCATTTTCCAAATCGCCTCCACAGACTCTCCCGGCACGGAGGGCTGGCGCAGCATGTGGTCGACGGAGACGTAATGCTTGCGCTGGAACATCAACCAGGTGTCGCAGTGGGCTTGGGAGTTCATCGGTACGCTCCTCGTAGGGATTTCAAATCGGCCAGAATCATCTCCCGCAACTCCTCCGGCTCCTCCACCACCGCCTTGGCTCCAAAGCTCAGCACCCAGGCTTTCACTTCGTGCAGGTCGGCCAGTTGCAGTTCGATGAGGGCGCTGCCATCGGACTGTTCCGTCACGATTTGACTGGGATGCCAGCGGTGTTCCTGGATGTAGCGGGCGACTTTGGGACGGAACCGAATGTGAACCTGTTGCGGCTCGCCCGAAGAATGAAACACGCCAAACGTGCTGGCGAGATGATCCGCGCGTCGGAAGTCCGGTGGCCGCGTGAACTTTTCCGTGCCGGTGGTCACCGAGTGAATGCGGTCGAGCTTGTAGTGGCGAAGGCTGTCGCGATGGGGGGCGAATGCGACGATATAAAGTGACCCTCGATGATAGACAATTCCGTACGGATGGATGGTGACCTGCTGCGGTTCGCAATCGCTCGCACCATTGTACTGGATTGCAGTAATGACCTGATCTTCGATTGCGATCATCAACTGGTCGATCAACTCGCCCCGCCCGGCGTAATCGCTGCCGCCAACGGTCGCTTGGTGGAACGCCGTGGCGAACTTGTCCAGATAGTTGAGGGCCGTCTCGTCGACGCCGAGCTTCATTTTGCGGAACGCCCGCTGGGACGCTTCCCAGATGGGCGTGCCGGCCAGTGGCTCCAGAAACCGTCGGCCCAAGTACAAGGCGGCAATTTCATCGAAGGTGAGAGAAACGCCTGCGAGAATCTCGGCGGTGTTGATGCGCCAGGCCTTCTTGCCGTGTGGCCCGACTGACTCCCGCAGTTGGAAACCAACCGCAGACAGGGCATCAAGGTCGCGTCGGACAGTTTTGGTTGAGCCGCTGTGTTCGTCGGCCAGTTTCTGGAGGGTCCAATTCGCACCGGAAGCGCTGAGTTGACGAAGCAACCACCACTGCCGAATGAAATGCACTGCGTCAGACATTAGCCCTCGTCTCCGCTTCTCTGCAAGAAAGGTTAGCGTGGTCGCTGCGTTCTGCAATCGACACGTCGCACAGTAGCAGGGCACCGGGACAGATTCTGTCTCACCTGGTTTGCACGCCAGCTACTTTGTGATTCTGCCCTGCGCGAGGTAAACACGGTGTTCAACTGACTGAGACTCTCGAAGAGTCTCTGACCACGGGCCGGGCGATTGGCCGTTGAGAGCGGGGCCCGGGAAGGCAGTGGACGATCTCCCGGGAGCGCCGGGGTGAGATGAGAAGGTCGCGGCCGGTCGCCGCAGTTCTCCTTTGCTGCGCTGGCAAACCGAGCGCCGTACTTGCCATTCGCCTCAGCGGCTTCGAGCAGCAGCAGGAACGAATGCTCGGACGCCACGCCCAGCATCACGGTCGCCGCCAACATGCAGCCCGACTTGAACGACTGCATCGCCTCTTGCAGGTAGAGCAGCGTGATGTCGTTGATGTGGGGGACGTTCGACTTTATCAGGGTCGTGTAGGTCGTCCGGTCGTGGAAGAAATACGTGTTCTCATCTTCGAGGATGCGCTTGCCGAACTGCGACACCTTGAAGAAGGGGAACTCCCGGTTTGAGTCGTCCAGACCCAGGGTAATGACGCCCTGCCGGAACAAGTCCCAGAAGACTTCGGGGAATAGCTCCCGGTCGGCGTGTGACGGCTCGGCCCGGTGGTGTCGATCAGGCTTGGTCGTGCCTTCACGCCGCTCAAGGACTTCGCCGATTCCGAGCAGCATGTGCTGAAACTGGCTCGGCTCGTAGGCCGTCTTTTCTCGACCAGCAAGGATATCGAGAACGACGTTTCGGATTTCCTCGTATGAATGATCCATCAAGCGAACTCCGTGGCTAACAGTCGCTTCGGCTCCCAGGCCCACACTTCTTCAACTTCCCACCCACCCCCGCAAACGCATCCTTGAAGATGCAGAGGAAGTCCTCGGCTTGATACGGCTCCAGCGCTCGAACCGCCTCTGGCAGTGTCTCCATCTCGACCATGCCGCCCTTGGCTGCTACGCCCAGCGCCTTACAACCCTTCTTCGTTCCGGCGTGCAGGTAAACGACTTCCGGCCACAGGTTCAGATGCGCCCCAAGCCGCAGCGACGTGTCGTAAACGGCCAGGACGCCGAAGCGGTCGATGCTGCTTGTGTGATCTTCTACCAGGGTGAGCAGTTCCTCGAAGGACTTGCAGGCCGTGATCTCGTCGGCGTGCCGTTGAAGTTCCTTCCGGGCCTGCTCCAGCTTCACTTTACCGACGAGATGCTGGTGGCCGTGGATTTTTCCCTCCTTACCGTGGCAGGCAAATCGAATGGCGTCGTCGAGTGAGTGAAGCTCGTGCCGAAAGTAGTCGAGGTATGCGGCGATTCGGGGGCCGTTCCTGCGGCGGTAAATGGCGACCAGGGTGGAAAGGGTTTGATTGCTCATGGGGACTCGTTACCTCACCCCCACCTTCGTCCGCAATGGCGGGTACCCTCCAGGGATCCCTGGAGGGTACGTCCTAGTTGTTCTCACCTTCCAAGTGGATCAGACTTGGGGGCAAGGTCACAGGACGAAATTGAGCGGAACATGGCTGGATGATGTTTCTGGGGCCAGCTGCCTTCTGAGGGTCGCCGGGCAGGTCTGCCATAACGCATGACATGCGGGCTCGATCTCTCGCAAATTCGATCGGAAAGGCTTCTCGTATTTCTACGGTACATGACCATATACCTCACTGAATACGAGACGCCTTTCTGTTGGCACAAGCAGCTTCACATCAATGAGTTGCGACTCAATGGCCGCGCCCAGTATTGGGGCAGACTGGGCATTGCCCCTGTGGTGCCTCTGGCGCCGCCTCCGCTGGAGGGGTCTCCAACGCACTGTCGGCGTCGATTATGCGGACCGGTCGCCGCCATCATCGCCTGAGGGATTCTCCCTCGCGAACCAGACGGGTGCGTTCACTCCGTGTGTTCGGCGAAACGTGGATCTTTGATGCCCAAACGGAGCTTCCATTCTTGGACAGAGCAATAGAGTACAGGAACCACGAGCATTGTCATAATCTCAATCAGCATCCCTCCAAAACTCGGAATGGCCATCGGAACCATGATATCCGAACCACGTCCCGTCGAGGTCAGGACCGAGAGCAGCGCGAGAATGGTTGTGGCCGTGGTCATCAGGCAGGGGCGGACGCGACGCAGACCGGCCTCCAACGTCGCGAGCCGGGCTTCGTCAGAGGTGGTGATGCGGTTGCTGAAGAAGCTTTGGTCGAGATACGTCGCGATGACGACACCGTCGTCGGACGCGATTCCAAACAGCGCCAGGAATCCGACCCAAATGGCGACACTCAAGTTAATTGGATGAATTTGGAATAATGTCTGCATTTCCGTCCCGAAGATCGCAAAATCTAGAAACCACGGTTGCCCGTACAGCCAGAGCATGATGAATCCACCGGCCCAGGCGATCGCGATTCCACTGAACACCAGTGACGTCGTTATGACCGATCGAAACTGCATGTACAGGATGATGAAGATCACGAACAGGGCGAGCGGCAGCACGACCATCAGCGTCTTTTGCGAGCGGATCTGATTCTCGTAGTTGCCTGCGAACGTATAGCTGACCCCTGGCGGCAAAACGAATTCTCCGCTGTCGATCTTCTCCTGCAGGTATCGCTGGCAGTCTTCAACGACGTTGACCTCGGCCTTGCCGACCTTCATGTCGAACAGCACATAACCGAGCAGGAACGTATCTTCACTCTTGATGACCTGAGGCCCCCGCAGATAACGGATTTCCGCCAACTGCGAGAGTGGAATGTGAGAGCCGTCCTTGGCCGGTACGAGGATTTTGTTCATCGTCTCAATTTCGTTGCGCAGCTCGCGCAGGTAACGAACTCGAACCGGGAATCGCTCGCGTCCTTCTACGGTCGTCGTGATTCGCTTCCCCCCAATGGCCACTTCGATAACATCTTGAACATCGCGGATGGTCAGGCCGTACCGTGCAATCTTCTTGCGGTCGAAGTCGATTTCGAGATAGGGCTTGCCCACAATCCGATCGGCAATCACAGCGGATGCTTCGACACTGGGAACTTCTTTCAGGAAGCGTTCGATGTCGAGGGCGACCTTTTCGATTGTGTCGAGGTCGGGCCCTTTGACTTTAACACCCATCGGCGCTCGCATACCGCTTTGAAGCATGACGATGCGTGCGGCGATTGGCTGCAATTTGGGCGCGGATGTCGTTCCAGGAATCTGACCTGCCTCGGTGATTTCATGCCAGATGTCGTCGGGAGTCGCGATGCCAGGCCACTCCTTGCGCCCCGGATTGAGCGCCGGATCGAGCGGACGACGCCATTGCCGAAAGGGAATCCCTTCGGGATCGGGAATCAGTCGACCCTCATTGTCCCGAGCATACATTCCAGATACTTGATAGGGTTGACCATCCTTCGCGGTCAGCAGGTTGCCATCTTTGTCCTGAAACCAATCGGTTTCGCGTTCGTTGAACTGATACTCAATGCGGTGGCCATCCTTATCAACGATGTACTCCGACTTGTAGTTGATGGTCGTCTCGATCATCGAAATCGGCGCGGGATCGAGCGGGCTTTGAGCGCGGCCAACCTTCCCGACGGCGAGTTCGACCTCAGGGATGGCACTGATGCGCTGGTTCTGGAGTTGAAGCACACTGAGTGCCTCACCAATCGACGCATGGGGCATCGTGGTCGGCATGTACAGATAGGAGCCCTCGTCCAACGGGGGCATGAACTCCTTGCCGAAGCCTTTCCATGTTGTGGCGAGCGTCCACTTCAACTGGGTAGCGAGGGAAGCGTGCCGCAAGGTCTCCCAGGACTGGCCCCGCAATCCACCCAGTTCATATTTGAAGTGTTCGAAGGTGGATAGATTCTGCACTTCCTCGGCTGACAGCGACTGCGCATCGTACTCGGCGGGAATCCGGCCAAAGATGAATCGTGGTCCCAGCCACACGCCAAAACCCAACACCAAGATCATGGCCGGAACGCACAAGAACAACAGCTTGTGGTTCAAACACCACCACAAAATCGGCTTGTAAAGGTACATCTGGAAGACTTGAAAAATGGCCAGTAGCCCTCCGATCAACAGGGCGACGAAGGCAAAGTTTCGGAGGAAGCCTTTGTCGGGTCCGAGCGGTAGCCAATCATCCGTGAGCAGGATACCGACAAACAACACCGCAGCCCCGCTGGCCAGCATTGTGCTCGCTCGCCGCATTCGTGTTTTCCAGACTTCGCGTTGTTCGGGCAGAGATTCTTCCAACAACTTGTACGCACCTAACGCACCAACAATGACTCCGGCCCACCACGCCAGCCAGATTCCAATCCCGACGCCCGCAGCGATCAACGCTGCATACAGTATCTGCTTCAGCCGTCGCGAAGAGACGCTGGCGGTAAACAGGATATGGGCCGCCGGTGGGATGATCGTCAGCGCCACGATGACGGCCGCTGCCAAGGCAAACGTCTTCGTGAATGCCAGCGGCTTGAACAGTTTCCCTTCGGCACCCACCATCGTAAAGACCGGGAGAAAGCTGACGATGGTCGTCGAAACGGCAGTGAGCACAGCGCTGCCCACTTCGGTGGACGCGCGGTGAATCACTTCCAGTCGGCTTTCCTCTGCAGGGGCTTCTTCCAAGTGCTTGAGGATGTTTTCACAGAGAATGATGCCCATATCGACCATCGTGCCGATGGCGATGGCAATCCCCGACAAAGCCACAATGTTGGCATCCACTCCGAAGGTCTTCATCGCAATGAAGCACATCAGCACAGCCAGGGGCAACAGCGCACTAATGAGGATTGAGCTGCGCAGGTGCATGACCATTACCAGAATGACGATGATCGTGATCAGAATTTCTTCCACCAACGCCTTGTTCAGTGTTCCCAAGGTCTCGTAGATCAGTCCGGTCCGATCGTAGAACGGGATTACCGTGATCTGGCTGGTGGTGACCCATGCGGGCCATTGATCTCGCGGTGTGGTGCGGAGATGCTTCACCCAGATTTCATGATTCAACTCGACACCGTTGAAAGCATCGAAGTCGTGCTGCCGACCGTAGGTGATAACCTCCTCAGGCTGGACCTGTCGGTAATCGACAAGTGCCTTGGTCGGCAATCCGGGGGCAATGGCGTCGATTTGCGTCTTAACACTCTTGATCGCGGCGAGCGGATTGAACCCGTAGCGAACAACCGCGACACCACCGACCGCCTCGGCTCCCCCCTTATCCAGTGCACCTCTCCTGAGCGCCGGTCCCAGCGAGACGTGCGCCACGTCTTTGATGTAGATGGGAACGTTGTCGTTGACAGCCACGACACTGTCTTCAATGTCTTCCACTTTCTCGACGAAGCCCAGCCCGCGGATAAAGTATTCGGCCTTGTTGATCTCGATGGTGCGGGCGCCGACATCGATATTGGACATTTTCACGGCCATGAACACATCATCGATGCCAACGCGGGCAGCCCGCATCGCATCCGGGTCGACGTCGATCTGGTACTCCTGAACGAAGCCGCCGATCGAGGCCACTTCAGAAATTCCTTCTGCCGAGAGGAGCGAGTAGCGGACGTACCAATCCTGAGTTGTCCGCAGTTCGTCAAGGTCCCAGCCACCTGCCGGATTGCCGTCCGGGTCACGTCCCTCCAGCGTATACCAGAAAATCTGCCCCAGCGGAGTTGCATCTGGCCCAAGAGCTGGCGTCACTCCTTCCGGAAGTGTGCCCGAAGGTAGGCTGTTCAGTTTTTCAAGAACTCGGGTGCGAGACCAGTAGAACTCCACGTCCTCATTGAAGATCACATAGATCGTCGAGAAGCCAAAGAACGAGTAGCTGCGAACGGTCTTGACGCCAGGGACCCCCAACAGCGATACGGTGAGGGGATAGGAAATCTGATCTTCGACGTCCTGCGGTGACCGCCCCATCCATTCAGTAAAGATGATTTGCTGGTTCTCGCCAATGTCCGGAATGGCATCGGTCGGGACCGGATTGCGCGGCAAGTCTCCGACATCCCAGTCAAAGGGGGCCACGAGAACTCCCCAACCGATCACTGCGAAGACGAGCAGTGCGACGATCAGTTTATTCTCAAGGCAGAAACGAATGACTCGGTCGATCATGGGAGGGGTGAGAGTCTAGTGTTGAGGGGCCAGCGTCGAGAGTTAGTGCGATTTTCGCGTGGTCATGAGATCTTTCGATCGAAACATGCGCCGACCGCCGCAATCAATGCTAGTGTCGTGTGTGTGGAGCTCTCGACTCTCCACTCTCGACGCTCAACTCTTCCACGCGATCGGCACACTTGAGCATCGTTGACCCGAAATACGGATTGCGAACTTGATCATCGGGTTGGTACCACACGGCTCCTTTTCCCTGAAACGCCATCGGACAGTGCAATTCGTAGATCGGGCTGTCATTGCCAAATCCGAACACTCTTGCGAGCAAGCCAATTTCCTGAGACAAAGGCCAGAACGCCGACCTCAGTGTCTGAAGGTCTTTCGCTGCTTTGAGCCGCTCGACGAGCTTGATCAGATTGGCGTACTCGGTCGACCACTCTTTCTCGGACCTCTCATCCAGTCCTTCGCCACTCACGCCAGATAGCGACGTCTGCAATGTTGCAACTGCGTTGGTGGCGTCGGAGAGGTTGTCGCCTGCCAGAGCCTGTCCCACGAGCAGGTATTGCTGCCAGACCTGATTCAGTTCTGACTGGAATCCTGGTGAAACCGCAAGCCGTTCTATTTGAGAAGATTCTTGATTCCTCACCCCCAACTGCTCGCGCATCCGTCGCATGTGCCCTTTGAGCAGCAGGAACACGCGGTCAGCGTTGGCCATTTGTTGCACATCGGCACCTTCGACGGCGTCGTTCCCCAGCAGCATGGCAAACTCTTTCCACACCATTCGTGGATGGCCCGACAACGTCGATCCGTCCACCGCTCCGAGCGACTGGGCGAACTGACGAAACATCGCGGTCACCTTGGTGAGGTCCTGTTGCTGAATCGCATTGAAGACTTGGTCAAAGGCTTCGTCCAGTGTCCGTAACTGTTGGGTGAAAGTGGCCGGGAGCGCGGCTACGTGGCCTGCATGTTCGTCGTTTTTTTTCTTGGCTGCGGTTCCACCGTGGTTATGACCACCGCCGCCGCCACCTTCCGGAGTCATCATGCTGGGTTTGGCCTGAATTTGAATTTCCGCGTCGATCTTGAAGTTGCCCTGCGTGACCACCATTTCCCCTTCAAACAGTCCATTTCGCACGAGGTAGTAATCTCCGGCGCGAGGTCCCAGCACGATTTCGCGACCCTCGAATGTAGGTCGTTCGGCCGGAGCAAACTGCTCTCGGGCGGCACTCATCACCGCTTCGATTTCGACGATGATCGGCTCCGCGCCCTTAGCCGATTTCACCCGTTGGCCGGCTAATGCCTGCTGGGAAAGATTGTCGGCATACTGATTCCAGACTCGATGGGCGTAGTCCGTTCCCGGCTGGTCTTGGGGACGGTCGAGCATGTTCGCATAGGTGATGAACGCGCCGCGAATCTTCTGCATGTCGCCGCCTTGAACGACCGTCGACAACGTCTGGAACGCGGGTTCGGCGAACGACGGCATATTCGGAAGTTGGACATACACAATCGCCCGGTTTCCTGTCACGAGGGCGGCACTGTAAGGGACAACCAGGGGCGGTCGCTGGCCGTCGGAGATGGGGGTCACAAACCCGAGTGTTTCTGCCCGCACCAGCGGCATGCCACAAATCGGGCAATCGCCCGGTTCATCACGCACGATCTCCGGGTGCATCGGGCTGAGCCATTTGCCGACCAGACTCGGGTCCATCACCTTACCCCCCGCTGCGACCTGAGGACGAACCACAGCATGCACGAACATTTCCGGTTTGAGCCTGCCATCCAGATTGGGGACGTTGACCCGCACCTTGACCGTGCGCGTCTTGTCATTGAGCACCGGCTGTATGAATGCGATCCGGCCACGGAATTCATCGCCCGGATAGGCGTCCGTGGTAATCACGACATCCTGACCGTAGCGGACCCACTGCAGATCGGACTCGTAGACATCGAGATGGACCCAAACCTGATTGAGGTCGGCGATCGTGTAGATGCGTTCGCCCAGCTGAACCCGTTCTCCCGCCTGCTTCAACTTCTCGATCACAACTCCCCCCAAAGGGGCATAAATAATGAGATGTTCTTCTGGCGCGTTACTCTGTTCGATCTTCGTAATCTGTTCGTCTTTCAATCCCAGCAATCGCAGTTTCTCACGCGCAGATTCCACGAGGTCAATCGGTCGAATCAGCGTGGTCGTCGTTGAGGGCCGATCACTCTGGTTTTTGAGAGCCTGGATCAGTTCTTCCTGAGCCGAATAGAGCTGCTCGCTGTAGATGGAAACCAAGTGATCCCCTTGCTTGACCTCCAAGCCCGTGTAGTCCACGAACAATCGGTCTAAGCGTCCTGGAACCCACGCAGTGATGTAGCCCAGTCTGGTTTCGTCGTAGTCGACCCGTCCCACCATGGGGATCTCGTGAGTCACGTAGCGTCGCTCAACGGGTGTCGTGGCGATCTGCATGAGCGCCCTGGATTCGGCACTCATCGCCACGGTGCGCATTCCGCCAGCGGTCTTGGTGATCGGAATTAGATCCATCCCACAAATTGGACACTTGCCGGGCTTCGGCTGCCGAATCTGCGGGTGCATCGAACAGGTCCACAGCGTTTCCCCTGCTGGAACAGTGACACTCGCTGCCGGTGAATCCGGGAACTTGCCTCCCGTGGAGCGCGAAAAGGCCCCGGCAATCAGCATCCCGGCCAGCAGAAACAGAACCGCCTGACCAGCGAACAACTTTCCCCTGTGACGCGAGATAAAGTTCGCCGCTCTGTTCTCAGTGGGACCAGTATTGTTCATGTGAGTCCTCCATCTGCCGGTTGCTCCGCAACCTGTTGCCGGACATTTGATCGCAATGGTTCGCCGAGGTTCTGGCACACGACAACGGAATTGATGACTCGTGTCACCTGTTCCAGCTTTCGCACGGTCTCCTGAGCCAGTTGCTTCTCATAGTAAGATGCAACCTGCCCTCGCAAAGTGATTGTCCCTGTCGACAAATCGAAACGCACGTTGATGTCGGTGTTTCGAAAACGCAACCGTTGCCGAAGCTGATGCTCTGCGCAGGCTGTGATTGACGTTGCGACCGATGCGATGCGGAACTTTCGCCTGCAGCCTGCCGTGCGACAACGAATATGAGTGTTGCTGAGTTCTCTAACGGTCATAAATTGCCAGTCTCCGAGGTTCGACTAAACCATGCCACCAGTTTGTCGACCTCGCCAACGCTTTGGGCTCCAATCAGCGTCACGTATCGCTTTCCGGACTTCCATGACGCGGCCATTGTTCCCGGAAGTTCGAAGAGTGCGCACTGTTTCGACTGACAGATCACGTTGACTGCGGGTCGCTTGTCGAACCACTCAGGTTCGTCTTCCTCATGCTCAAAGATGGCCAGCGTTGTCCCATCGGCACGCTGACAGAGGCATTCCACGCAGGTGCAGCAGGGCATCTTCACCACGTGCGTTGACACAACTGAATATCCATCCGGTAGGCCGCCAGCGACGGCTGGACGATAGCCGACACGGTCAATCGCGGACTCTGGCGTAACCGGCTGGTTGTGATATTTGGACAACAAAAACGCCTGAGCGTCGCGCGAGTCGGACTTGAATCGATCCAAATACTCTGCAAATACCTCCGCAAATTGATGGTGTTCATGCGGTGGGGACATTGACCTGTAGCCAAGTATTCCCACTGTCACGGCAATCAGGACCAATGCTGCCAGCGTTGTCCAGCGTCGAGTGTTCCAGGACATCGCCAATTGAGACAACGACGTCCGTCGCAGAGCTGGCGGAGGTGGGGCATCCTGATCCAGCCCAGACTCGACTCGCTGCCAAAGTTCTGCCGATGGCGGCGCGACTGTCGCCTCGGAGGCAAGCTGCGCTAAGCGGCGAAATCCCTCCAGTTCTCTGCGGCACACGGAACAATCTTCGACATGCTCTTGAACCTGCTGGTGTAATTTGGCACCCAGTTCACCATCGAAGTAAGCCGACAATAATTCTTTGACTACTGTGCAGTTCATGTCACGCCTCCCAACCGAGATCAGTCAGGTGTTGCTGGAGTTCGCGGCGGGCTCGGTTCAAACGTGATCCGACCGTCCCTTCAGGAATATTCATTGCCTCGGCAATCTCCTGGTAGGACAGGCACTCCACTTCCTTGAGAACGAAGACTGACCGCAACACCGGATCGAGTCGCTGGAGCGCCTGTTCAAGCAGGTCTCGGTGATCTTGTTCGTCACTTTCGTCCGGTTTCTTGCTCATCGGGTCGACCAATAGTGGCTGAAATCTCCAGCGGCGTTCCTTCCTGAGAAACTGCAGCGCCTCATTCGTCGCCAGTCGATACAGCCAAGTCTCAAAACGTGCCCCTTCGGCAAACTGATGCAGTTTCCGAAAGACCTGCAAGAAGACTTGCTGGGTCAGATCGTCGGCGTCCTGGACTCCCACGAGACGAACCATGAGCTGGTACACTTGGGAGAGGCAGCGTTCAAACAGGGATCTCTGGGCGCTTCTGTCGCCTGCACGGCAACTCGCGAACACATCAGCGGGCAATTCCGCCATGCGCGACGAATCTTGTTCGGGCGACGTCCTGTTAGATGCCATCAGCTGCGATTATCTTCATGTGATTCATCAGTTTTTGCGTTCCCTTCCGTCGCGACTGCGGATGGCCAGTCTCAACTACGGGCAAATCACTCTAATAGGAGTGGAAGAGCACTGGAGCGGCAGCACATGCGTAAGTCGTTGTGAACTGACGAGTTGACATGCCCGTTTGCTATTCCGGTTTCGTCATAATATCGAGACGTAAGCGGGAAGGCGATGGCGACCGGTCGATTCGTCGACAAAGAGAACGAAGGTGGGACGCGATCCGCCGATCGAGAAATCTGACAGAACGCGTGAAGAATTTCCGATCGAGTTGCATCCAATATACAGCAGCGAGGTTGACCGATTCCTGTTGACCGTGCACCGCCTACTTGAGGGCACTCGCCGCCCGGAATGCACGGCTCTTCTCTTCCGAAAGAAGCACACCGATGTCACGAACACAAAGACCCTTTTTTACGGCGCTCCTCAGTTCAGCAGTCATCGCCATGTCCACCCAGTTTGCAGCGGCACAGACGCCGACAAATGCAGCCCTTCAGGCCCGCGCCAAGATGCAGCAGCGGCATCAGCAGAGTGGTTCCATTGGAGGTGGTTACCGCCCCTTGTCTGCCCGGTCCTACCAGCAGTCGGCTCGAATTCACGCCCAGGCGCTCAATGCCTACGGCCAGAACTGCCAACAGCTCCCCGCCGAGACCGCCCGAGAACATCTGACGGCGATTCAGCAGAACGTGGCGGCGACGAGGAAGGAGATCGCCAAGCTAGGGGATGAGGCGGCCAAGGAAGCCGATGTTCAGGAGCAGGTTGCCACCCTCCAAAAGCATCTGACTGAATGCGAGAAGCTCTGCGACATGATGGGAAAAACGATCAAAGACGACGGCGTGGAGACCGTTCAAATGTGCGCTCACTGCTCCGGGCTGGAGGCCAAGCTGAAAGCTGCCGAGACGGAACACCAGGCGCTGCTCAAGAAACTGGGCATCGAAGTTCCGGCACCAGCCGCTGCCCATGGTGACCACGATCATCACAAGTCCGGTGCTCAACCGGCCGCGAAGCCGTAAGCTCGTCTGCGACCTTCTGAACCGACCGGTCCGGCAACCTGCTGGCCGGTCGGATATTATCTTTCCCGGCGAACCACCACGATACCTGAAGGAACTCCTGATGAAACCAACTCTCTTCTCGGTTTTTTTGCTGGCGGTTGCGGCGATTGCCGTTTCAGGTTGCAGCGGAACGTCTCCGGCACCGACTGGTGGCGGCGTCACGACGACACCGAAAACTCACGATCATGGGACCACTGGATCTGGCATGGAAAAGATGAAAGCCGAATTGGCGAAACTGTCGCCAGAAGATGCCGCCTCTGCAGAGAAACAACACCTGTGTCCAGTCAGTGGTGGAATGCTGGGGACGATGGGAGCCCCGATCAAGATTGACGTGAACGGGGAGACCGTCTGGATCTGCTGCAGTGGCTGCAAACAAAAACTCCTCGACCACCCGGACGAATATCTTGCCAAGCTACACAATGAGTGACATGAGGAGAGCGGCCGACAGGAATGCGCTGTCCTGAGCCGCACAGAGTGAGGCATCGGAAGTAATGAATGACCGATCAATTGGTTACTTCTCCATGGAGGTGGCCCTGACGCCCGACATTCCGACCTATGCCGGTGGTCTGGGCGTGCTGGCGGGCGATACACTGCGTTCAGCGGCCGACATGCGACTGCCGCTGGTTGGCGTGTCAATGCTGTCCCGTAAGGGCTATTTCCACCAACGGATCGATGCGGACGGCCGACAAGTCGAAACCCCCGAGATCTGGAGCGTCGAGGATCACCTCAAGGAGGCTTCCGCCCAAACCTCAGTGGTGATCGAAGGTCGAACGGTTCATGTCCGGGCCTGGCAGTACGACATCACGGGCTACTCCGGTCATGTGATTCCGGTTTATCTCCTCGACACCGATCTTCCCGCGAACGCGGAGTGTGACAGGCACCTGACTGACTGGCTGTACGGTGGAGACCTGCATTTCCGTCTGTGCCAGGAGGTCGTGCTGGGGATCGGAGGGGTTCGTCTGCTGCGAGCCTTGGGCTTCGATCAGATTCAACGATTCCACATGAATGAAGGGCATGCCAGCCTGTTGACGCTGGAACTGCTGGACACGGCGACGGCCAGCTGCGGTCGGAGCAAGATCACCCATGAGGACATAGACGCCGTCCGCAAGCAGTGCGTCTTCACCACGCACACCCCCGTTCCTGCCGGTCACGACCAGTTTCCAATGCAGCTCGTGCGGCAGGTGCTCGGCCGCAAAGACGTCTACGACATGAAAGACGTGTTTTGTTGTGAAGGTGTCCTCAACCTGACTTATCTGGCTCTGAATCTGAGCCATTACGTCAATGGCGTTGCCAAACGACACGGACTCGTTTCACAGCACATGTTTGGCCACTATGTGATTGACGCGATCACCAACGGCGTCCATGCGGCGACATGGACAGGGCCGGCAATTCAAACGCTGTTTGATCACTATATCCCTGGCTGGCGTGACGACAACTACAGTCTGAGATCGGCAGTCAGTATTCCACCAGAGGAACTGTGGGCGGCACATCAGCACCAAAAGCAAATGCTTCTGCAGCATGTCCTCGATGCAACCGGCGTTGCAATGCGGGAGGAGATTCTGACGATCGGCTTTGCCCGCCGTATGACTGCCTACAAACGCCCGACTCTGCTGTTTCACGATCTTGATCGACTGCAGGGACTTGCTGAACAGGCAAACGGGCTACAATTGATTCTCGCAGGCAAGGCCCATCCTCACGACGATCGAGGTCAGGAGTTGATCCAGGAAATCTTCGGTTATCAGAAGAGATTGGATGGGAACATCAAGGTTGTTTTCCTGGAGAACTACGACCTTCGCCTGGGCCAGCTGATCACCAGTGGCGTCGATGTCTGGCTGAATACTCCGGAGCCCCCGCTGGAAGCTTCGGGAACAAGTGGAATGAAGGCGGCGCTCAACGGGGTTCCGTCTTTAAGCGTCCCTGACGGCTGGTGGCTGGAGGGGTGCGTCGAAGGACTCACCGGCTGGGTCGTTGGTGAACACGCCCTCGATCCGACGCAGCGTGCTGACGGAGCACGAGACGCTGACTCGCTCTACCACAAACTTGAGCACGACGTCATTCCCGCATACTGTCACCGCCGAGAGCGATTCATCGATATCATGCGGCACGCCATCGCGTTGAATGGAGCCTTCTTTAACACGCAGAGAATGCTCAGCCAGTATGTGCTCAAAGCGTATTTCACCTGATCTGGATTGCAATCTGTCATGAACGAACGAGACCACAAGTCATCTCCGCTGAAGATTGGAGTCATGGGCGGCGCAGGGGCGGACATTCCACAAGAGTCTTTGCGGAAGGCAGAGCAGCTGGGGGCGAGTGTCGCGGACGCTGGGTGCGTAGTCATTACGGGGGCCTGTCCAGGGCTACCGCTGGCCGCAGCGCGCGGCGCACAAGGCCGGGGAGGAACCGTGATTGGAATCTCTCCTGCGCTCAGTCTCGACGAACATGCATTCAAATACGAGTCCCCCACACTGGCGCATGATGTCCTGATCTTTACCGGCAGTGGCCTGATGGGGCGCGAGGTCGTCAATATTCGCAGCAGTGACATCGTGGTGATTGTGGGCGGCAGTACGGGAACGCTGGGTGAACTGGCCATCGCCTACGACGAAGGGAAGTTGATCGGAGTCCTCACTGGAACAGGAGGCATCACGAATATCGTGGCCGACATCCTCAAGGCCTGCAACAAACAAACCGGCGCTCGCGTCGTCTATGACGATGATCCCGCACAACTCATTTGCACGCTGCTGCAGATCTATCGGACGGAACACTTCCGACATCCGTCCGTTTTTTGCCGGAACACGACATCGGCCAGCAGCACCCCTACGGACGGCAGTACGCAGGATGTCGTCTGTGGGATGTGGGTTCCCCCAAGAGGTGCTGCGGCACGGCGGAGTCGGAATGGCACCCGCTATGTTTTCTGTTCGCTGGAGTGCGCGGAACGGTTTGATCTCGATCCCTCACAGTGGATCAGCACTGGCGGTGATGGCGGCAAACAGCAACATGCTTCTACTTCCATGGAGTGATCGCCGTGAAACCGGAGACACCGTTTGTCGCCTATTCCTGTCGGCACTGCAAAACACCGATTGAGAACTGGACTCCGCCAGCGGAAGTCGGGGTCTGGAGTACGGAAGATGGAGAACCGTCTCCGCTGGGCGTGACATGGTTGCCCGCCGAACAGGCGTACAACTTTGCCCTGTATTCACGACATGCAACCCGAGTGGAACTTCTGTTCTTTCGCGCCAGCGAGTTCGAGTCGCCGGCGGCGGTCTATCGGCATGACCAGATTCGGAACAAGTCTGGAGCGGTCTGGCACTGTCGAGTTCCTGCATGCAACACGGGCGACTCGCAGTATTATACCTACCGCGTTTTCGGCCCGGCAGAGGGGATGAAAGTCGTCCATTCTGCATTCGACTCGGAGAAGCTCCTGCTCGATCCTTACGCCCACTCCGTGTTCTTTCCACCGGACTTCGATCGAGAAGCAGCGCGGCGACCTGGTTCGAATATCGGCAGAGCCGCATTGGCGCTGCTCGACGAGTGCCAGTGTCAGTTTTCGTGGACTGATGACCGTAGGATTCGGCATGAGGCCGATCTGATCATTTACGAATTGCATGTGCGGGGGTTCACGCAGCACCCCAATTCCGGCCTTCGCGAGAAGCAGCGCGGCACGTTTGCCGGTGTGATTGAGAAAATACCGTACCTAGTGGACCTCGGCATCACGGCCGTGGAGCTGATGCCGGTCTTTCAATTTGACCCCCAGGATGGCAACTACTGGGGGTACATGCCGCTTTGTTTCTTTGCGCCCCACCACGGCTACTCAGGATCTCCCGATCATTGCGCCCAGCGGAGTGAGTTCCGGCGGATGGTGCAGGCACTGCACGCTGCAGGCATCGAAGTGATCCTCGATGTCGTGTTCAACCATACCTGCGAAGGGAATGCCGATGGCCCCACCTACAGCTTCAGGGGGATCGACAATTCTGAGTATTACCTCGTCGACGGCCGTTCCGCTGGTGACTACAGCAACTTCAGCGGCTGCGGAAACACGCTCCGCACTGCCAGCCCCATCGTACGCCGTTTGATTGTGGACAGTCTTCGCTACTGGGCAGAGGAGATGCATGTTGATGGGTTTCGATTTGATCTCGCATCCGTATTTTCTCGGAATGCTGATGGTTCCATCAGTCTCGATCAGCCTCCGATCTTCGCAGAGATCGTCGGCGATCCGATTCTGTCTCAGGTGCGACTGATCGCGGAACCGTGGGATGCCGGCGGGGCCTTCGAACTGGGGCTGCAGTTTCCCGGATCACTCTGGATGCAATGGAATGCCCGCTATCGAGAAACGCTGCAGCGGTTTGTTCGGGGTGATTCTGGATTGATTGGAGACTTGATGACGCGGCTGTACGGCAGTTGCGATCTGTTCCCCGACGACAGGGCAAACTCTTGCCGCCCTTGGCAAAGCGTGAACTACATCACCTCTCACGATGGTTTCACACTGTACGACTTGGTGTCGTACAAATCGAAACACAATGACGCGAACGGGCACGGCAACACGGACGGAGCGAATGACTTCAGCGACAATGGTGGGATCGAAGGAGAGTCGGAGCTGACTCCGGACGTGCTGCAGGATCGAAAGCAACAGGTCCGTAACTTCGTCTGCCTGTTGATGCTCTCTAACGGCATTCCGATGTTTCGGATGGGGGACGAGTTTTTGCAAACGCAGGGAGGGAACAACAACCCTTACAATCAGGACAACGAAACATCTTGGTTGGATTGGCAGCGTCTAGAGCAACACAGAGATGTGCACGAATTCTTCATGGGCATGATTGCCTTTCGAAAGGCCCATCCGTCAATCTGCCGTGGCCACTACTGGCGGGGCGACGTGGAGTGGTTCGGTCCAGACGGACCGGTCGACCTCGCGTTTGATTCGCAAACGCTCGGATTCGTACTCAATGGGCCGTCGACACGAGACGACGACCTGATGGTGCTGATCAACGGTTCTCGAAACGCGGTGGCGTTCCACCCACCTGCGAGCATTCACGGACCATGGTGCATAGTGATCGACACAACGGCGAGCGGCCATAACGCATTTCGCTCCGATCATGAAGCCGCAATGACCGCAAACGGAAAAATCTTCGTTCAAAGCAAGTCGATTGTTGTGGCGAAACGGACTGACCGCGTGTTCGCGTCGACGCCAACAGTCGGTGTCAGTGATCGACAACTGGCCTGAGCAGTTCCAGCAAAGCTCGTCTGGCCCGATTGAGGCGAGAGGCGACGGTTCCTTCCGCGATATCAACCACGAGCGCAATCTCATGATAGCTCAGCCCGTGCATTTCCTTCAGCACGAAGACTGTACGATCATCTGTTGCCAATTGGCTCACGGCCCAATCCATGAGTTCCGCATCCTCCATGTCCAACTGACCGGTCCGTCGCCCGTCAACCGGCTCGCAGCAAATGACTCCCATCGGCCGGCGTCGTTCACGTCGGAGAAACTGGAGTGCTTCGTTCGTCGCCAAGCGATATAGCCACGTGGAGAATGAGGACCGTCCCGAGAATTTTCCAATCGAGCAAAACAGCCGCAAGAAAACCTGCTGCGTCAGATCCTCGGCGTTGTCTCGACCGACCAGCCGAAACATCAGTCGATACACACTTGAACTGTGCTGCTTATAGATTGCCCGCTGCCCATCTCGATCTCCCTGAACACAGGCCGCGATGATATCCCCGTCCTCGCCAGGCGACTCAGCACCGTCACGATGGGTCGCCTGGCGTTGCTTGTGGAGCGTTGCGTCAGGCATTGCCAACCCCTTTCAGACGAAGGCCACAGGTCAAGATCGTTAGCTTCTCGGTATTGACTCACGCACGTCTCATGCCAGAACTGCGGCTTAGCGAGGTGCACGACGATTCCGCGGAAAATGTCACCAGTCCGCCCCATGCGTCGCAGAACGCCTCCTTGATGTGAACGGTGCTACCGTGCGACTGCGCACATTTGCGCACTTGATGTGCGTCTGTGGGCACACGGGGCGAAAGGTCGCGGGAGCCTGAGTCTTTGCCTGTTTTGAAGGCAGGAGAACCTTTGGCATTTTTTCTTGTGGGATCTGAGTTGGCATGAAGAAAGTGGCAGTTGCTTGCATCCAAAGGGAGGCGAGCCCTGAAAGGGGCCTATCGCATTCCGACGCGCACGCTTTGCATCGGAATCGGTTCATGAGTCCTCGAACACGCAGACCGGAGACCGATGATGAGTCACACGAAACATGATAGCGGAATGGGGCAGCCCACTGATCCGGTCAGCACTACCGATTCTGGGATGGAGAGCGTCACTCACCCATGCTGCAAACATGTTCGCGAGCTGGCGTACTTCAAGTGGCAGGAAGCCGGCTGCCCAGCATGCGATGGCGTCCAGTTCTGGCTGGCAGCTGAAGCGGAGATACAGGCACCAGCGGCGGTGTCGGAAGAATCAACAAACAACTGAATCTCCACAATGGTTTCGTGGATCGAACTGGAAGGTCAAAGTATGCCGACGGTTGACGATGAGCAGATGACTTCTTCTCTGTCTGATGAGCTTCTCTCAAGGATTGACGCCTACTGGCGAGCGGCCAACTTTCTGTCCGTCGGTCAGATCTACCTCTTGGACAATCCGCTGCTCCGTGAGCCTCTGGAGCTCCGACACATCAAGCCTCGGCTGCTGGGGCACTGGGGAACCACTCCGGGGCTCAACTTCGTCTACGCTCACCTGAATCGCGTTATCAAGGAACACGACCTTAGCATGATCTATGTGACCGGTCCCGGCCACGGTGGACCGGGACTGGTTGCCAACACGTATCTCGAGGGAACATACAGTGAATTCTACGCTCACGTGCCTCGAAATGAGTGCGGTCTGAAGCAACTGATTAAACAGTTTTCATTTCCTGGTGGAATTCCCAGTCACGTGGCTCCGGAAACTCCGGGTTCGATCCATGAAGGAGGAGAGCTGGGTTACTCTCTGTCTCACGCCTATGGAGCAGTATTCGACAATCCCGACCTGATTGCTGCCTGCATCGTCGGAGATGGTGAAGCCGAAACTGGACCATTGGCGACAAGTTGGCACTCCAACAAGTTCCTGAATCCAGTGCGAGATGGAGCCGTTCTGCCGATTCTGCATTTGAACGGATACAAGATCGCGGGACCAACCGTGCTGGCTCGCATCAGCCGCGATGAACTGGATTCCCTGATGCGAGGGTACGGATATCAACCACATTTCGTGGAAGGGAGCGAGCCAGGCGAGATGCACGAGCAGATGGCCAGAGTTCTGGGTCTGGTCATCGCTGAGATTCGGCGCATCCAGTCAGATGCACGGGCCAGCGGCGATTCGTCGCGGCCACGCTGGCCGATGATCGTGTTGAGAACACCCAAAGGCTGGACGTGTCCCGAGAATGTCGATGGACTCCCCGTCGAGGATACATGGCGTTCTCACCAGGTACCGTTGAGTCAACTGGCTTCCATGCCTGAGCACGTGAAGATTCTCGAAGCATGGATGAAGTCTTACCGCCCCGAGGAATTATTCGACGAGAACGGCACGCTTATTCCATCGCTCCAGAAACTGGCTCCAGAGGGGAATCGTCGGATGGGCGCCAACCCACATGCGAATGGTGGTCAGCTTCTGCGGGATCTGGCGATGCCAGACTTTCGACAGTATGCGGTTGACGTTCCCCAGCCGGGGGCGGTCTCGGCCGAGGCGACCCGCGTGCAGGGAGAACTCATCCGCGACGTCCTGCGGTTCAACGAGGCCGAGCAGAATTTCCGTGTCTTCAGCCCCGATGAGACGGCGTCGAACCGCTGGTCGGCAGTCTTTGAAGTGACAGATCGTTGTTCCGTCGCAGAGAGATGGTCAGCAGATGATCATGTCTCTCCCGATGGCCGTGTGATGGAAATGCTGAGCGAGCATCAATGCCAGGGCTGGCTGGAGGGGTATCTGCTCACGGGACGCCATGGATTCTTCTCGTGTTATGAAGCCTTCATCCACATCGTCGATTCGATGTTCAATCAGCACGCGAAATGGCTGAAGGTCTGTCGGCAGATTCCGTGGCGACGCCCTATCGCGAGCCTCAATTACCTGCTGACATCGCATGTCTGGCGTCAGGACCACAATGGTTTCAGCCATCAGGATCCCGGATTCATCGATCACGTCGCCAACAAGAAGGCGGAGAACATCCGGATCTATCTGCCTCCTGATGCCAACACCCTGCTCAGTGTGACAGACCACTGCCTGCGGAGTCGCAATTACGTCAATGTCATCGTCGCCGGGAAACAACCGGCGCCGCAATGGCTTGACATGGATGCCGCAGTGAAGCATTGCACGGCGGGTCTGGGCATCTGGGAATGGGCCAGCAACGACCAAGGCAGCCAACCTGATGTGGTGATGGCCTGCTGCGGCGATGTACCCACCTTGGAAGCCCTCGCCGCGGTGGAACTGTTACGCACGTATCTTCCGAACCTGAAGGTTCGCGTGATCAATGTTGTGAATCTGATGAAGCTGCAACCACCATCGGAACATCCTCACGGACTCAGTGATAAGGACTTCGACCTCCTGTTCACAAAGGATCGGCCCATCATTTTTGCATTTCATGGGTATCCGTGGCTCATCCATCGTCTCACATACCGCCGCACGAATCACAAGAATCTGCACGTCCGCGGATACAAGGAGGAGGGCACCACGACGACCCCGTTCGACATGGTTGTCCTGAATGACCTCGATCGCTTTCATCTGGTCGGCGACGTCATCGACCGAGTCCCTCACATCGGTGCGGAGGCGGCCTACATCAAGCAGACGCTTCGTGACAAGCTGATTGAGCACAAGCAGTACATCACCGAACACGGTGAAGATCTGCCTGAGATTCGCAATTGGCGCTGGAGCGGCCATCCCCTCGGTTCAGCGGAAGTGTCTGGAAGGAGAGACGATTGCGAGTCTTAACGCTGAACGCCGGATCAAGCAGCCTAAAAGCTAGCGTCATCGACACTGATCGGGAAGAGACCTTGATTCAGTTCCATGCCGACTGGTCGACAACCCCTACGACCCGCCGAATCACGTTCCTCGCAGAAACCGGATCACATTCAGATGTGTGTTGGTCCGACGTCACCAGCGCTGTGCGTGATGCATGCCGATTAGTTTCTGAGAAGTTGAGCGCTGGCGTGGACGCGGTTGCGCACCGCGTTGTGCATGGAGGCACGCGTTTCACAAAGACAACGCTGATTAATCCCGAGTCCGAGTCCGTCATCCGGGAACTGGCTGCGCTGGCTCCGCTGCACAATCCCCGCTGTCTGGAGGGAATCGTAACGGCACGTCAGGCATTGCCTCAGTGCCCGCACGTGGCGGTATTTGACACGGCCTTTCATGCAACTCTGCTGCCGGAAGCCTTTACCTATCCGGTTCCTCGCGAGTGGACCGACGAATGGGGGATTCGCAAGTATGGCTTTCACGGGCTCAGTCACTCCTACGCAGCACAACGAACCGCCGCGATCCTCAATCGGCCCCTATCGGAACTGCGGATCGTCACTGCCCACCTGGGACACGGGGCGTCCCTGTGCGCGATTCAGTCTGGATGTTCAGTCGACACGACGATGGGGTTCACGCCGCTCGAAGGCGTCATGATGGGGACCCGTAGTGGCTCGATTGATCCCGGTGTTGTCCTGCACATCATGCGGGAGCATCAAGTTTCCGTAACGCAGATGGATCAACTGCTGAACAGCGAATCCGGACTCTTCGGTGTTTCGGGTATTTCCGCAGATATTCGCCAGGTGCAGAAAGCGGCTCAATCCGGAAGTGCCCGGGCGCAACTGGCTATCGATATGTACGTCCGCCGAGTCCGGCAGGCAATCGCTGGTATGACAGCATCCATGGCGGGGTTGAACGCACTCGTGTTCACCGGTGGAATCGGGGAACACGCAGCTGAGATCCGGCAGGCGGTTTGCGCCCCACTGGAGTTTCTCGGCATGCGGTTGTCCCAGAAACTTAATGACACATCACAACCGGATTCCGTGATTTCAGCTTCTGAAAGCCGCATCCGGATTCTTACCATCGCAGCACGCGAAGATTTGATGTTGGCTCGTGAGACGCACGCACTGCTGCAGGGACACCAATGAATATTGATCACACGACAGCCACGTTGCAATTCTTCGGTGCTGCCGGAACCGTCACCGGATCGAGACACCTCGTCTCGGCGTGTGGTCGACGAGTCCTGCTCGATTGCGGTCTGTTTCAGGGAAAGAAGGAATTGCGGCAGCGGAACTGGGAGGCTCCGCCATTCAATCCATCAGAGATCGATGCTGTGGTACTCAGTCACGCGCACATTGATCACACTGGATATCTTCCGTTGCTGGTCCGCCGGGGGTTCCGCGGTCCGGTCTACTGCACACCAGCGACTCGGTCACTCCTGAGAATCATTCTTCCGGATGCAGCACACATCCAGGAAGAACAGGCAGCCTACGCCAATCGCAAGGGATTCTCGAAACATCATCCAGCCGAACCGCTGTACACCCAGCGCGATGCCGAAAGGGCTTTGCGACAGCTGGAGCCGAAAATGTACGGCGAGTCATTTCCTGCTTTGGACGGGTTCAACGTGACCTACCGTCGCGCCGGGCACATTCTTGGCTCGGCAACAGTTCAACTTTCGATCGACCAGCGTGAGCCCCTGACGATCGTCTTTTCCGGCGATCTGGGGCGTTGGGGACGTCCCATGATTCGCGATCCAGAACTGGTGCCTTATGCCGACGTGTTACTCCTCGAATCGACCTACGGAAATCGCGTCCATCCTCCAGAGGACGCGTCTGACAATCTGGCTCGTGTCATTAACGACGGTGTTGAGCGGGGTGGAGTCATACTCGTGCCGGCATTTGCGGTGGGACGCACTCAAGAATTGATCTGGCGGGTTCGCGAGTTGGAAGAATCGAGTCGCATACCACGTCTCCCGGTCTACATCGACAGCCCCATGGCACTCAACGCCACGAAAATTTTCTGTGAGCACCCCGAGGACCATGCAATTGACATGAAGCTCCTGATGGATGAACACAAGTGTCCGTTGTGTTGCAAGCCGTATCATCTTGTCCGGTCTGCTCCGGAGTCGAAGGCACTCAACGACATTGATGGCCCTGCAATCATCATTGCGTCGAGTGGAATGGCAACGGCCGGGCGCATCGTGCATCACCTCAGTCGCCGTCTGTCCGACGAACGAACGACTGTCATCCTGGCGGGCTTCCAGGCGATCGGCACACGTGGCCGGTCTCTTCAGGACGGAGCCAAATTCGTTCGAATGCATGGACGCGATGTCCCAGTGCGTGGCACTATTGAGGTCGTCAGCGGTTTATCCGGTCATGCGGACAAGAGCGAAATCCTGCGATGGCTGCGCGGCTTCGCTGTTCCTCCCCGGCAGACATTTCTCGTGCATGGAGAGTCGGACGCCGCGAAGTCGTTGCAGCAGTTGATCGAAACTGAACTTGGGTGGAAGGTTGGCGTGGCGGAAGATGAACAAAGCAGAATCCTGAAGTGACGGAAGTGAATTCGGACCGAACCCCATCATTGTCAGAAGGCAGCACCTGATGATTCCTGACCTTGTGCGATACACGAATGTCCTCTCCATTGTGGGTGACATCCTCAAAGTTCGCGCCTCGGGAGTTGGTTTCGGAGACATGGCAATTGTCGAGAACTGGGATGGGAGACGATCGCTTGGACAGGTAATTGAATTGGATCGGGACGTCGTTTCACTGCAAGTTTTCGCGGGGGGAAAAGGCCTGTCAACACGCGCTAAGGTTTCCTTTCTCGGACATCCGATGCAGGTCACTTACTCACCTCACATTCTCGGGCGGGTCTATCGCGGCTCCGGGGTACCAATGGATCGAGGGCCAGACTTGTCGCATGAGCCAGAAATTCCGATCGGCGGACCGTCGGTCAATCCGATGAGGCGGACCGTCCCGAGGAAGATGATCGAGACGCGGGTTCCGATGATCGACCTGTTCAACTGTCTGGTCGAAAGCCAAAAGATCCCCATCTTCTCAGTGGCCGGTGAACCGTACAACTCTCTACTCGCGAGGATCGGCATTCAAGCTGACGCCGATGTCATCGTCTTTGGCGGGCTCGGACTGATCTTCGACGATTATCACTTTTTCCGCTCCACGTTCGAGGACGAGGGGATCATGGGGCGGACCGTCATGTACGTGAATCAGGCGTCCGATCCGATCGTTGAGCGGCTTCTCGTGCCGGACATGGCATTGAAGGTGGCTGAGCGATTTGCGGTGGAGGAAGGGAAGCGAGTTCTGGTGCTGCTGACTGATATGACAGCCTACGCGGACGCCCTGAAGGAGATTGGGATCGCGATGGAACGTGTCCCCTCCAATCGCGGCTACATGGGAGATCTCTACACTCAATTGGCACAGCGTTACGAGCGTGCCTGCGACTTCAAGGGAGCCGGCTCGGTCACCATCCTGGCGGTCACGACCATGCCCGGCGATGACGTGACGCATCCGGTTCCTGACAATACGGGTTACATCACCGAAGGCCAGCTATATCTGCATCATGGAATGATTGATCCGTTCGGATCGTTGTCACGACTGAAGCAGCAGGTGATCGGGAAGGTGACTCGGGAGGACCACGCGCAAGTCACGAACGCCATGATTCGTCTGTACTCGGGAGCCCAAGGGGCGAAGAAGAAGCAGGCGATGGCCTTCGATTTGTCGGACTTCGATCGCAAGCTGCTTCGATTCGGTCGATTCTTCGTCGAACGGTTTATGGACATTCACGTTTCAATGACGCTCAACGATGCGCTCGACTTGTGTTGGCAGACGCTCCGGGAATGCTTCGAGCCTGATGAACTGCTGGTGAAGCAGTCGCTGATTGACAAGTACTACTTTCACGCCGGCAAGCAGTCTGCGTCAGCGGGCGAGGTTGAGCGTGCATGACGACGCCATTAAACAAGACGGCGCTCAAACAAGAGCGCGACCACTTGCAGATGTACGAGCGGTTTCTGCCGTCACTCGATCTCAAACGTCAACAACTGATCGCGGTCTATCAACAGGCTCGGGTCACTCTGGCGGCGACGGAGCGAGAATTCGAAGCCTTGGTGAATTCTCAGGCGGGACTGTTCGCATTGTTGGGGGCCAGCGAGCAGGATCTGTCAGGACTCGTCAAAGTCACATCTGTCGTCGCGGGCGAGGAGAATATTCTGGGGAGTCGACTCCCCAAGCTCGAAGAGATCACGTTTGAAGTCACTGAGTATTCCATGTTGTCCAAGCCATTCTGGGTTGACTTCCTGGTTGAACAGTTGCAAAGCGTTGGCCGGACCACGATTCGCCGGGAGTTCGAGCGACAACGCGTGCAGCGTCTCGAAGAGGCGGTCCGTCGTATCACGCAACGTGTCAATCTGTTTGAGCAAGTCTTGATTCCGCAGGCGAAGGCGGCGATTCAGCGCATCCAGATTTTTCTCTCGGACTCAGATCGTGCAGCGGTCGTCCGGTCCAAAATCGCCAAAGCCAAGCAGCGCAGCGGGGAAGTTTTCTGATGGCCATTTTGTCTCTTGTCAAAGTCACTCTGCTGGGCACCACGAATCAGAAAGATCTGGTGCTGGATGAGCTGCAAGCGATTGGATGCCTGCACCTGATTGACTTGGGACCAGGTAACACTGGGCGAAGTCCAGTCACGAGCATTTCCGATGAAACGCGGAAGGCGCTGAGATTTCTGCGGTCCTGTCCAACTCGTCGACGTCCAGCTCCGGGGGACCGGGGGCTCCATCTGGAAAGCGTTGTTCAACGTGCGTTGCAAATCGCTGAACGGCAAGAGGAACTGCAACGTCAGTGTGATGAACTCATCCGGGCAATCGATGTGTTGCGACCTTGGGGCGATTTCCACCTCCCGGATCACGAAGAGTTCGGCGATTTGAGGTTCTGGTTCTATGTCGTCCCACATTACAAGCTCCGCCTGCTCACAAATCTCGAGTTGATGTGGCAAGTTGTCTCGCGTGATCAGCACTCTGCCTACGTGATTGTCATTGCCCCGGATCAGCCACAACAGATGCCTGTCCCCCCCGTCGATTTGGCCCCCCATCCTCTGTCGACTCTCCGGCAAGCGGTTGTGGCTGCTGAATTGGAGTTGGAGGAGTCGCATTGGGAGAGAGTGGCTCTAACACGTTGGATCGGGGCGATTCAACAATCGATCGCCCATGTTGAGGATCAGGCCGCTCGAGAGCTTGCTGCGAGGCAGTTGCTTGATGATCGGCCATTGTTTGCGATTCAGGGCTGGACTCCTCGGCGAGGGTTGGAACGGGTTCGCACCCTAGCCCAGTCGCAGTCACTGGCATTGACGATTGAGCCGCCAGATTGCCTGGACTCACCGCCGACACTGCTTGAGAATCCGACAATGACGGCGGGCGGTCAGGATGCAGTGACGTTCTACACGACACCCGCCTACACCTCTTGGGATCCTTCTGGAATCGTTTTCATTTCGTTCAGTCTGTTCTTCGCCATGATCATGGCGGACGCGGGATATGCACTCGTATTAGGTGGACTTCTGCTGCTCCTGTGGCGCAGGTTGGGGAGATCGATGGCTGGCCGTGGATTCCGAAACTTGGCGTTGTCTGTGATTCTCGCATCTGTCACCTACGGAGTGCTAATCGGCAGCTATTTTGGACGCCCGCCTGCTGCCAGTTCCTATCTGCATTCCATGATCCTGCTGGATGCGGCTGACACGAATCTGATGATGCGAATCTCGATTTCACTGGGCGTTCTGCATTTGACCTTGGCGAATCTGGCGGTGGCCTGGAATCTGCGATGGTCACTACGGATGCTCTCGTCAGTCGGTTGGATGGCTCTGCTGATGGGCGGGCTCGCTTATGGACTCGGCCGTTTCAACGCGGATTCGTGGGAATTAATGCGTCAGATCGGCCAATGGGGACTGATTTGTGGGGCGGTCTTGGTTCTGCTGTTCAGCAGCGAGCGTTCGCCGTGGACTCTTTCTCTGAAAACGCATGCGATACGCCTTGTTGACGGGGTCATGTCCCTGACGAGCGTGACCCGCGCGTTTGGTGATGTCCTCAGCTACTTGCGGCTGTTTGCACTCGGTTTAGCCAGTGCCCAGTTGGCGGCGACATTCAACGATTTGGCCTATCAGGCGAGTTGTTGCATCGGCGTCGGAAGTCTTTTGGCGATTCTCGTCGTGACGCTAGGGCATGGCCTCAACCTTGTGCTGGCAGTAATGAGCGGAGTTGTCCACGGCCTCAGGCTCAACTGCATCGAGTTTTTCGGGTGGGGACTTCCTGAAGAGGGATACCCGTTCCATCCCTTCAGTCGGAAAGCAATATGACTATGGACACGTTTTTCATCCTGTGTTTAGGCTGGGCCGGAATCTTTCTTCCCACAGCGCTGGGGGCGATTGGCAGCATTATCGGGTGCGCACGAGCTGGGCAGGCCGCCTGTGGCGCATTGCTGGATGTAGAAACCGGCTATGGACGGCTGGTGGGGGCCTCCGCGTTGCCATCATCGCAGACGATCTACGGTATCGTGGTGACGATGCAACTCAATCGAGTTGTTACACCCGAGGCGGCACCGGGACTGTTCGCGATTGGGTTGCTCGTCAGTCTGGCCTTGTTGTTCAGTGCAATCCTGCAAGGTGGCTGTTGCGCGTCCGCAATCAACGCGACCAAAACCAAGCCGGAAGTGTTTGGTTTGGCAATTGCCCCAGCCGCGATTGTCGAAGGCTTTGCGGTATTCGCCTTCATTTTCGGCATGATCGTGGGCGGCGGCATTCCTGGTGGTGCGGCTGGCTGAGGAATTCATCGCAACCCACAGAGTGGCCTAGAGTGGATCAATCACAATGAGTGCAGACAAAGAATCCTCCGGAGTGAACGAATTGATCCAACGGCTGCGTGAGCAGGGCGTGGCCGAAGGACAGACTCGCGCCCAAGAACTATTCGAGCAGGCCCGCCTTCAGGCCGAACAACGACTGGAGGACGCCCGGCGGGAGGCGGACGCGATACTTGAGACGGCACGCGAGGAAGGTCGTCAGGTCCGAGCTGCGGGCGAAGAGGCGGTCCGGCTCGCATGCCGGGACGCGATCCTGCAATTGAAAGTGGAACTGATCGATCAATTCTCCGATCGCGTGCGTCGCCTGATCACTCGCAAGATGCAGGATGAAAATTTGCTCAAGCAGTTGATCCTCGAAGTCACACAGCGAGCCATACCCCCAGCTGACCGATCAGTCACTTTGCTGCTGCCCCCAAATGTCGTCGGCTTGGAGGAACTTCGTCGGACTCCTGAGGATGTGAAGGAGGGAACGCTCAGTCACTTCATCGTCACGGTGACCAGGGATCTGCTGCGTGATGGAATTGAAATTGGAGATCACGACGAGGGCCACGGCATCCGCATTCGACTCCAGGAAGACGACCTGGAGATTGACCTGAGTGATACTGCCGTGGCAACGCTGTTGTTGAGGCACCTTGTCCCGAGATTTCGCGCCCTCATGGAAGGGATGATCCAGTAGCGAATATGAAGCGAATGAGAATGTTATCCGCCACAGAATACTACATGTTGGTTGCGAGCCTGCCACATATGCCGCGCACATTCTTAGTGGAGCGAGTTCCAATCTCCCAGTCACGACTGGCCGAACGGCTCAAGCTGTTGAGTCCATCGGATGCTGACGTCGTGAGTCAAGTGCAGCGATTCCTGCAATGGGATCGGCAGCCCACGGCACGAAGCGACCAGGAGATTCAACAGGAATACGACCGATTGATGCAGTCCATTAAGAACTTACTGGTTCGACGCATTGTCGAGTATCGCATGGATGTGCGTACCATCACCAGTGCATTGAGAAGGCGACGGCTGGGAATGACCGCTCCCACCGGGGTGGGCCGATGGGTGGACCACATTCGCAAGAATTGGGATCAGGATAATTTTCGAATTGTGCGAGACCATCCTTGGGTGCCGCTTGTGTGCAAGTCGCTGTCGACAAATGATCCATTGGAAGTCGAACGACTCCTGCTCCAGGCGACGTGGGCGGAATGGACGAATCTGGCGGATCAGTATCACTTTACCTTTGAGTCCGTGTTGCTCTACCTCTCGCGCTGGGAGATCGTTGATCGCTGGACGCGGCTGAACGAGTCACAGGGCCGCAACCGGTTCGACATCCTGTTGAAGGAGGCGCTCGGTGAACAACAGCACGCAAACTGGTGAAGCCCAAGTGACGGCGGTCAATGGCAATATTGTCTCGGTGACGGTGCGAGATGGCATGATCGTCAAGAATGAAGTTGCCTATGTGTGCACGGGGGAAGAACGCCTCAAGTCTGAGGTGCTGCGAGTCTTCGGCCGAGAAGCCGACCTGCAGGTCTTCGAAGACACACACGGTGTGAAGGTTGGCGACCGAGTCGAGTTAACGCACCAACTGCTTCACGCCACCCTCGGACCGGGGCTACTGGGTTCGGTCTTTGATGGTTTGCAGAACCCGCTGGAAACTCTGGCTCAACGTGACGGCACGTTTCTTCAGCGTGGTCGCTACGTGGATGCGATCGACCGGAATCACAAGTGGTCATTCGTGCCGAAACGCCGCGCCGGGGATCGCTTGCGTGCTGGGGATGTCCTCGGGACGGTTCAGGAACGGGCGATCGAACACCACATCATGGTGCCGTTCGACGTCACTGGCCGTGTCGAACTAACCTGGATTCAGGGAGGAACCTTTTCGATCGACGAACCAATCGCCCGTATCAGCAGCGCTGCGGGAGATCGTCCCTTGACGATGCTGCAACACTGGCCTGTACGAATCCCGCTTCCAGCCGACTTGCTGCAACAGCGTCTTGTCGAGCGGCGTTATCCCTCGGACTTGCTGGTCACAACGATTCGCATCATCGACTCGATGTTTCCCATTGCTCGCGGTGGAACCGCCTGCATCCCCGGGCCATTTGGAGCCGGAAAGACTGTCCTGCAGACGCTCATTGCCAGGCACTCTGACGTTGACGTAGTGATCGTGGTCGCCTGCGGAGAGCGGGCGGGTGAGGTGGTCGACACAATCCATGAATTCTCGCAGGCGCAGGATCCACGTGGCACAGGCACTTTGATGGATCGCACGATCATCGTGTGCAACACCTCGTCCATGCCCGTGGCGGCACGCGAAGCCTCGATCTATACCGGGATGACCTTGGGAGAATACTACCGGCAGATGGGCCTCGACGTACTGCTGCTGGCAGATTCCACTTCACGCTGGGCACAGGCGATGCGCGAAACGTCAGGTCGACTGGAGGAGATTCCAGGTGAAGAAGCGTTTCCCGCGTACCTTGATTCCGCCATCAAGAATGTCTACGAGCGTGCTGGCGTCCTGCAGCGGCGTGACGGATCCCTGGGCAGCCTGACGATGATCGGAACAGTTTCGCCAGCTGGCGGTAATTTTGAAGAACCCGTCACTCAGTCGACACTCGGAACCGTCAAGGCGTTTCTGGGCCTGTCTTACGAACGTGCCTACAAGCGGGCCTATCCCGCCATCGACCCACTCATGTCTTGGTCGCGTTACCGTGACCAATTGCAGGACTATTTTGACAGGACTCTGCAGTCGGGCTGGTCGGATCTGGTTGACTTCTGCATCCAGTTGCTCGCCGATGGGGCCGCAATTCATCAAATGATGCAGGTCACTGGTGAAGAAGGGATCTCGCTGGACGAATTCGTGACATACCAGAAGTCACTGCTCTTTGACATGGTGTACTTGCAGCAGGATGCTTTTGACCCGGTTGACGTCTCTGTACCGCTTTCACGTCAAAAGGAGTTATTGCTGCTCCTCTCTGACTACCTCAAAAAGGATTATCTCTTCACAGACAAAGAGCAGGCGCAAACGTACTTTACGAAGCTGGCGGGTCTCTTCAGGAATCTCAATTTCTCAGCCACCGACTCGGATGAATACAAATCCTGGCTGGAGCAGATCATTCAGCTGCCAACGACACGAGATGCCAGCCACGAGAGCGTGGAGTCATGAATCAGAGAGCCAGCCGTCCGTGGTACTCAAGGTGGCAAATCACTCCGAAGAAGATTCGCACGCAGCTGTTGCTGTCGGTCAATCTTGTCCTCCTCGTGCTGTTGGTTGTCCTCGTGGGCTACGACTATCAACGTGAGATGAGCATTCGTTTTCATCAGCGGCGATCAGCGTTACAGGAAGAGGCGGAATCGTTATTCCAGGCGTGTCGTGTGAGCAGTCGCCAGGGAATTGTCGCCACACAGCACTTCATCGATGACGTTTGTGCAGCGGCGCATGACAACCAGTCGCCAGGACACCACATCATCGTTGAAATCTCTGGCAGCGTACTTCAGGCGAGAAGCCATGGACGCCAATCCGCTGAAATGCTCAGCCGAATCAGGGACGCCTCTCACGCACACCCAGATACCGCCGCTTCCCTTGCTGATATCGTTGTCGGAACCTTTGGAGATCAAGACATTCGCATTTATGTGGCCGAGTCCGTTTCCGATATCCGCCGTGCCATCAAGAGTGAAACGCTGAAACGAAGTGGAACGTTGCTGATCCTGGCGTTAGTCGCAGCCATTGTCGTCAATCTCGCCATCGGCCATTTTGTTACCAGACCACTCCTGCGGTTGGTGACCGTGCTCAAGCGGATCGGACATGGAGAATTGGGGCTTCAGAGCAGGTTGTTCGACAGCGAAGAATTGAACTACCTGGCTGATGAAATCAACCGGATGAGCCTGAATCTCGCTGAAGCGGATCGCGATCGGCGCGTCCAAATGGCAAAGGCACGATCGATTCAGAAGGAGTTGCTCCCAGTTGGTATCCGAATTCCGAATGTCGAATACTCGTGTCTATTCGAACCGGCGGACGAGATCGGCGGCGATTACTACGACATCATTCAGTTGCCCGACGAGAGTTGGCTCTTCTGCCTGGCCGACGTTTCAGGGCACGGAGTCCCTGCTGCGATGACCGCCGCGATTATCAAATCCATGTTGTTCGAGGCGGCGAGCCGATATTCCCGTCCCACGCAGATCCTTGATCACATCAATCGAGGCCTACTGAACATTAGTCCCGATGGGAACTTCGTAACGATGGCATTGGCACGCTACGATTCAGAATTGCAATCACTTGAGTTTGTTAGCGCCGGTCATGAGACCGGATTTCTTCGACTCGCAAATGGTTGCATTGAGGAACTGAATTCGACGGGCCTCATCATCGGTGTCTCTCCGGAAGCCGAATGGGCCTGCAGAGAATTTGAATTGAGCGGTTCAGTATGCCTTGTCCTGACTACTGATGGTGTCACAGAAACATTCGGTCCGGATCAAACCCTGTTTGGCCGTGATCGCGTCAGAGACCTCCTGCAAAGGTCGACGGAAGAATCCAATTCAGTGGACCAGTTTGTACAGCGTCTTGCGAATGCTGTCACCGAATACAGAAACGGAGAGCGACAGCAAGACGACGTCACCGTGCTTGCTGTCCAATTCGGACTCAACCCGTCGCTGGCCATGAACTAGGGAAGTGAACTTTCACATCATTCAGGATCGCCCATCGGCGCAGGGGGAGGACTGGCCGCAGAAGTGGGCGGACTAGCGGTCGTTCGAGTCGTCCCCCCGAGGTACGGTTCAGCAACGCACGAGTGACAAGTTTCACCGCAGAACTGGGTATGCGACAGCGGTGCTGGTGGACAGTACTTGCAGGGGACACCGCAGCCTTCGTAGCAGTGGTAAGCGGATGCGCAGCCTGAGGCTGACGCGACAAGAAGCAGGAATGTGGTGCGGATAGTATTCATCGAACTTGCAGTGCCTCGCGTTTCAACTCACCAGCATCAGCATTGTTGAAGCTGTGAGATTTCCTTTCAGATGGAATCTCAATTTCTGTGTCGTGCTCCGATTATTCGTCTTTGGGGACATCTGCAGCCCCGGGATCATCCACTGGGACGGGCATCACCGGCAGCATTTCGGGCTGAGCTGGCGTGGCTGAATTCATAGCCGCCCAGCCTCCGACCACCTGTTCCAGTTCGGCCAGTGACTGACGGAGGTTTGCTTCCAATCGGCGGTAATTTACTTCGTACCGTAGCAATTGCTGCCAGTTGTCGATCAACTGCAGAAAGTCCACTTCACCAACGTTGTAAGCCTGACTGGAGACTTGGAGCGTCTGGCGTGCCTTGGGAAGAATGTCCTCCTCAAACAGCGTGAGCATTTGCTGATGGCTGTTTGTGCGTGCGAACAAATCGGTCACTTCTTCCAGTGTGCCATCCTTCAGCGCGTCGTAGTTGCGGGCAGAGGCGACCGCTCCGGCCTCGGCTGACCGTAATGAAGAGTCGAGCCGCTTCTTGTACACCGGGAGATTGATTCCTGCGGTTAGCAGCAGTGCATCTTGTCCATTCGCGCTCTTGGCCAGACCACCGTCAGCAACATCGATCCACGAGAACCCGAGAGTCACATCGGGCTTATAATCGAGTCTGGCGAGGTTCGCCGCGTGCTGATCCCGGAATACCGTCGCCAAGGCAGCGTGCAGTTCAGGACGAGCAGCGACAGCCTGCTGTTGCAGCGCAGCCAGATTCTGTGGCAGCAGTTCGTCGGGCAGCGAGGCAACGGCCTCTACCCGTGATTCCGGGGCAATGTGGAGCAATCGCGCCAGCCGTGCCCGTCCACTTGCGAGTTGCTGACGAAGTTGAATCAGGTCGTTTTCGACCTTCGAGATCTCCAGATCGGCCCTCAGCACGTCCTGCTGGCTCGTCCGCCCGGTCTTGTATCGCGTGTTAGCCACATCCCGGATCTCCCCCAGCAGTTGCTGTTGCGATTCTGTGACCACAATCGCATGTTGCAGAAAGTAGAGTTCATAGTAGGCTCTCTTGACCTTGGCGATCGTTGCCAACTCCACCGAGGCCAGTTGTGCGCGGCCAACGTTGGTCTGTGCTTCGGCCACGGCTGCCTGAGTATCAAGTTTTCCCGCCCAAGGAAGCTTTTGACTGGCGGAGAGAATGAACTGCTGCTCACCAGCAGCAGTCTGGACCGGTGCGGGTTGGGCGGTCACGGTCAGCATCGGATCTGGGAGACTGGCAGCCACCGGAACCTTGTGAGCCAGTGACTCCATACGTTTACGGGCTGCCTGCACTTCGGGGTTCTGCTGCAGGGCGACCTGGACGTATTCCTCAACGGAGTGCGGTCCTTCCAAACGGGAATCGACCGGTGCGATGGTCGCGTGTGCAGAGAACGGAGTCACCGTTGCGTGATAGGTCTCGCGACTGAGATGGGCATACTCGGGATCTCGGACCTGCTGCCCAGACCGGCATCCAGTCAGGACGCAGAGTAGTCCCAGTGCATAGACGAAGTGATAATGGACCATCCGTGTCCGAACCTCCCGATGAGAACGACTCCCTGTCGGTCTGGATCGGTCATCTCATACACACGGCTCAACCAATACGGTCCGCAAAATCACACATGAACCGGACTCCAGTCCGGTTGAATCGATTCTGATGGCGGTTGTCGGTGACGTGCAACGAGTGATTGCAGAAAAGCCGAAGCCCACCCAGCGCGAGGCTGAGTGGGCTTGAGAAGGTTGCGCAGGTGAATTGCCTGCCAGAAAGGGGAGTCCGAGATCTGGCTACCTGGTTCCCTCACGCTGAGCAACCGACTCTGCGTACAGATTGTCGACGGCAGTCAGATACGTCGTTGGGTCCGCTGCGATCTTGTCGGTACACGGCGGGCAGCAGACATACACGACACGCCCTTCAACAATCGTCCACTTCGCAGACTGTGGAAGTGGCTTCTTCATCACTGGGCAGACGCGCTGCGATTTGGCTACGTTGGCGTGAATCGTCGCCCAATGTTTAGGGTCGATCTTCTGCTGGAGGCATCCTTGGCAGCAGAGAAAAATTTCTTCCTTCTTCTCACCAACGGTCACCTTGATGGGAGCTCCATGGTTGCCGAGTTGCTGTCCTGAAACCGGGCAGATCTGCTGCACAGCAATGTGCAGCTGGTCCTTCTTCTGCTGTTCCTCGGGTGACCGGCCACCCGCACTCGCCATGCCAGCCACTGCAACGACGAACGACAATGCGACCAGTGTTCTGAGAGTCTTCATGTCCTAATCCTTTCGGGGACGACGTTTTGGGGACGTCAGCCGACACGACGTTGTGCGCGACATCAGCCTCCATATCGGGGGCAGCATCAAGCCGCCATTGGTTCTTTGGAGTCAGGTTTCAGGGATGAATCATCAATTGACATTTCCAGAAGTTCGTCATGAAGTCCGGCTCGAAGTTTGAACTCCATATAAGCGCAATACACCGTCGGTACGACGAATGTCGTGAATGGTTCGATCAACATGCCGCCGAATACAGGCCAGGCCATCGCGCGGGCGACATCTGCTCCCCTGCCAGTCGATAGCAGGACTGGGACGAGCGCCACAAGCGTCGTGACGGTCGTCATCACGCAGGGGCGAATCCGCTTCAGACCCGCCTCGTAGATTTCCTCCCTCAGGTCGGCCACGTTGTCGATGGACCGCCGCTTCAATCGTTCGTGGATGTAGCTGGCCATCACGATGCCATCATCCGCGGCGAGTCCCGCCAAGGCGATGAAACCGACCCAAACGGCCGTATTGAGTTCGATTCCCATCACCGCGATGGCAATCATTCCACCGGCGCAGGCAATCGGGATTCCCGAAAAGACGACGAGTGAGATGGGAAGGTTGCGGAAGTGCAGGTAATGCAGCAGCAGGTTGATGAGGAAAACGGCCGGCAGAATCCACATCAATCGCTCGTTGGCCTCGATCTGATTCTGAAACGAACCCACAGCCTGGAGTTCAAAGTTTCCGTCAGGAAACTCGAGCGCACCGTTCTCCCTTGCGGCGCGCAAGCTCTCCATGACGGCGGAAACTGTTTCCAAATCGCCTGCACCCGACGGCGAGAACATGACGTGGGCGACGAGTCGGGAGTCTTCGCTGTTGACCATCCCGGGGCCCCAGGTCGTCGAAACACCAGCCAATCGTTCGAGTGGAACAACGTCGCCGGTGTGGGTGACCACTGGGACCTGCGGCAGGTCGCCTATGCGTTCTCGAACATCGCGCGAGAACCGCACTTGAATGGGATATCGCTCGCGTCCTTCCACGGTGGTCGTGACGTCGACACCTCCCAATCCAGCGGAGACCACTTGATTGACCATCATCGTTGTCATGCCGTACCGGGCAGCTTCCTCACGGTCAACTTCGAACTCGTAATAGGGCTTGCCCATCACGATGTCCGGATTCACCGTCCCGGCATTGACCATGGGGTGCTGCTTCAACTGGGCGGCAACCGCCTTGGCAGCGTTTCCGAGTCCTTCCAGAGAGTCACCATAAATACGGACTGCCATCGATGCCTTGATCCCTGCCTGAAGCATCACGACGCGTCCCTCGATCGGCTGCAACGGGGATGCCGGCGTCACACCTGGGAGAGTGGCGACTGCGTTGATTTCATCCCAAATCTTCCGCTCCGTCATGTCCGGACGCCATTGATCTTTCGGCTTGAGCATGACATAGGTTTCAACCATCGCGGCTGGCGCCGGGTCAAGGGCCGAGTCGATGCGTCCGATCTTGCCCAGCACATTTTCCACTTCCGGGATGCCCTTAATCAGCACGTCCTGGGACTGCAGGACTTCGACGATTTGATTGAAACTGGCGGCAGGATACAGGCTGGGCATGTAAAACCAGCTGCCCTCATCGAGTGCAATCCAGTCGTCTGATTTCAGGCCAGTAAACGTGTGCTTGGCATCGACATATCCTGGTACTTCGTTCAGGTCCGCGCCGAAGACGGCCGCGACGGATTCCAGAGGCCGCAAGACTGTTGGCAGACCGAACCACGCCCCGAGACCCAGTACAAAGATTGCAGCAGGAAACGAGAGCATCAGGACCTTGTGGTTCAACGCCAGTCGCAGGCGGCCTGCATAAAGCCAACGCGTGAACCGGCTCGTGGGGTTTTCCTCCATCGGCCGGATTTTTTCTCGCATCATCAGCCATCCGGAAACGAAGCCCACGACTCCAGCGAGAGCAGTTCCCCATTCCGGAGTCACGAATGCCCATTCCTCCAGATGATCGTGCCACACGAACCAGGAGAGGCCAGCCAGCAACGTCGCCATACCAAGACCAGCCAGCCAACTGACAAAATTAGATCGCTGCGAACTTCGTAGAAACGTGCGGGCTAGCATCGGAACGACAGTGACAGCCACGATCAAGCTGGCAGCCAAAGCGAATGTCTTTGTCCATGCCAAAGGTGCAAACAGTTTGTAGTCGCGGCCAGTGAGAAAGAATACCGGGAGAAAACTGACGATCGTGGTGCTCACCGCAGTCATGACGGCAGGAACTACTTCGCCAGCGGCCTGGCAGATAACTTCGATCCGTTGTCGCTCCCGCGATCTGGCCGATTTTGATTGCGGCTGCTGCTCCCATTCCGCCAGAGAGTCGTAGATGTTTTCCAGCACAATGATCCCCATGTCGACCATGGTCCCGATGGCGATCGCGATGCCAGCCAGTGACATGATGTTGGCATCGACGCCAAAGACTTTCATGGCGGCGAATGACATCAACACCGCCATTGGCAACGTGATCGCGATGATCAGACTCGCCCGAACGTGCAGCAGGAACAGCACCACAATGACGATCGTGATCAACGTTTCCTGCCCCAGCGCTTCCGTCAATGTGCCAATCGTTTCATCAATCAAACCGGTCCGGTCATACACCCCGAGGACTTTGATTCCGTCTAGTTCCGGTTCCAGCGCAGCGATCTTTGCCTTGACCCTTTCGATGACATCGCGCGGGTTCTCACCATGGCGCATGATGACGACACCGCCTACGGCCTCCTGTCCGTTGAAATCCAATGCACCGCGACGGAACGCCGGACCGGTCTGCACCTGCGCTACGTCGGAGACGCGCACCGGAATGCCTTCTCGTGTTAGAATCACCGTGTTGTTGATCTGTTCGATCGTTTGTGACTCGGTCTTCCCAGAACCAATAAATCCTTTTCCCCGAACGATGAACTCCATTCCGCCCGTCTCGACGGTCTTTGCGCCAACATCGATGTTCGATGCCTTCACGGCATCAATCACCTGGCTGAGCGGAATGTCGTGATATCGGAGTTCATCCGGATCGACATCGATCTGGTACTGCTTCACGTAGCCGCCAATCGACGCGACTTCGGCGACTCCATCCACGGATTGCAGAGCGTACTTGACAAAGAAATCCTGCTTGGAACGCAGTTCCGCCAGGTCCATCCCGGGCGGCGGTTCAAGAACGTAGTAGTAAATCTGTCCAAGAGCGGTAGCGTCGGGCGCGAGTTGTGGTGTCACCCCTATCGGGAGTTTTCCCGACACCGTCGTCAGTTGCTCAGCGACGCGCGATCTCGCCCAGTAGAAGTCGATGCTGTCGTCAAACGTGACCTGTACGAAGCTGAATCCGAACATACTCTTGCCACGCACACTCTTCGATCCAGGCACTGCCTGCAGCGCAATCGACAGGGGATAGGTGACCTGATCTTCCATGTCTTTGGGGGATCGTCCAGGCCATTCTGTCAACACGATGACCTGGTTTTCCCCGACGTTGGGGATCGCATCCAGCGGGACTTTTTTGGTGGAATACCAGCCGAATGCAATCAAGGCGACGGATACCAGCAACACCACCAGTCGTTCACGAACGCAGAAATTGAGGATGGCGTTGATCATCGAAGCACCTGCGTTTCACCAGAGGCACTTTGACTTGCGGTGGGGCCGTGAGTTCGTTCCGCAGGCTCCGTTTCTTCAGGCTCCGGCAGATTGAAGTCGCCCGGGGGAGGCGCGCTGAAGTCACCGGCGGGGGGCAGTTCCAACCGGAATTCCCCCATCGGTGGGAGGCCATCAACCACCGCCGACGTGCCACCGCTGTGTTGGCTGGCGAGCTTCGTGAGATACTTCTTTGGATCTCCGCGAAGTCTTTCCTCACAACCTGAGCAACAGATCAAGATCGATTGCCCGTGAACTTCCATTCGCACCGGTGTCCCCATCGTTCCCAAGAGCATGTCGGTCACCGGACAGGTTCTCTGCACTTCGGCAATCCGCCGGTCTTCGGGCCGCAGCTCATTCAATGCGGCCATCATGACTGGTGTGAGTTCCTCGTCTGTACTGGGAATCGCCCTTGTCGGATCGATCAATGACGGGTTGCCCGTCAATTGCATTTGCGAATCAATCAGGAAATTGCCTCGCGTAGCGACTTGTTCTCCATCAAGTAGTCCCTGGCGAATGACAATTTGGTCGCCGCAGTGAGGCCCTAGGACAACGCGCCGGATTTCAAATCGTCCGGGATCCGTTTCGACATAAACCACACTGTTGTTTCCGGCCATCAACACCGCGTTACGCGGCACCACCAGAACTGCTGCACTCATGTCAGCGTTATCGGTGAAACCGAGTTCGTTTGCCGGAACGAGATTGATGCCGCAGATTGGGCATTTCCCTGGACCATCGACAACAATCTGCGGATGCCGGGGGCTCACCCACCGGTTCGTAAGTTCGGGGTCGTAGACCAGCCCCTCGCCACCAACCAGCGGTATATCGATCACGGCCTTGGCGAAATCGCCGACTCGCAGTCGTCCGCGTTCGTTGGACAACACGACACGGACACCAACTGTCCTCGTTTGCGGATCGACGTTGGGATCGATAAAGGCGACTCGACCTTCAACACGTCGACCAGGCAGCGACTGGACTTCAGCTTGGACCTTCTGACCATAGCGAATCACGGCGGCATCTTCTGGATACAGTTCCAGCATCAGCCACAGTGTTGAAAGGTCCGCCAACTGATAAATCACGTCCCCCTCTTTGATGTACTGGCCTTCAGTGGCTCGTTTCTCGATGACGGTGCCGCTGATGGGCGCACACAGATGCAAACGGCTATCGGCCTTTCCGGATCGCTCCAGGTCGTCAACTTGCTGCGCTGTCATTCCTAACTCGATGACTCGCTGACGCGCGCTGTCATAGAGCTCGAGGTTGGACTCCGCCACTCGTGCCAACGTTGTCGTTCGGCTTCCCTCACGAGCCTTTCTCGCGAGCAGCAATTCGACTTGAGCGGAATAAAGTCGTGGCGAATACACCAAGGCGAGATGGTCACCTTCATTCACCACGACTCCCGTAAAATCGGCATACAGCTTCTCAATCCGGCCATCAACATAGCCTGAGATGGTCTTCATCGTGCCTTCGTCGTAGCTCAATCGGCCAACACTGCGGATCGTGCGTGTCATGGGCATCGACTGCACAGCAACGGTTTGAATGTGGGCGACACGCCGCGCCGCAGGATCGAGTTGAATGGATCGACCATCCGATATCGCTCCTCCGGAGGCGGCAGGCACCAGCTCCATGGCACACACGGGACATCGACCAGGTTCGGCTTGTGGTGGTGTGCACATCATCGGGCAGATGTACTTGGTGTTCGCAGCGGCGCTGTGGCTGTGTCCATGATCGGCGACACCACGCCCTCGGGCGATCCAGCCCATGCGTTGAGCGACTCCCAAGCCAGTCAACAGGGTCGCGCCGCAGATGAGAAACAACATCGGCTGGAGGAACAACTTGATCCACCAGCGCTGCGTTTCGCTTCGAGACAAACCCGGATGCGAGGATGCCTCATTGACAGTCTGCGTCTCGGGATTTGGGAACGCTTCCGTCGTGGAGTCGCTCTTGGCCGACTCGCTCAATTGATTTGAATTCGATGGGTTCATGAGAATCTCGAATATGCTCCACGAAACACGGAGTTCTGTGCGCCCATGTGGATGGAGGGTGCAAGCAGAGTTCCCGACAGGACGAGAGAAGGGCGCAGGACATGAATTCGCAAGTAGTGCGAATTCCGTGCGCGCAATCAGGCGAAAGCAGCGGCCCTAAGTCTGCCAGCGGCAGAGAATAGCCAGATGCCTGAGCGTGGAGTGTGAGAGGCAAGCGTGTGGAGCGTCCGATGATCGGCGAACGTTCTGCTCGTCATCGAGTGATGGTACGTAGGAGACCGCACAACTTAAAATGCGGACCTCGAATCGCTCGTCCGAATTCCGCTGCTCCTGAGGAACAGCGGGACGCTCTTGGCCAACCGTGCAGCGGCAGACGTGTGCTTCCGCCGACTCCGTGCAACAGGAATGCGACGACTTCAAAACCATCGCATTGCAGCAACACGCAGCCGTTTCCCCCCAACAAAACTCCTGAGCCGCGCAAAAACCGACAGCAGGAACGACGCTCATCACGAGCGTCGCAGCGATCAGCAGCAGCGAACAAAGCTTTGAGAGGGAACGAAACATACCACTTCCAGTTGAACTCACTTAGATTCTCTTGCTCCAACTCAGGTCCGTCAAGCGCTATTCTTGCCACGGCGGGTTCTTTGCCGGGCCAGCCTTGTTCAGACCTCACGACCGACCCGGATTCAGACCAAGCCGGAACGGCGCGCAAAGCGAGCGCCAGTCTATATGGTGAGGCGGCAGAGAGAGAGACAGCGATCGAGCGCAGCGACTGCATTCAGCTCATAATCGGCTTGCGGAAATCCGGCAGAGCAGTGCCGGATCGAGATTGTCACGACCGCATTGGCTGCAGCGGCGGTGGTGGTGAGCAACTTCTCAACAGACTGGGAATCCTCAACCGGGGCTGGTGCAATCGGCTTCTGGTGCTGCTGCTTGCCGCACTGGCAATCGGCTCCACACGTGCATTGTTCGCCGCGACCACAACATGAGTTGCCGGATGAGCAGCAGCTGTGCTCGCCCGACTCTCCAACAGAACAGCCTGTCCGACTCGTCGTACAACCGCACGTCCCCACAGGCATTCCCTGCACGGGAACCGACATGGCTGCGAGCCAGATCAGCAGTTTTGCGGCGATGTACGTCGTCGTCGACATGGTTCCGATTCACTCTCCCTCACAGAAAAGTCCGCTCACAATCATCGGCATGATCGCGATTGCACTGCCGTCCGAATTCAGAAACACGCAAGTATTCCCGAGAATTTACGACTTCGGCAGAGCACGCAAGCATTTGCCTTAAGTCAAAACTCGGTAGCGGCGGCGGAAGCGTAGAGGCATCGCAGGAAGTGAGCAATGCCAATCTGCATTGCACACTTCCCGCTGGGCACTCTGGATTCGCCTGCAGGTGGTGACGCTATCGCCGAATTACGGCATTCGATCGCGATGCTCCCTGAAGGTACTTCTGAGGATTGCGCTGGAGGGCGGAAATACAGCCTTCACAGCAGACGAAGGTCGACCTCGCGGCGACGGAGACGCGAATCGGTTTGCCCATAGAGCCCAACGGCTCCTGCGTAACGAGGCATGTCCGCTGCTGCAATGCTGCCACTTGATCGGCTGGCGAGAGTTGGGCAACGCCCTCCATCCCGGCAGGAATCGTTGGAGACTGAACGGCTGGCGGCGCGGTTGGAAAGAATTGACTGGAACCGAATGCTGGCACGTTGTTGACGTTTGGCTGACGGCTCAGGCCATCATTGTAAGGCGAAGGGGAACCGTAGAATGGGCCGGATGATCCAGCATTGAAGTCACGGGGCGAATAACCGCCCTGAACAGGGGTGACGACATTCCCCCGAGCATCAAAAGGAGCCGGGTTGAACTGGTTCCCGTAACCTCCGCTTCCGCAGGTGCCGGTCGCGCAGCCACCAGCGGGCGGATACTGACTTGGGTAGGCGTAGGCACCATAGTATCGGCCGCTCGTTGAACAGCCGCATCCCGCAGTTGGATAGGAAGGCAAGCCATCATTAGCGGCTGCGGTCACAGCCACCATGCACAGTGCCACCGTAGAAGTTACCGCAGTTGAAATCATGCGAATCATTGATCGCTCCCTGGTTCCATATGAGTCTTGAAAAGACGTCCAGTCGCAAATGCCGGAGCATCAATGTTCCGTCAATGCAACTGCAGAGCAATTCGCGTGCCGATGGCCCAATGAGGTGAGAACATACTGTCCTGCCATTGTGATTCACGCCACGAAAACCAAGGACTGCGAGTGAATCTGAACACTGCAAACAGATGACCACTGGTCGCAGGCCGATATCATTCAGTTGATGAAATCTGTTGTCTATCCGAACGAGGGCGCCAAGCTATTAAAAGAGTTACAACTCGCGATCGAATCCAGACGACACGTTCAACCGTGTCGTACACAGCCGCAAGGCGTTGGCGATGACGGACACCGAACTGAAACTCATGGCGGCGGCAGCCAACATTGGATTGAGCAAGAGTCCCATGACGGGACAAAGAATCCCGGCGGCAATTGGTACTCCCATCGCGTTGTAGATGAAAGCGAAGAAGAGATTTTGCCGGATGTTCTGCATCGTGAGTCGGCTCAGCTTGACCGCCTTGACGATCCCGCGTAAGTCACCTTTCACCAACGTCACGCCTGCCGACTCGATCGCCACATCCGTCCCGGTTCCCATGGCAATACCGACATCCGCCTCAGCCAGGGCGGGTGCATCGTTGATACCATCGCCGGCCATAGCGACCGTACGGCCACTGGCTTTCAACGCTCTGATTCGCTCGTGCTTGTCCTCTGGTCGCACGCCGGCCTCGAACTCGTCGATGCCCAGTTTCTCAGCCACTGTCTTCGCCGTCTTCTCATTGTCGCCAGTGAGCATGATAATCCGCAGACCCAGCTCGTGCAGCGTTTTGACCGCCTCGGGTGTCGAATCCTTGATGGGATCTGAAACGGCAACCAGCCCGGAAAACTCATCTTGGACAGCGAAGTACATGACCGTTCGGCCTTGTCCCTGCAATTCATCCGCCCGGTCGTCGAGCGCGGAGAGATTACTCACGCCGCGTTCGTTTAAGATAGACCGTTTTCCGATCAACACCTTCTTCCCATTCACCGTTCCGTAAACCCCGCCGCCTGTTACCGAATCAAAATCATCGACGGATGAGAGTTCGAGGTTGCGGTCCTTGGCTCCCTGCACGACGGCGTGTGCCAGCGGATGCTCGCTCTGCTGCTCCAGGCTGGCCGCCATACGGAGCAGGCCGTCCTCTGATTCAGAGTCTACCGCAACACACTCAGTCAACTTTGGTCGCCCTTGAGTCAGCGTGCCGGTCTTGTCCACGACGACGGTATCTACTTTCTCCAGAGTTTCCAGAACTGTGGCGTCTTTGATCAGGATCCCCTCCTTTGCTCCCCGGCCCACGCCGACCATGATCGACATCGGTGTGGCGAGTCCAAGTGCGCAAGGACAGGCAATGATGAGAACCGCCACGGCATTGACGAGGGCCCATGCCAGTGCTGGTTCCTTCGGACGAAACACGGCCCAGACAATGAAGGTGATGATGGCAATGACCACCACGGCAGGCACGAAGTAACCGGCGACGACATCCGCAATCCGCTGGATCGGCGCTCGACTCCGTTGAGCGTCAGCAACCATGTTCACAATCTGAGAGAGAACGGTCTCCTCACCAACCTTCTCTGCCTCCATCAGAAACGATCCGGTTTGATTGACCGTGCCACCGATGACGTCATCGCCGGATTGCTTTTGAAGCGGTACAGGTTCGCCGGTAATCATCGACTCATCAACGGAGCTTTTGCCTTCGATGACTTTGCCGTCCACAGGGATTTTTTCTCCGGGTCGAACCCGAAGAATGTCGCCACTCTGGACCGCATCCAGGGAGACTTCCTGTTCTTCGCCGTCTCGCACAACACGAGCGGTCGGGGGAGCCAATGAGAGCAATTCCCGAATGGCGCTTCCTGTGCGCCGTCTGGCCCGGAGTTCCAGGACCTGACCGAGCAGAACCAGTGTGATGATGACCGCTGCCGCCTCGAAGTAGACCTCGACATGTCCATTCACCTTGAGGTCTTTAGGCAGCAAGCCAGGGAAGAGAACCGCAAAGAGGCTGTACAGGTAAGCCGCTCCCGTACCGATGGCGATCAGTGTGAACATGTTGAGCTTCCAGGTCGCGATAGACTGGAAGCCCCGCACAAAGAACGGCCACCCCGCCCAGATTACCACCGGCGTGCTGAGGATCAGTTGCAGCCCAGTGTGGACGGTCTTTCCCATCCAAATGTCGACCGGTACACTCATCATCGGTAGCATGGCGAGTAGAAACACTGGTACGCTCAAGGCAGCCCCCACCCAGAATCGTAGTGTCATGCTGTGGAGTTCGGGGTCGTCCTCTTCCTCGACATCGAGGAATTTCGGTTCCAACTCCATACCGCATTTCGGGCAGGTTCCCGGCCGGTCCTGCTCGATTTCCGGGTGCATCGGGCAGGTGTAGATCTTCTTTTGCTTGAGTGTCTGAGGTTTGGCGGGCTCCAGTGCCATGCCGCATTTTGGACAGTTGCCCGATTGTTCGCTGAGCACATCAGAGCACATTGGACAGTAGTAGCCATTCGCAAGTTTGCTTGCCGACAGCGCCGTTTCCATCGATGTCGAGCAACACGGTGAAGCTCCATCGGACGTATACGAATCACCTGCTTTCCTGGAAATTGACGTTGGGGCGTTGTGGGCCGCATTGCCCTTGAGATAGGTGTCACGACATCTGTTGCTACAAAAGAAAGTCGCAGTCCCTTCAATCTCGGCGCGAATCGCCGTGGCTTCATCCACCAACATGAGGTAGTTTCACAACTGGGTCGGCACTGAACAGTTTGGCAAGGGAATTGCTCCGTGAGACATCGTCTGATTTCTCAAGGAGGATCTCATGCGAATTACCCTGTCGAAGTGGCCGCCACGCCGGCGGCCGAATACGACAGGGTCCAGGACGGCCCCGAAACCATTTCTCTCGGATTCCCAATGGCTTGCGATCGCGGACCTGTTCCCCGATCCACCCGTCGGCACGCGTGGCGGACGCCCGTGGATTCCATCACGTAAGTGTCTGGAAGGCATCTTGTGGGTGCTGATCACCGGCGCCCGTT
>JAGQPW010000179.1:3111-8533 GCA_020426515.1 Planctomycetaceae bacterium | reverse complement strand
GGTGCCGGCTGCCACGCCGGAAGTGCCCGTTCGCGGAAACGTTGTAACACCTGACGTACACGCTCAACTTCAAATCCAGTGACCGTGTCTACGTTGTTACCGGTCGCAGGCCTCGCCTCAATGGACCATCCGGGGTGATCGATCATCAGGCCGATACCGCCAAAATGGCGTCCGTGACTGGGGGAATACGCCAGCGGCCCGAAGTGCAAACGGGCTCCCGTACTGATCTGGACTGCCGATGACGCACTTTCCGATGACATGAAACAGGCAGGGGCGATCAGGAATGGGGCGCTGTTGGAATGACCGGAGACTCCGGCTTGGGAGGCAGAATACGGTCGGCCCGCAATTTCAGATTCAGCATCTCGACGATCAGCGAAAATGTCATCGCAAAGTAGATGTAGCCCTTATTGAAATGTGTGCCGGCTCCTTCGGCAACAAGCATCACGCCAATCAGAATGAGGAAGCTGAGCGCCAGGATCTTGATCGTAGGATTCCGGTCAACAAAGTCGCTGATCGCACCGGCGAAAGCCAGCATAACAAGCATGGCAATGATCACTGCCACGATCATCACCCAGATTTGGTTCGCCATGCCCACAGCGGTGATCACCGAGTCGAGTGAGAAGATGATATCGAGCAATGCGATTTGCGAAATGACCCCTGCAAAACTGGCCACCTCGGTCGTGGTTTCCACATGATGCCCCACCTGGTCCAGCTTGTGGTGAATCTCCAGCACGCTCTTGCCAATCAGAAACATCCCTCCGAGCAGTAGAATGATGTCCTTCCAGGAAACCGCGTCAATTTCGCTCACCTGCTGTTCATTGGCTGCCGGTTGAGCGTTCTCTGCCTCCTGGGACTCACCATGTTCGCCGCCGTGTCCTGCGGCCGGAGGATGGGCATCCAGTGCTTCGATAACGGCTGTTGGAACGCCAAGATCGCTGAGATAGAACACGGGGGTCGTGAGCTTGAGAACCACGCTCAACGAAAGGAGTAACAGGATTCGCGTTCCCAGCGCAGCCATCAGGCCGATGCGTCGAGCCTTGGCACGCTGCTGTTCGGGCAGCCTCCCGCAAAGGATCGAAATAAAGATGATGTTGTCGATTCCCAGTACGATCTCCATCGCGGAGAGCGTAATGAGAGCAATCAGCCATTCCATGAAGGCAATCCCGTCTCGAGGCCCGTCAACAGTTCATTCACCACCCAAGGCACGTGGCTGGCTTTGCAGACACTATCCGAGGGATTCCAGCAGGGCAAGGTTGCCGTAGGCTTAACCGGCCGCCCGCCCCTTCAACATGGGAAGGACATCCTGCCTTGAAGGAGCACTGTAGAGCCGTTCGTACAAAGGGCAGGTGGCCAGCATCTGTTCGTGAGACCCCGTGGCGACAATCTTCCCGTTCTCCATCACGACAATGCGCGTGACGAAGTCCAGCAGGCTCTTGGACATGGAGTGGCTGATCAGGAATGTCGTGCGTCCTTTGACGAACTCACGGAGCGTCTCGTGAATCAACGCCTCACTCTCGGAGTCCGTTGCTGAAGTGGCTTCGTCGAGAATCAGAATTGCCGGATTTCGCAGAATTGCCCGGGCCAGAGCAATTCGCTGCCGCTGGCCTCCCGACAACTCCTTGCCTTTTTCGCCGATCACCGTGTCAAATCCGTTGGGCATCTTCTGGATGATCGGCATCAGATGGGCACGTGCCGCCGCTTCTTCAACTTCGGCATCCGTCGCGCCCGGGCGACCATACCGCACATTCTCGCGAACGGTGCGATCGAACAGAATTGTATCTTGCGTCACAACGCCAATCTGATCTCGCAGATCGTTCAGGCGAACATCTCGGAGAGAGCAGCCATCGATAAGAACTTCACCGACCTCGGGGTCGTAGTAGCGCGGCAGCAAGTTGACGAGCGTCGACTTGCCGCAGCCGTTCTGTCCCACAATGGCAATCACTTCTCCCGCCTGTACCTTGAGGGAGACGTGATCCAGCACAAGTCCCCGCTGCATGCCGGCAATTCGAGACTGATACTGGAACGAGACATCACGAAACTCGACCGATTCCGAAAGCCGTTTGAGCGGTCGCGCTTCGGGGCAGTCCTTGATGGTGGCGTCCTGATTGATCATGGCATCAATACGATCAATCGCCGCCGCCGCCCGTTTGAGTTGAGAGAAACCGGAAGACAGTTTTCGGCAGGGGTCCAGCATCCCGACCAGCATCGCGTACAACATGGAGAGTTCCGCCGGACTCATCACTTCATTCGTGAGACGAACTCCCCAGATGTGTGTTTTGGCTCGCAGCACGAGGTAGGCTCCCGGGACCATGGCCAGAAACATGGCTACCAGTCCCAGCAGTTCCAGTGTTGGTTTGGCTGCGGCGTCGATCTTGACTACCTTCATCGCCTTCGAGAAATACCGCCCGTATTCCTGGTTGAACTCTTCGCGATGTCGATCTTGTGCATTGAACGCAATGACCACCTTCAGGCCTTCGAAGGTCTCGTCCAGGACCTTATAAATCTGCGACATACTCTCCATCATGCGGCGGCTCGCACGCTTGAGCATCTTTCCAAAGCTCGCGAGAAACAGCCCCAGCAACGGAATGAACAGCAATGACAAGACAGTCAGACGCCAGTTGATCAGCAGTGCAAACAGCATGCACGACAGACATTTCAGGGGCTCGCGAATCATCCGCCCCCCTAACAGGGTGATTCCATTCGCAAGCTGGGCAGAGTCGTACGTGAATCGGGACATCAATCCTGGCGTCCCTTCACGGGCCAGCGTCTGATAGTCCAGCCGCAGGACCTTGGCCAACATATCCTTGCGGAGTCCCATGACGACGGATTCTGCCACCGAGCCAACGGCCACGTCCTGCAGAAAGATGAACACTCCTTTGACTGCTGTCGCCAGCGTCAGCATGACGATGATCCACGTGAATGCGTGAAATTCATTCGCGGGCACGAACGGCATGACGTAGTACTGAATCCAGCGAAACTGGTAGGCAGTCCAGCGTCGCGATTCCAGATTGCTGGCCTGTTTGAGACGCTCGCGCGTCAGTTCAACGAGCGCTTCGTCCGACTGAACCGCCCCGGAAGCATCGGCCGCGGCAATTTCCTGATCGAGCTCATAGACAGCGACCGAAATCTGCTGTTCATCTTCGACGGCCTGATCCAGTGTCTCCTGGACAAATGTGTGGAGATCCTTGCGTTCCAGCAGGATTTTGACGACCGGGAAGGCCACCGATAGATTCGCCCCCCACAGGGCTGCCACCAGGAACCCAAGCACTACCGAAGCAAGCAGTTGATTGCGATACGGCAGGATATAGGGCAACAGTTTGGCAAAACTCTCCACGCGTCCATCCCTGATTCTGGAGACGTACTTGAATACTCCGTCGAGGAAGTCCTTTCCTCAACTCCGGGGAGGATATAGTCGGTTTGGCGGTTTCATGTCCAGACGGGTCTGCCCGCCAGTTCGCCAGCAACGAGGAACTACAAGACTCCCTTGATGTTAGGGACGGCGGTCAAGGAACGTCGTCTCTCAGGAAATGCACCGTCTTGTCGGGGAAATCGGTGAAGTAGCCATCCAGGCCAACTGCCTGTGTCCAGCGGTGCAACTGGCCAAAGTCCTTCGCCCCGCATGACAGCTGATCGGAGCGAAACGTCCAGCCATGAACCTCAAGCCCCGCCCGATGAGCGGCTGGAACGAGCGGCGTCTCTGAAAAGTCCTGGTCACCCTGCCCACCAGAAACGACCAGCGAAAGGCTGGGGCCAATGCCATCGGCGTATTCCGAAATCGACTGCAGTCGGCGTTCGAGTCTGGTTGGGTTCTGCAGCAGGCTCTGCCATTCCTTCCCGTCGCTTACCAGTTGGATGAGCCGCAGTTCGGTTTGCAGTTTCTCTCGCAGTCGACGCAATTCCGCTTCTTCAAAACACTGCACGAAGCACTGATCGTCGGCCGCTTCGTAGCCAAAGGTTCGCAGTATGCCCAGGGTAATCAAGCTCAGGTCCTGTCCTTCACGATGATGAAAGGCTGGCTGTTTGAGCTCCACATAGATACCAACATTTCTTCCGGTGCTGCGGTTCAGTCCTTGGATGAACTGAAGTTCCTCTTTGAGTGAGACGATTCGAAACAGGGGGGTGCCGGTGGGAAAGCGATTCGGGTAAGCCGCCTTTCCTGCCTCGTTGACTCGCTCGACAACACGCAACTGTTGAATTTCCGGCCAACTGAAGTCGATGGCGTAATAGCGCGAATCGGGGCGGGCCCGTTCCGGAAATCGCAGAGCGACATCGGTGACGCGATCCAGATGAATGTCGTGCGAGACGATCGGGACACCATCACTGGTGAGCACCACATCCTGTTCCAGGAAGTCGGCTCCCTGGGCGTGGGCCAAGGCCTTGGCAGCCAGAGTGTGTTCCGGCAGGTAGCCAGACGCACCGCGATGCGCGATCACGATCGGCCGTTCGGCCAGAACCGGTCCAGTGACCACAAGGATCAGAACAGGAAGCAGCCACGTCTTTGTCATGCCAGTACCACATCGGCAGAGAACTCGGTGCCTGGAGCCACTTTTTTTGCCAGTTCTTCGGCATCCAGGGCGAATAGTGGGCTGATTTCCAATTGCACATCGGCAGAGACATGGGCTCCAGCAGCCAATGCCCACTCCCGCGAAATTCGATTCAGCGCGGCTCGACTCGTTTCGGGGGAATCGTTTCCAGTGGCATTCTTAACCGGATTAAACTCCCGAGCGCGATCCGATTCCATTACCAGCGCCACTCGGGCCTGGGGCAGGGCATCGAAAATAAACTGTTCAAACTTGTGTGCATTGGGCGCTGTGGGCTGTGCCTCGACGATGCGTCCATCGTCATCCACGTATGTGACTGGCTTGTGGGCGATGTGGAACGACAGTGCGGAATCCATGGCCGCCAGGCGCTGCAGAAAGTCTAGCCGAAACGCGTGGATCGCTGTGTTTCCAGCCCAGTAGATATACTGGCCTGACGCGTCGCGGCGAGCCGCTTCCTCCGGTGTCAGGTCGCTGTACTCAATAATCTGTGTCTGCCCGGCAACGCTGACCACCACGCCCATTTTTTCCTGCGGGCTGACCTTGGCCACAACCTTGGTCGACATGTCGGACTGCTCGGTCAGGTGGAGTCCCAGAAATACCGGGTCACACACAATGGCCGTCGGGTTGTCCACCTGATGATAGTAAAAGTGCTCAATACCGCGTTCGGCCATCTGTTGCAGCAAGCCCGACTTGCTGAGGGCACGCACCATGCCGCCGTGCCCATCGGGACTCAATGCAATCGTGGCCTTGTCCGACATCAGAATGCGATGCGATTCGCAATCGATGGCGGGCAAAGACGCCTGCTGAAAGAAGTACACATCGTCGGATGACAACCCGAAGAACTGATGCTGTTCAAAAAACTCGACCGTTGCCTCATGTGT
>JAGQPW010000179.1:0-3012 GCA_020426515.1 Planctomycetaceae bacterium | reverse complement strand
ACCATCAAACCCCAGCCTCGATCCCTGACCGCCAGCCACAAGAATTGCGGCTACCTTCCCCTCCGCCAGCAGTCTTTCTCCCTGTTCGCCAGCTGCGATGAGCCGATTTTTCTCTTCGTCTGTCTGAGGTAGCCTGACCAGATCAGCGGGGCCGGTGACCGCTTCAGGATCTGCAGCCACGCCCGGATTGTCTTCGTCCCGCAAAGCAATCAGGTCCTGGACGAGGTCGAAATCGATGGAGGCGATTTGGGCCGCCAGCGACTCGCGTTGCGGAGGCAGCAATTCATCCCACCACCGCAGGAGATGGTCTTGCTCGTTGTTCTTCAGCTGCGTGGCGATCGACTCGTATTGAATTGTCACGAAAACTCCTTGATTGACCGTTCAGATCTCGACCTGTTCCGACCGCTTCACAACTTCTTCCAGGGGGACAAGTTGTCCTTGCCCGGCCCCGGGGCACACAGCACAGGTTCGCTTCCAGGCCTCCGGAGTCGCAATGTTCGACTTCCAGAAGGGCCATGTCCGGCACTGGGTTGGTCGAACGGGATAGATTGTGCAGCCCCGAGTGCGCGGATCGAGAAATGTGCAGTCCCCATTCGCGTGATCGATAAGCGTCATCTTGCCGCGTGCAGGGCGAGCGTGCATCAACCGGATTTCGCCGATGGGCTTGTCCAGATAATCCGCGATCGCGCGAATCTCGTCTTCCGTTACCCAGACAAATCCGGGTGAACCGGTGCAGCAGTCGCCGCACTGCGTGCATTCAAAGGACAGGCCATTCTCGTACCAGGGGCGTTCAGACATCGCGTTTCATCGTGCTTGAGGTTTGTCGACAGTGTAGACAAATCTCTGGCAGAACTTCATCCGCAAATCTGAACTGCGCACGGTAAGCGGTGACGATGCCTCTGTCCTCAATGACGGTCCGGCAGAGCGGCTGTTACGAATCCAGCAGATTGCGAACCATCATGATGGCGGCGGGGCCTACGAGCACCACAAAAATGCCCGGGAAAATGAACAGCACCAGCGGGAAGATCATCTTCACTGCGGTCTTGGCGGCCTTTTCTTCGGCCAGCTGACTGCGCTTGACCCGCATCGATTCGGACTGCACCCGCAAAGCCTGGGCAATCGAGGAACCGAACTTTTCTGCCTGGATCAGAATTGCCGACAACGCACGAACATCATCCACACCGGTTCGGACTCCCAGATCATGCAACACTTCGCGCCGGGCCCGTCCCATTTGCTGTTGCAGCGTGCAGAGATTCAACTCGTTGCACAAGTCGGGAGCCGTTTCTTCGAGTTCCTCCGAGACGCGTCGAATAGCCGCATCGAGGCCAAGCCCCGCTTCAACGCAGACCACCAACAGGTCGAGGGCATCGGGAAGGGTCAGGAAGATGCGTTCCTTACGCTGCATAATCAACACGGCCAGGACCAGTTCCGGCAGGTACATCCCCAGCCCGGTCCCGATGATCAGCGAGGCCAGCCCGCTGTAGTTGAGCCCTTGCATTAGCAGGGCGTATCCACCGCCCATCACGAATCCGACGGCCATCGACGCCATCTTGATCGCCAGATAAAACGTGGACGCGTTTGACGAGGCAAATCCTGCGTTGGCCAGCCGGACCTTGAGCTGACTTTGTTCCAGATCCGTCGTTGGCTGGAACGCTCGCGACAGTGCGGGAGCCGCCTTCTTGAATGCGGAGCTGACTCCTGTCGACTTGCCGCTGATTTCGTCTGTCTCCTTGCGCTTTCGTGGATCGCGCAGTTCGTCCAGTCGTACGTCAACGCGAGATTCCTTGCCGGTGAAAGCGGACAGGATGGCCCAGACTCCGGCAGTGATGACGCCGAACACCGCGAATGGCAGGAGAGCTTGAATATCCATGGCAACGTAGCCTTGTCTTGAATGAACGACTCAATTCAGTGAGTTCAGAGAACGAGGACAGCGGAGTGTCACACTTTGATGGCGATGATTTTCTGAATCGTGACGGCCCCCAGAACCTGCAGCACCAGAGCCCCGGCGATCATCTTTCGCCCCATTTCGTCGGTGAACAGCAACATGACGTATTCCGGGTTCAGGTACCAAACCGCGAAGAACAGCACGATTGGCAGAGCCATCAGCACGATACCGCTGATGCGTCCTTCACCGGTCAGGGCCTGCACCTGTCCAACAATGCGGAAGCGGTCGCGAATGATCGACGCGATTTTGTCGAGCACCTCGGCCAGATCTCCCCCCGTCTGCCGCTGAATGGCCACCGCCATCGAGAAGAACTTGTAGTCCAGGTTCGGCATACGGTAGTAAAGGTTCTTCAGTGCCTGCTCCAGCGGAATCCCCAGGTTCTGCTCTTCGTAGGCAATGTTGAATTCCTTCGAGATCGGGTCTGGAAGTTCATCGACCACGACCTTCATGGCCGCGGCCAGACTGTGCCCAGACCGGAGGGCTCGGGATATGAGTCCCATCGCATCCGGCATCTGATGGGCAAATTTCTTAAACCGGCTCCCGCGACGCATCACGATCCACGCCCACGGTCCGGCTGCTCCTACAAGGAAACCGACCGGGACGAACGGCAACGGACAGCGGGTAATCAGCGCCAGCATGCTTCCTCCCATGCCGGCCCCCAGGCAGATCAGCAGGAACTTCTCCACGGTGACAGGCGAATCCGCCTGCACAAAGAACAATTTCAGGTTCCCGAAGTAGTCTGAAATCCGGGTCAGAATTCCGTTCAGTCCCTCAACACCCTCTTTGACAAGGGCTTCGCGGGTGATTTGCCGCTGCTCATCTGTCACAGCCGTTTTCTTGCCTGCCAGGACATCGAGGCGATCTTCCAGACTGCTGCGATCTCCGGACAACGCAATGAACAGTGCTCCCAAAGCTCCGGCGACACCGACCCCCACGAGGATGGAAGACGTCATCGGGCTGAGAGTGATCCAGCCAGCAGCCAGCAACAGATTGGTCACAGTGAACATGGCGATTCGAGGATTGAGTTCAGGAAGTCATCCGCCGTGAGACAAGCAGGCGGCGGAGTT
>JAGQPW010000178.1 GCA_020426515.1 Planctomycetaceae bacterium | reverse complement strand
GCGGCAAAGACGACGGAGACAGCTTCCGCAGTGCTCATAATCGTGGTGGGTCGATCGATCGTGGTGCCGTCTTCCGTTCGTCCGCGTCGCAGGTCTGAGAAGGTCGTCACAAGCACATCGATTGCGTCGACTGGCATCTCCACGGGAGCCTGTGCCGAATTCAGCAGTTCGCGCGCCTGCTCCATCACCAGTTCCAGTTCAAACTGGCGATCGGCGATGGGCTTGACGGTTTCGAAATTGAAGCGTCGTTTGAGGGCTGAGGACATTTCATGCACGCCGCGATCTCGTGTGTTGGCGGTTGCAATGATGTTGAATCCAGGCCGGGCATAGAGCGTGGTTTCGGTCCCCTGCAGTTCGGGAACGTGCAGCACCTTGTCGCTGAGTACGCTGATCAACACATCCTGAATTTCCGGGGCACAGCGGGTGATTTCCTCAAATCGCACGATGGCCCCTTGCGTCAGTCCCTGAAACAGCGGTGCAGGCACCATAGCCCGAGGCGTGGGGCCTTCGGCGAGCAGCAGCGCGTAGTTCCAGCTGTACTTGATCTGGTCTTCGGTCGTTCCTGCGGAGCCTTGAATCGTCAGGCTGCTACTGCCGGAGATGGCGGCAGCGAGAAGTTCGGAGAGCATCGACTTCGCGGTGCCTGGTTCGCCCACGAACAGCAACCCGCGATTGCTCATCAGTGTGACGATGGCCCGCTCGACGAGAGGGTCATCGCCATGGAATTTGCGTTTGATGGGGGGCAGTTTGGCCGCTGCGGGGTCGGCACTGCTGGGGCCAAGCAGAAAAGTTCGCACCATTCGCGGGCTCAGCTTCCAACCGGGGGGGACCGGTCCCGAATCGGCAGCGGCGAGGGCGTCCAGCTCGTCCCGATACCGCAATTCAGCCGGGAGCTTGAGAATGTCCGTTTCAGCAGGCGCTGCGGACTGGAGTGGACGGGAGACCTTCTTTTTTGCCATCGGGGAACTTGCAGAAACGAGGAAACGAACCAAACTGAGGCTGGCTCCCTCTCAAGCGTAGAGGAAACGAACTTTCGCTGCTGGTTGACAGCATCGACACTCCGGCAGAATACTCATCTCATGCAAGACTTGGAACAATACACACAACAGGTAGCGCAACAGGCGCGGGACGCCTCCCGAAAGCTGGTGACGGCCACCGGACAACAAAAGAACGACTGGCTGCGACTATCCGCCCGGAGAATTCGTGAGCGGGCCGCCAGTTTGATGGTCGAAAACGCCAAAGATCTGGCCAAGGCCCCCGAGTATGATCTGACCGAAGCGCAAATTGACCGGCTGCGGTTGGATGAGAAACGCCTGGACGGCATTGCCTCCGCCCTGGAGGAAATCGCCATGCTGGCCGATCCCGTTGGGGAAGTGATCGACAGCAATGTTCGCCCGAATGGTTTGCTGGTGACCCGCGTCCGGGCTCCGCTGGGAGTGGTCTTCTTCATTTATGAGTCACGTCCCAACGTCACTGCTGATGCCGCTGCCATTTGCGTAAAGAGCGGCAATGCCGTCATTTTGCGAGGCGGTAAGGAAGCATTGCACAGCAACCTCGCATTCCATCGCCTGCTGGCTGAGGCGCTGGATGAGTGCGGTTTGCCTCCACATGCGGTTCAACTGGTCGAGACGACGGACCGCGAAGCCGTGGGCTACTTTTTGCGGATGTCGGACAAGATTGACGTCACGATTCCCCGAGGCGGCAAATCGCTAATTGAGCGGGTCGCCAACGAAGCCCGCATGCCAGTCATCAAGCACTTTGACGGCGTGTGCCATGTCTACATCGACCAGGATGCCGATCTGGAAATGGCGACCAGCATTCTGATCAATGGTAAGTGCCATCGTCCTGGTGTGTGCAACGCGACTGAATCGTTCCTTGTGCATGAAGAGGTCGCCGCAGCGTTTCTCGCATTGGCCGGGCCGCAACTTGCCGCACAGGGTGTTGAGGTGCGTGGCGATCAGAAAATCTGCGAGCTGCTTCCCCACGCCCGACCGGCGGTCGATGAAGACTACCGGACGGAATACCTCGCGCTCATCACTTCGGCCAGGGTGGTTCCAAACATCGATGCGGCCATTGAGCACATCAACGAATATGGCTCGCATCATACCGACGTGATCGTAACCAACAGCCTGCCAGCCGCGCAGCAGTTCACGACCGAAGTCGATTCCGCCGCGGTGATGGTCAACGCCAGCTCCCGTTTCAATGATGGCGGGGAGTTTGGACTGGGTGCAGAGATCGGCATCAGTACCGACAAGTTCCATGCCCGAGGTCCCTGCGGACTGAGGGAATTGACGACCTACAAGTACGTTGCCTATGGCAAAGGGCAGGTTCGCTAGCGGGGGCGCGGTGTTGGGGTATGGAGATGCCTCTGACGAACTGCCCGCCAGCGACGACGCACCGCACTGATTCAGCCATCGCTTTTGCGTTTGAACGGATAGAACCAGATACCAAACGGTCGAAACGCCGGAGGCAACGACTCGGGCAGTCGCTGTGCATTTCCCATTACCCAGGCGTAGCGATCCTTAAGCTGGTCGGCTGGAACGAGCGAAGCTTCCTCATCAGCGGGCGTGCAGCGGCGGCAGTCGAGTATTTCGACCGTCCCAATCACGCGAACCGTCGGCAACGCGGCCAGGTCAAGTTCGTGCTGCCGGATTGCCTGCTGAGCCGCGGGAATATCCGATGGCTGGCGGGATGCATACACGTAGATGCAACCGCGAATGGCAATCGGCACGGTGCGGACTTCAATGGTCTTGACGCCCTGCATGATCAGTTCCGCCCACGGCTGTCGAATTCCGAGGGCAATGAGATCGGGATCAGGGTGCGACATCAGCGGTCCGCAAAGATAATTGACAATGCGTGTGAACGGGCATCGTGACGAACACTGCTGAGATGCTCAAGTGGCCGCTCGTCACGTTCACGTCACCCGCCGACAGCTAGTCCTGCTTCTGCAGAACGGGCCAACTAAGAGTCCCGGTCCGCTCGCGGATATGCAGCAGTGCCAGAATGAACCCGAGATAGACGAGCAGGGCCAAGATGGCCTGAGGCGGAATGTTGATCCCTTCTGCCAGATGAAAACGGACGAGGGTAATCGCCAGCACGTTGTTGCAGAAGTGGACGATAATCGGAATCCAGATCGTTCGCGTCTGCAGGTAGAGCCAGTGCAGCATCAGGGCGATTGGAATTGTTCCAACGGCATGAGCCGGAGAAATGTGGGCAGCCGCAAACAGCAGCGAAGTCAGCAGCACGCCCGGCACAACTCCCCAGGTGGCAATGAGCCGACGACCAATGAGGCCTCGAAAGACCAGTTCTTCACAAATAGCGGGTCCCAGAGCCATGGCCACCACGAGAATGGGATAAGGAACCCCCTGAAACCGCTGATGAAGTTCGGCCATTGTCAGGAACGCGAGCGGATGCGAGGCCGATTCCGTAGTCAGAGAGATCCACTGCTGTTGGGCAATTTCGTAAACGAGGTCACTGACGATGGCTACGGGTGTCACCGTCGCCAATGCGAAGACCAGCTGGTCCCGACGAGGCCAGTGAGTTCCCAGCAGGTTTCTCGCTTCGCGGCCGAGTCTCCAGAAGACACAGGGCACAATGAGAAACACGGCCCCCAGACTGGTTACGCCGAGGAGCAGAAATGAACGGTCCAGATTGGAATCGAGGGCCACTTGCTGAAGTGTTTCCGGGTCGGGCCATCTGAAGCCGAACACAATCAGCATCAGCACACCCATAAAGACGACCAGCACGACGACCTGAGAGAGCAACGACCAGGCAGTCCACAACAGAGACTCAGCCAGCGCGAGCAGACGCGAAGTCCAACGGGACGATTTCAACGGTCACCTCCTGGCTGGGAGGAAGAACACGAATGGCCGATCCATCGACGGGAGCACGCGACAGAAGCAGATCGTTCCATGCTTTCTGACCGACTCACTTTACGCGCGGCCGCCGGGAGGGTCAATCACAGAAAGTCCGCACACCGCCAGATCGGGTTCGTTCGTTCAATGGTGGTGGGGAGAAATCCAGTTTCGCCGGATTCAGCGAGACCCTCAGCCGCAATGGTGAGCCGGTCGGTGGGCGCGAACTTTTCCCTGCCGGTCGAGACGTCCGCAACGAACGGAGGATTCACCGCGGAGTTCAGAGAGGAACGCAGAGAAAAATGAGCGGGGGTGCTGCGCAGATCGACCTTCATCGCACTTGCGGCTGACCGCCCGGAAGACAACCAGCAGCAGCCTCTTTTTGGTTCGCGGCCACCTTGTTTCCTTCTCTGCGGTCCTCTGCGGTCCCTGCGGTGATTTCCCATCACTCCGAGGGCCAGGCGGCGATTGGCCCTCATGCCACCACCACCATTGAGCGCATGCACGCAGCCAGAACATGGTCCTCAATTTTCGCGTTCCCGGGCAAGTCCGGCTCGCGTGGTACTCTATGGCCAATCCCGCTATCTTGTGCGTTGAAGAGGAGTTTGCAGCCCATCGCCAACTCCGGTACTCGTTTCGTCGTTAGAGGTTGCCATGCGTTGGTTCTGGGTCGACAAATTCATTGAATTCGAGAGCGGCAAGCAGGCGAAAGCCGTTAAGAATGTCTCCCTCTCCGAAGAGCACATGCACGATCACTTCCCCGGTTATCCGGTGATGCCGCACTCGCTGATGCTGGAAGGGATGGCTCAGACCGGCGGCATTCTGTTGGGCGAAACCCACAACTTCGCATCGCTCGTCTTTCTCGCCAAAGTGCCCAAGGTGGTGTATCACCACCACGTTCGCCCTGGCGATCAGATCGTCTACACGGCGACACTGGCCGATGTCCGCCCCGAAGGGGGCGTGACCGATGTGCAGGCACATGTCGGCGAGAAACTCGTGGCGGAGGCACAGATTGTGTTTGCACACCTGAGCCCCGAAGAAGCCGGAATCCCCGAGGGCGTGAACCAGAAAAACGTGGTCGAATCGGGCCTGATGCAGGTGCTGATGGATGCTGGCGTTCGCTAGTGGCCGCCAGGGCTGCTACTCCAGAATCGTACAGAAGTAGGGTGTGCGTTCCACGAGTGGCAGCACTTGAGGCTGGTAAATCGTGGTGAACGCTTCAGCCGTTTTGTGCACTTCCCAGGCTTCCTTGCTGTCCCAGCGTTCCACCAGATTGAAGACGCCGGAAACATTGTCCGCGCGGCACACTTCAAACACCCGACAGCCCGGTTCCTGTCGCGACAACTGCCCCGCTCGCCGCAGCAGATCAGCCACCTGATCGGCCTGGGATTCATCCTTCACTGTCAGCACTACGTTGATTGCGAACATCGCTTCCATCGAATCTCAAGACAAGACTCCGAGCCGGACGAACACTGACCAGCAGACACCCAGCAAGCATAGCGGGAGGGCAGGTCAAATTCCTCTGCAACTTCAGGAGACGGAGACTTAGAGCTGCGAACTGGGCTCGGATGCTGTGGCACGCACCTGCGTTCGCAGGAGCAACTGCAATCCAAACACCGATTCAAAGAACGACCGGGCCGAAGGCATCGCCAGTTGTTCGACCGAAACATCATCTACATTGGGAACGGAGATGATCAATCGGTTGCGCACGCGATGGCACTCAATCTTGCGAATCCGCTGACTGCGGGAAGCATCGAGCGCAATGGCGATCCGCAGCAGTACCGCCAGCTTGCTCACCGTCACGCGCCGATCACGATCCAGAGTGCTGTAGATCGGGTGATTGGGCTTCGGCAGTGCCCGTCGGTGATAGCGGGTAATCAGCCCGACCAGTTGCACTTCATCGACCGTCAACCCGAACAGTTCACTGTTGAGGATGATATACATCGAGTGTTTGTGAATGCTCGACGGGTTGATGAAACCTCCCACTTCATGCAGCAGCGCCGCCACGTACAGGATTGTCTCGTAACGCACATCAAGTTGATGTTCCGGCAGCAGTTCCCGAAACAGCAGTCTCGACAGATCGGCCACGTGCCGCGCGTGGTCTTCATCCACATGATACTTGCGGGCAATCTCCCACGTGGACCGGATGATTTGCCGATGGAAATCGTCTGTCCAGTGGCGACCTTCTCCCATTTCGCGAATCAATCCATCCCGCAGGTTGGCGGCGGACACCAGCAGTCGGTCAACCCCCAGCAACTCGGCAATGCGCTGATATGCCAGCAATGCCGGGCCGAGTGTCTCGGCCTCTGCGAAAGTGATCTGCAATTCATGCACGAGTTCTTCTTCGGTGTAGCCGAGGATTTTGTCGACAAACCCGGCCAGCAAAGTCATGGGCAGTTCCAGTAGAGAATCATCCCGAGGCGACTGCCCCAGCAGTTCCCGAGCGGCAATACGAACATCGCCCCCCACGGTCACCAGATTCCTGTCGCGGCCCTCGGGGATCTGCTCCACCAGCGGTTCCAGCAGACTCTGAATTTCGGCTTCCAGAACCTGCCGAATGCGAGAGTGCGACACCTGGAATGACTGCAGCATCTGACGCAGCCTCAAGGCCCCCAGCCGGAGGGCCTGTGTGGATGCGACATTCCCCTGATCGAGCATCAGGACTTCGGTGCTGCCTCCGCTGACTTCAACGATCGCCGAAACGGATTTGAACAACGATGGCTGAGCCCGCAGCAGAGGTTGAATACTGCGGTAGGTCACGCGGTGAACTTCAGCCACGTCGATCGGTTCCACCGAAAGCCCGGTGGCGACAAACACACGGTCGATAAATGCCAACCGATTCGTCGCCTCGCGGACAGCACTCGTCGCCACGATCCGCACATCCTCCGGGCGCAGCTGATACTCCTGCATTTTCTCGCGGTAGTCTTTGAGGACTGCCACGCACGCTTCAATCGTATGTCGGCTGATCTCTCCGCTGGAGAACGCATCGTGTCCCAGGTTGACCGCCTGAGAGAGCAGTTCCAGCGTCCGCACCCCATGCTGGCCCACTTCAGCAATCTGCATGCGGATTGACGTGGTCCCCACATCAATCACGGCGACGGTTCGAGAGGGAGTTGCGGGCGGAATATTCATGGCATCCGACGGAGAGGAGAACGTGTTGCTTTATTCTCCCGCCTGTTTCGAGAATTGGCAACCTCGCCTGATTCAACTCTTCCGACGCTGGAGGACGGCATTCTGAATCGTCGTATGACCACGACGTTGCGGCGTTCCGAGGAACCGGCGTTCGATGGACTGGCAGGCGATGGATCAGATTTCTACGATGCATGACCACCGTCGGTCGCATGTTGACCGGAGACCCCACCCCTACTGCCTGCCTCAACGGACTTATGAACCCATCGCGCCGTACACAGATTCGAATCACCGCTGCCCTGCTGCTGGGCGGCCTGCTCTCCTCGCTCGGCTACACCTATTACCGGGAAGTCGCCACTGGCGAAGCGATGACGCAGGCAGGCTCGGCCTTTGTGACCTCGCTGGACGCCGAACAGCAGAAGACTGCAGTGTTGGAATACGCCAATCCAGAACGCATGGGCTGGCATTTCATTCCCAAGGATCATCGCAAGGGACTGCAGGTCAAACACATGACACCAGCCCAGCAGAAAGCGGCTCATCACCTGCTGCGTTCCGCGCTCAGCGAAGCCGGTTACAGCAAAGCCACACGGATCATGGATCTGGAGAACCTGCTGAACGAACTCGAAGGCGGCAAGGGCCGTAACATCCGCGATTCACAGCGGTACTACTTCACACTGTTTGGTCAGCCCACGGACGATGGTCGCTGGGGGCTCTCTGTTGAAGGTCACCACCTGTCGCTGAATTTCGTGGTGGAGAAGGGCAAAGTCATTTCCTCCACGCCACAGTTCTTCGCCACGAACCCTGCAGTTGTGAAGACGAAGAACAGCGTGAATGTCCCCGTCGGCACCCGTGTGCTAGCGCAGGAAGAATTGCTTGCGTTCGAACTCGTCAACTCGCTTTCCGCAGAACAGGCCAAGGTGGCCATTATCGCCGACAAGGCTCCTGCCGAAATCCGTGAAGCAGGCAGCGTGCAGCCTCCGCAGGATGCCCCTGCCGGAATTGGCTTCTCGGACCTCACGGCCAAGCAGCAGTCTCTGGTGCAGGAACTCGTTCTTGAGTACTGCTCCGCCATGACCGCCGAAGTTGCAGGCGAACGCCTCTCTGCCATTCGCGATGCTGGCTGGGACAAAGTGTCCTTCTGCTGGGCCGGCGCAAAAGAGGAAGGCATTGGCCACTACTACCGCGTTCAGGGACCAACCTTTCTGATCGAGCTCGTCAACACCCAGCCCGATGCTGCTGGCAATCCCGCCAACCACATCCACTGTGTCTGGCGCGACATGAAGGGCGACTTCGCCAACCCGCTGTGATGCCGGATTGGTCGCTCAATTGAGAATTGCAAACATGACTTCCTCGGGGATCGCCTGAGGAAGTCATTTGCGTTATGCCATGGGGACGCGTCCAACGGCGCCGGCTACGGCAGGCGTACAAGCTCTGAAGAACAAGCCGGTAGATTCGGCCCTACGGCTATTCACGCTCACTGTCGTCACCCCCGCAGCGGACCGTGAGCCAGCCATCGTGTTTTCACATGGTCCGCACAGCGGCACCGACTTGGCTGTCACTCTCGCAGCTTACTCAGGTGACTG
>JAGQPW010000177.1 GCA_020426515.1 Planctomycetaceae bacterium | reverse complement strand
TCTCGGCTGGGCCGCAATCCCATGCTCTACGTGCCGCTGGATCATGGAGGCGAACCGGGACAGGTCCTGCGAACTCAATCGTTGCAATCGGTGGTGCGTTTCCTGTTGCGGGAGTTGCCGCGTCTGGGGTTGCTGCGAGAAACGTGGCATCTGCTGTACACGGCGTTTCGCATGGAACGCAAGTGGCGTCCACAGGGGCAGGCGATTACTGAGTTTGACCGGCTGTTCGAGATTGCGCTGCGCAGCAATTCGACGCACAACTGGGCCTCGGATGATGTCGAAACGGAAGAGTTGATCGACTCGATTGGTCGTGTCCTGGACCCTTATCAATGGCTGTGGTCCGAACACAGTCGCACGATGCGCATCTCGGCCGTCGATGGCATGCGCCGGGAGGAAGAATGGGGCGAACTGGCCGAGTTCATTCGCACCTACGGAGCCGATCTGTTTCATGCCAGTCAGCTCACACTCGGACATGTCCGGGCGATCCTGCACAATGGTGTGGACTGGTTCCTGGACTATCTGGAAGAGGAGCAGGACCCGCTGCACCCTATCAAGCTGCTCGAAGATCTCGATGCCGGGCTGGTCGATCGCGAACAGGCAGAGTGGTGCCTCGACCAGGTTTACACCATCATTGTTGATCGCTTCGACCGCTTCCTGGAATACAACACCACAACCACGCAGTCCGACTACGGCGAAATGCTGTTCTGCCTGCTGGAATTCCTCAGGCTGGAAGCCCGCTACGATCGGGATGCCTGGAATCTGACGCCTCTCACGCTGGTCCACAATGCTCTCGTGCGGCATGGACAAACCGATGCGGCCGACATCTGGGAAGCCACGTTTGAGATGCAGACGACCGACATTGCCGACCAGCACTTGCAGGACCTGCAGCGGCTGCAAAGGTTGTATGGTATGCGGATGCCCACGATTACCGATCATCTCAATGAGCGGTTCGTAAAGCCACTTGATGTGAACCGCATCCTGGCACTGGTGAAGCAATCCGTTCTGGATGCCCGCAGCGGCGTTGAGCACTCGGAGTCCTTCGAGAAGCTGCAGGAAGAAGTGAACGACTATCTTAAGGATTCCTGGGGTTCCGGCGTGGATGTTCCGCAATGGCTGCGGCAGATGGAACGAGAAGTCGGCGAAGCATCGCGGACCAAGTTTGTCGGTCGACCGACTGCCGAAGCGGAACTCGAACTGCCGCAGGTCCTGATCAGTCGTGACGACTTCCACCAGCAGGCCAAGATCTGGAGAAACTCCCTCGGGCCGAATGTGGAGCGCAAACCTCGCAAGCGGAAGAAACCAGATGAGGAATAGAGTAAACTGGAGACGGTAGCGGTCCTCACGTTGAGTTACCCGCACTCGGCTTAGGAGTCATCCATGAACTCGTTTCCATCCTGGTTTGGCGTTTTGAGTGTGATGTTGCTGGGGCTTTGCAGTGCCGCAATGGCCGATGATCCCAACGCAGCCGCGACGGCGAATTCGAAGCTAAGCGAACAGGAACAGGCCTTTGCCGACCTGCTTTCGAATTCTGTGCTCGACGGGTTGTTCACGATGGACGGGAAGCTCGACAAAGCTCCGAAGTCCGAGCAGTACACCATTCGAGGCGTCACCAAAGTGGACGGCGCAAATTGGATCATCACCTCGCAGATCAAGTACGGCCAGCACGATGTCGCCGTCCCGGTTCCAGTGCAGGTTTACTGGGCTGGTGATACCCCAATGCTGCAGGTGACCAACCTGACCATCCCGCTGCTGGGGGAAGGATTTTCGGCTCGGGTGCTGTTCTACGATGGCCGCTATGCGGGCACCTGGCAGCATGGCAAAGTGGGCGGACAGATGTATGGCCGCGTGGGCAAGGCCAATGAAGCATCTGCTGCCGAGGAAAAATAGTCGGTTGCCTTCAGACTGATTCCGCCCGAGGTCCCGATGTACCGGTCGCCGTTTCCCGTTCTGGCTGCTCTTTGGCTGCTGCTGGGAACTGCGACTGCGTTTGCCGAACCGTTGCGTCAGCTTTCGATTGATGCTCCTGTCGTTCATCGGCCGGGGCGGATGGTTCGCGACGAGTCCACAGCACGGCTGTTCCTGCTTGATGCACGCAATGCCGTACTGACGATCCTGACTGAAGAGCCAGCATCCGATGGCTGGCAACGGACACATTGGCAACTCCCCGGACAGCCACTTGATTTGGCTTTGCTGCCGAGTGGACAGCTGGCCATTTGCGATCGTGATCCGGCTGTCCTGCGTGTGGTGGACTGTTCGCAAGCGGTTCCTGAACTGTTGAGCGAACTCCCCCTGCCGCGCGAGCCGTACCGGCTCAGCTTGACGGCTGATGGGCGCTGGTTGGTCATTGCTCACTGCTGGACGCATGCGTTGTCGATATTGTCGACATTCGAACTGACCGCCAGCGGACATCAAGCCGAGGTTCGGACATTACCCCTCCCCTTCCTGCCGGGAGAATTGCTCGCCCATCCGCAGCAACCGCTTGTGATGGTTGCCGATGCCTTCCAGGGACATGTGCTGCTACTGGATGCAGTCTCGCGCCGGGTTCTGGGCGACATCGACCTGGGAGTCCACAACATTCGCGGATTGACCTGGCAGGGAGAGTCGCTGCTGCTCACGTGTCAGCAATTGCATGCGGAACCCACCACAGCCGAAAACATCGCTGCCGGCCTGGTCATCGAAAATCTGCTGGCCGAAATCCGTGTTGCTCCGGGCCAGTCATCCCCACTGCACTATCAGCATCGAACTGAACTCGGTGTCCCTTCCCATGGGGCGGCTGATCCGACCGGGGTTGCCGTCGGAGCCGATCGGGTGTTTGTCGCCGCGGCTGGCGTACAGCAGTTGCTGGCGCTGTCGTCCTCGCTGCAGGTGCAGTCACGGATTGACGTCGGGCATCATCCGACTCAACTCTTCGCCGATGGAGACGGGCGGCGGTTGTTCCTGCTGGAGTCGTTTGAACCTGCGCTACGCGTGGTCGATGCCGCATCGCTGGAGACGATGAGCATTATCTCTTTGGAACTTGGCGGCACGACCGGCCCGCGAGAGCGTGGCGAGGCGTTGTTCTTCAACGGAGAACGATCGCAGTTTGGCTGGATGAGTTGCCACAGCTGTCATGGCGATGGGCATACCAATGGGCGTCTGGCCGATACGTTTGGTGATGGCGATTCTGGTGCCCCCAAGAGCGTGCTCTCATTGCTGGGAGGTCGCGATGCCAATCCGTGGGCCTGGAACGGCAGCATGCAGACGCTGCACGGGCAGGTGCTGAAGTCACTGGAAAGCACTGTTCACAGCCCGATCATTTCCGCACGAGACGCAATGGATCTCGTCGCCTATCTGCACACACTGGACCCGCCTCCACCGCTCGTGGATGACGCTCAACACGAACTGATTGAGCAAGGTCGACGTATTTTCACCCGACGAGGCTGCCAGCGCTGCCACATTCCCCCGCTGACATACACGTCCGACCTGACCTACGAGGTCGGCACAGAAGACGAACACGGCCAGAAGAAATTCAACCCGCCCAGCCTGCGCGGTGTGGGCCAACGGTTCGGCTACCTCCACGACTTGCGCGCACCCAACTTGGAAGCGGTGTTCGAAGTGGAAGGACATCAACTGGACGAATCACTGAGCCCGGAGGACCTGAAGGCGCTGACGACGTTTCTGCGGAGCCTGTAACGATGCTGCGTTTCGCAATGGCCCCGGAAACGAAACTGGGGCAGGAACCCAACTGGTCCCTGCCCCAATTGCTGAGCAAATTCACTTGACCGAATTACGCCGTCCGTGGGGCAATCTTGTTCGGGTCGATGCCGAGGTCCTGCAGAACTTCGGGCAGTTTGGCACGATCGAAGCCTCCCTGACGGGAAAGAGCTTCCAGAGCCGCATAGGCGGTACACTGGGCATCGATTTCAAAGTGCCGACGCAGGACCGGACGGGTATCGCTGCGACCGAATCCATCGGTTCCGAGAACCACATAATCGCCGGGAACCCACTGGCGAATCTGGTCGGGAACAAGGCGGACGTTGTCGCTTGCGGCGATGAATGGACCGTTGATGCCGGACAGAGTTTGTTCGAGATAACTGACCTGGGGAGAATCCGTCGGGTGCAGGCGATTCCAGCGAGTGACTTCCATTGCCTCGCGGCACAGTTCGCTATAGCTGGTGACGCTCCAGACATCGCAGCCGATGCCGTACTTCTCCTGCAGCAGTGTCTGAGCATTCAGCACGCAGTTGAGAATGGTTCCCGAACCGAACAGCTGTGGCCGAACCGACTGACCTTTCCCGCTGTCGGTGCTCTTGAGCTTGTACATCCCCTTGAGGATGCCGTTGGCGACGCCGTCCTGCGTCGGCATGCCGGGCATTTCGTAGTCTTCGTTGTAGACCGACAAGTAGTAGAAGATGTTCTCGCCATCAGCATACATCCGCTTCAGGCCATCCTGCACAATAACAGCCAGTTCGTAGCCGTAGGCAGGGTCGTATGCGATCAGATTGGGAACCGTGGTGGCGATCAGCTGGCTGTGGCCATCTTCGTGTTGCAGGCCTTCACCGTTGAGCGTGGTCCGACCGCTGGTTCCACCAACGAGGAAGCCTTTGCAGCGGGAGTCAGCGGCCAGCCAGATGAGATCCCCCACCCGCTGGAAACCGAACATCGAGTAGTAAACGTAGAACGGAATCATGTTGATGCCGAGATTGGAATACGCCGTCCCGGCAGCCACGAAGGAGCTCATGGCGCCCGCTTCGTTGATCCCTTCTTCCAGCACCTGGCCGTCTTTGGCTTCCTTGTAGTACACCGGCGAGCCGGCCACGCGGTCGACCGGTTCGTACTGCTGCCCCTTGCTGGAGTAGATGCCGTAGCTGCTGAAGAAGGCTTCCATCCCGAAGGTTCGGGCTTCGTCGGGGATGATCGGCACGATGCGCTTACCGATCGACTTGTCGCGCATCAGCCCCATCAGCATGGTGCCGTAGGCCTGTGTGGTGGAAGTCGTCTTGCCTTCGCCGGTGCCGCCAAGCGGACGCGAAAATGCTTTGTCGTCCAGTCCGGGAATCGTGAGTTTCTCATCGGTCGGTTTACGGGCGGGAACATACCCACCCAGTTCCTCGCGACGTGCCTTCAGGTAGGTCATCTCCTCGCTGTCGGGCGCGGGGCGGTAGAATGGCATCTTGTCGACATCTTCGGCCTTGATGGGGATGTCGAACCGTTTGCGGAACTGATGCAGTTCCTCGTTGTTCATCTTCTTGGTGTTGTGGGCCACGTTCTTGCCTTCGCCCGCTTCGCCGAGTCCATATCCCTTGATGGTCTTGGCGAGAATCACGGTCGGAGCCCCCTTGTGATTGCGGGCTGCTTCGAAGGCTGCGAATACCTTTTCGGGGTCGTGTCCGCCACGACGCAGCTTTTCGAGTCGCTCGTCGGAGAGGTGATCGACCAGTTCCTTGAGTTCCGGAGTATTGAAGAAGTGCTCGCGGATGTAGCTGCCGGGAGAGACGCTGTACTTCTGGTACTGGCCATCCACGATTTCGCCCATCCGCTTGACGAGCGCGCCGTTGTAGTCGCGGGCGAAGATGGAATCCCAGTCACCGCCCCAGACCACCTTGATGCAGTTCCAGCCTGCGCCGCGGAAGGCCCCTTCCAGTTCCTGAATAATCTTGCCGTTGCCACGCACCGGACCATCGAGACGCTGCAGGTTGCAGTTCACCACCCAGACAAGGTTGTCGAGATTTTCTCGGGATGCGAGGGTGATGGCCCCGAGTGATTCGGGCTCATCAATTTCGCCATCGCCGAGGAAGGACCAGACCTTTGACTTGGACGTATCGAGGATGTCGCGGTGCTGCAGGTAACGCAGGAACCGGGCGTGGTAGATGGAGCAAATCGGCCCGAGTCCCATGGAGACCGTCGGGAACTGCCAGAAATCTTCCATCAGCCACGGGTGCGGGTAGGACGAGAGTCCCTGTCCACGGACGGCTTCCTGACGAAAGTGTTCCAGGTGCGATTCATCGAGGCGGCCTTCGAGGAAGGCACGGGAATACATTCCGGGCGAAGCATGTCCCTGGAAGTACACCATGTCGCCGGTGTGATCTTCGGTTCGGGCATGGAAGAAGTGGTTGTAACCGACCTCGTACAGTGTGGCCGATGACGCAAAAGTGGAAATGTGACCCCCAACAGCGCCGGCACCATCAGTCTTCTTGTTGGCCCGGACCACCATGGCCATCGCATTCCAGCGGATGATCGACTTGATGCGGCGCTCGATCTCGAGATTGCCCGGATAGCGAGGCTGGTCTTCCAGTGGCAATGAATTCTTGTAGGGGGTGGTTGCCACAAACGGCAGCATCACGCCACGGTGATAGGCCCGTTCACGCAGTTGAACCAGCAGTTGCTGGGTTTTCTCGGGGCCGTAGCGATGGAGCACATCTTCCAGAGACTCATACCATTCTGCGAGTTCCTGAGGATCAATCCCCTGAATCGCCCCTTCGATCGCCTGAGCTTGCTCTACCGACATCGATGATCCAAATGCTTGTATTCTGGTGAACCTGATTCCCTGTCCGTTGGTTCGCAGGACGGACGGCCTCAACCAGTCGTCCTGTGCGAACTGAAGTCAGATGCTCCTGAAGTCGCGGGATGGACTCGATCGTTCGATCCAACCGGCAGCCACAAATTCGCTGCGCGTACCTTCGGCGGGACACCTGACAAGGTCGCAATTCTAGCAGCGGGCTGGCACCGAGGCATCCCCGAGTCACCAACCTGTCAAATTTCCCGCAAATGGTGCCGGAAGCAGGGATTCCGTCAATGGAAACTGATTCGACGTCCGCGTTTGAGCGACTCAAACGGTTCACGATTTTGTGGCATCAAACAGGCCAAATGCGTGGCATCCCTCAAGAACCCCACTGCTCGCCGCCTGCGTGGCCAGAAACAGGCGGTCGGTCCACCCGGCCCGTTGATGGGCTGCGGCGACCTCAGCTGCGAGCCGACGATCGGCATTTCCCACCAGAATGCCGCGAAAACCGGAGGTCAAGGGGGCCAGATCGTTTCCGGAATCCCCGGCAAACAGAATTTGCTCTGGTGCGGTGTCGAGAAATTTTGTCCACCAGTCGAGTGCGTACGACTTGGAGACGCCTCGTGGCAGCAGGTCCAGCAGGCCATCGTTATTGAACGGATCTACACTGTGGATCAATGAATACGGGGCACTTTCCCGGATGAGCAGATCCTCGATTTCGGGAACCAGATGGTCCAGGTCGTTGGCCTGGGCGTAATAACTGAGCTTAAAGGGGCCCTGCTTTTCCGCCTCTTGCAGCCGCAGCCCATTCAGGGACCCCAGCAGTCGCCGCAAATCTTCGCGAGGCATGTCGGTCGTCAGTGCGGCGAGATGCTCGGAGTACTCCGGAACAAGTATCGGCGAAGAATTCCCCTGGCAGGAGTAGAGCGATGTCCCTACATCGCAAATCATCCAGTCCGGAGCCGGAAGCCGCTCGTCCTTGCGGACCTGTTGAACCGACGCGAGATGTCGCCCGGTGACATAGGACAACGTGACCTCGTGTTGTTTGAGCAACTGTCCGAGTTGCTGCAGGTCAGCCACCTGCTGAGCATTCCGGTCCAGCGGAATGAGTGTCCCGTCGAGATCGGTCGCGAGAATCCCACGCGTCATCAGGTGCGCTCCAGCCACAGCAGTTGATAACCCTCCAGGTGCACATCATCCGAAGTGGATCGGGTCTGATCAGTGATTACATCCTGAAAGAAACGGCCCAATCCAGTGGTGCGCAGCATGTTTCCGGGGAACGACTGCGGATCTTCGGAGAAGTTTGCCACCACGATCATTCGGTAGCCTTCGTGGATGCGGGCGAATGCGAGAATGTGCGGATTGCCAGTGGGAACCAGTTCCATCTTCTGACCGGCCAGGGCCGGGAGATCCTGTCGCAGTTGAATGAGCTTCTGGATCGATCGGAAGATGTGCGTGCGAATGGAGCCTTCGGCAGTCTTCAGGCCGCCGTTGAGTTCCTGCAGGTACTCCCACTTCATTTTTGGTCGATGAATCCAGCGGGTGTCGCCAGCCTTGGCCGGGTCCTTAACGAAGTCGTAGTCGTTGAGTTGTCCCCACTCTTCGCCCAGATACAACAGCGGAATTCCGCCGATGCTGAGTGTCACACCGTACAGCAGCAGAATGCGACGAACCGCCTGTTCCTTAAGCCGGTCGTCATTGTGTTCAATGGCGTGTTCCAGTCCGGCCAGCGATGCCATGGTGCCGGAAATCCGCATGTCGCCCGTGACGGTGTTGTGCTGAAACGGAACGCCTCGCGCGAACGAGCCGGGGTACTGACCGGTGTAGAAATCGTTGAGAAACTGCCGGTGATTGTAGGCGTTGATGCCAATGGCCGCGGCATCGGCATCGTCGAAGGTCCAGCCGATGTCGTCGTGGCAGCGAAGGTAGTTGACCCAGGCTGTCCCCTGAGGAAGCTGGTGGCGATGACTCAATGATTGCGTCAGCAGTTTCACTTCGCGTGTCGCCAGCGATTCCCACAGCAGCGCCATCAGTGTGGGGTTGTAGGAGAGCTGGCATTCTTCTTCGCTGACGTACCGCACGACGTCATCAGGGTGCACGATCGCTTCAGACTTGAACAGCAATCCCGGAGCGGCAATCCGCACCAGTGCATTGAACGCCCGGATCAAGGTGTGGGCCTGAGGCAGGTT
>JAGQPW010000176.1 GCA_020426515.1 Planctomycetaceae bacterium | reverse complement strand
CAACGACTAAGGGGCATTTCAGGTGGCCTGAAGCAACCTGTGCTGTGGAACCAAGCAGTGCTTCCGTCGCCGCACGACAAGCAAATTCCAGATCAGCGGCCGAGATCCATGGCGGAGTTCCGACGGCCGCTGCGATTGTGGCGGCAATCGTTTTGACGGCGTACGGTTTGGATTCCGACCCGACCCAGACAGCATCAACCTGATCGGGCTGCACCCGTGCTGATTGAAGTGCTCGTCGAGCCGCTTCAATGCCCAGTGTTGTCGCATCCTCGTCGTGGGAGGCAACGGACTTGTGGCCAGGTTGAGGTTCACCATTGGCCCAAGGCCTACTGAGTGTTGCCGTGGAGATTCGTCCGAGCGGAACGTATGTTCCAAAACCTCGAATTCCGCAGTTGGCCCAATTCATGAGGTTGCTCTTGAAGTTCATTTCGAATTGGAGTGTCCCAGATGCCCCTGACTGCCGGATGACACTCCGAGATCCTTGTAGATGTGCTGCGCCGTGAATCCTTGGTAATTCGCAACAACAGGATAGTCCCTCCAGCCGAGACGATGGAATGCCTTATGGGCAGCAGGATTGTGCACTCCAACTCGCCCCACGCCCACTAAACAGCCAGCGTCTTTCGCGAGCCCGCAAACAAAACGTTCCATTTTCGCGAGGACACCAAGTTGCCTATACGCCGCCAATACCCCCCCCTGTCCCAACGCCAGATATTCTCAGTCAGCTGGCTCGTTGCCATGTTGAGTACCCCTGCAAGGCGATCGAACGCATAAAGTTCGCTGGCAATGAACTCATGGTCTCGCAGAAACGTCACTCGTGAAGTGCCGACGGCGGCTTCGTGTTCATTCAACGCGACAACAATGTGGGAATTGGCGATGTCATCTTCATCGATCCACTGTTTCTTTGTGTGGTCTGCATGTCGGTCATCGCCGTTTTCCAGGAAGAAGACGTCGTAACGCAACCTGAACGCGGACTCTCGCAAGGCGTCCGTGTCGGCAATGACAATTCTCACTGACCTGTCGTCCATCATCCAACTCTGTTCTAGACCAGCGGAATCAGTTTTCGAAAAGCAGCCCGTGACATCCAGCGATTGACCATGACGCTGGTCGTTCTGTTCTCCACGAAATGAGCCCACCCGGCGGGTAAATACAGCACATCGCCAGCTTCTAGCATGAACTCAAGGGGGACTGCGGGATGGAACCGGGCCGCAGTCAGTTCCTTGAACTCCGATGGAGCAATCTCGCTGACAGCGAAGTCCATTTCTTCGGATGGATTGGGGCGTGACATTCGAAGGAACGGGATGTCACGAACAGGAAAGACGACCCAGCGTTTGGTTCCGAAGATTTGGTACGCCAGGTTCGGCGTGGAATCCTTGTGGAGCGGTGTTAGAGATCCAGTAGGGCCAATCCAATATGCGGGTGGCTCCCACTGCTCGCTCGACAATCGGCACAACGGAAATTCAGTCATATCCAGTCGCGAGGCGAGCGGGACCGGAAGGCTGACGTTTCCAGCATACCTCATGGTTTGGTGCTCCCCGTCGGGATCACAAAGTTCGTTCAGGTAAGCTGACAACGGGATTTCTTCGTACTGCCGGTTGGTCAAGTAGTCGGCAGCGGAGCCATACGTGGACCTGCGAACCTGGACCGTGGATTCTCCGGCTGTGGCCAGCAGCACTTCCGCGAGTTGCTCCCAGTTTAGGTAGGGGGGGGGCAACTGGGTCGCGAAGGATGACCGGGTAGCCCTCCGTGATCGCTTCGTCAAACTGTTCCGGGGTGACTCGCAGGACATTGGACCGCCGTGGCTGATCGTGATTCAGTGCAAACAATCGCGAAAACGTGGGCGTTTCCAGGTCTGCTGGAAGCAGCGGCGATGTCAGAGATGACTCACTATCCATGAGCAAGTTGAGGATCGGCGTTGCATGGCCGGATCGCAACCGTGAACGGGAGGCCACGGTCATCGATCCGAGAAGAGTTGTTATTGACCGGTACTACTCATTGGCGGAAGTAGCGGCGACGCGAAGGGCTGAGATTTGCCACTTTCCATCCACCTTGTGCATCACCAGGAACGACGATCCTGATTTGGATGTCGCGTCCGGGCCAGCCAAGGTGTAAGACCATGTCGCATCGACCAGTGCGGTATTTGGAGTGACCAGACGCACGCGGGTGACTGCCTGATCAATCTTGGCGTCCTTGAACTTGCCCGATGCGAACAAGGACTCATACATCGTTTTCAGGTTCTCTCGCCCTGACAGATACTTTCCTGTGGAGTTGATGTAGTCAGCATCAGCAGTGAATCCCGCTGTCAGTGCCGCCACGTCTTCACGTCCCCAAGCGTCGTTACGGTCCGTCAGAACCTGACGAATGGTCGTCTCATCTGCCGATACAGCTGGCTCTGCCGCAAAGCCCAGCGAAGCAACAGCCAGAACAGTCCCCAGTGAGCAGAACATGAGCGTGCGATTCATGAAAGCAACCCTTTGAATCATCTGTAGCCAAAGCCCTTGCCAGCCCGATGTGGCAAGCCCTGAAAAGGTTGTATCAGGAGGGCTGATGGGGGGCAACTTGCGGCCTACAACGGTCGCCGAGAACGGCTTGTACCCACATGTGGCAGGATGGTTCGCAGATCAAGACCGTGACTTGCAATCCTGTCATCGTCAATTACGTGCCCAGCTTGGTCATTCGATCACTTTCACAATGGTCACCTTGGCCAGAACCATGCCGATTTGACTTTTGTTCCTGTTCCGGCCGAGAAAGATACCCTCGTATTTCATTCCGTCAATTTTGCATTCCAGCAGGGCAGAGCCGTACTGGTGCTTTTCGAGATTGCGAACTTCATAAGTGAGACGCAGCCAGTTTCCTGATTCAAACTGCTCACCAGTCATCTGGATGGCATCTCCATCCCGATCTTTTCCGGAGACCGAAAACCGATGGCGGTCTTGTTTGATTACGAACGTGCCTCTCCAAGGTTGCGGCTGGTCGTGATACATCAGGTAGTCAGGAACCTCCAAATCCTGACTTTCAGCCGTCCAAACGCCATCAATCTTAATGAAAGAGTTTCCCGGACACGTTGAGGAGTCGGAGTCTGGCGTCAAGTCGTGTGGTTCTGAAGACGTCGGGGCATTCGTTCGCAGTTGGTCAGGGTCGAGCTGCAGGACGGCGCATACGCGCTCAAGCGACCGGGAGCTAGCCGGCCACGACTTCTTGAGGTAGTTCCTGATCGTCTGGACAGAAACTCCTGCCTTTCGAGCCAGGGTTGCTTCATCAAACTGCTTTCGCTGCATCGCTGCGAGCACCTTGTGTCCACACAGCTGGAATTTTTCTTTATCCCGAGTGTTCGATTTGTTGGCCGCCACAATGCCTCTCAGGTTCTCTGATGGTGAAACGCCGACAGTCGTTAGCGCACGGTCTACGCCAGCCCAAGGCCGAGGGCATCTCAACTCCTCAGCTCAAGCAAGGAGTATGCCCAAATCGCCAAATTGGTTCAATTGGCGCCAATTGACATTCCGTTTGCCAATTGGCGGACTTCTGCGATTGTTTTCCGTGAGCGTCCAACTGTGCAACGCAGTGGAGTGGATCCGTCACGAGAAAGGGTGTCCGTATGCCGCGAAACAAAGCGTCCCAGATTTCCGATGCCCCGAGGCCATTCGTGGACCCCCAAGGGATCGTCAGTCGGGCCGAAATCTACTTCAATTCCGGCATGCATCTTTGTCTGGTCGGCCCTCCCGGAATTGGCAAGACGACACTTGTTCACCAGTTGGCGGGTGGCGAAGACCGCGTTCGTACCGTCATCGGTGGCCAATCAGACAAAGGGCACTTGCTCGGTGGGCTCCGCCAAAATGAAGATCTGTCCATCAGCTGGATGGATGGTCCGGTTGTGGAGGCTGTCCAGCGCGGGCTGGTACTCTACGCCGATGAACTGGCGGCATTTGATCGGGACTGCCTCCTGGTGCTGCATGCCTTGCTCGACTTTCGCAAGCGTGTCTTCCTCACCAGTGAGAATCGCGAGATTCGCGTGCATCCCGATTTTCGGTTTATCGCCAGTTGCAATCAATCGCCGAGCGGATACGACCCGCTGCTCCGCGAATTCAGGGACCGAATGGTCTATATCTATGTTGATCGCATCGACTCGGCCTCCGAGGCCGAATTGCTGCTGGAGCGGTTTGAACTCGCCACTGAGGACGTCGATTACCTGATCCGTTTCGCGAGCGTTCTGCGCAAAGCGGACCCATTGGGCGGGGCAAGTACGCGTCAACTCGAAACGGCAGCGAAGGCGGTCAGTCTGGGCGTTCCCCGTCACGTGGCTGCGGTTGATTGCGTCCTGTCATCGATTGCCGGGAGCGGTCTGGCGCACCGAGATTCTTTGCTGAACATGATCAGGGCGGAAGGCCTGGGACTTGATGAGCTTTGGCACTCAGATCCCGTTGAAGACGCCGTTGTCATCGTCGATGGTGACGAGACCTGGAGCTGAACATGTCGGTCCATTCCAAACTCCGTCAATTTCGCAGACGACTTCTGAAAAAACGATCTCAACAGATCGTGAATTACGTCGTTGCCAACACTCCGCCGGTTTGCAGTGAATTTCGTCAGGCCTTGCCTTCCTGGATCCTTCAGCTCTTGCGGCGGCGTAAAACTTCCGATCGCTTGATCGAGCGGCTCTTGGCGAACATGTTGGCAACACTGTCGTGTGAAGAGGAGCCGCTTCCATTTCAAGAGGTTCGAAGTTGCTTGCGGTTCGTGTCAAGGATTCTCTCCAAGGACCGAGATGAGAAAACGCTCAGCGAATTGCTTGCAGCACTCAATCGTCCATCCCGTGCATGGGCGAATGCATTCGCGGTCGTCCGCCGACAAGCGGAGTTGAGGTTTGAGTCTCGACGAAACAACGCGGCGAGGGCCACAAGCATGGCCGAGGAGATTACGCGGTTTGTCCAGTACCTTTCGAGGGTCACTGGGCATCCCGCTGTTCCGGTTCGCTTTGATGCGTTCGACCCGAAGGACAAGACCTGCACGGCTGATTCGGCTGCTCGAAGTGAAATCAGGGCCTACTGTGATGGTCACGCGATCCACCTTCCTCCCTATTTGGCGGTTGCGGGGGCCCATCTCGTCCCGAGCGCCGACGCAAGCGCCGGACACGCTTCAGCTCGTGAACTGAATGCGGTGTTTCTCGCCTACTACCTGACGCTCCATGAATTTCTGCATCTGGCGCTTGGGAGCTGGAACTTCAATTTCAAGTCGAAGCGGGGGAAGCTGATTTTTCGCAAACTCCGACCGCGGCGTAGGAATCTGCAGTCACGAGGCTTGGAGTGCGTCAGCAGCACAATTCTCGACAAACTGCGGCAGGAAGGGATTCGGCTGGAGGCTGTTGACATCCGCACCAAACCGGATTTGGCCACGCTCTGGCTTCACTTCCCTAATCCGCAGCTTGCCCAGTGGTTGTTCAATGCGATCGAAGATGGTCGCATCGAGTCGACGATCGCCCGTCGCTGGCCCGGCCTGTGGCATATCCACCGAATCATTCAGGTGATGTACGCTGACGAGGTTTGCCCTACGGCAAAGGGAACATCGCCTATTCAGTCATTGATTAATGCCATTGGCATGTATGCAGCAGAGCGGGTGCTGCGTGTCGAGATGCGTCGCGAACAAGCCGAAGTGTTCGGCAAGGCCCAAAAGATTCTCACTCGACTGCGTGATCTACCACGGCGCAGTGTTTATGACAGCATTGCCGCGACGATCAGGATTTACTCGCTACTGGAGAACGAGTTGAGCGAGAATCTTCAATCGTTTGAATTGGGGGCGTTTCGGCCCGTTCTTGACGCCGAAGAGATCGCCCTACGACTCGAACTGTCCAAAAAAAGTGATGACCCAAGTGTCTATGAAAGTGAGGACGCTGGAGGCAACTCAAACTACGAGGTCACTCACCCGGGTGTCTGGCTCCCGGAATGGAATGGAGTCGAATCGCAAGAGCACACGACCCATGTATCCCTGCATCGGCTGACTCCAACCCCAATCGCCTCACCCCAAACACAATTGATGGCGGCCTTTCCACCCCTGCCATTGGATCGCCGGACTTCCTTATCAGGTGGTCGACGACGATGGCACCACGATGGACAGCATCTGGAAACCGAGCGGCTGCCTTCGATCATCCCGTATCTTCAACTCGGCTACCTCCCACCGCCAATCAACTTCGACTCGATTTCGGAACGAGTTCCAATCAAGGTCACGCTGTTGATCGACCTGTCGATCTCAATGGAAGCGCCCCGGTACTGCCTGGGCGGGGAGACCCCCATTTCCCGAGCCACTCAGGCCGCGACCTGGATGGCGCGTCACCTGGAAGCACTGGGCGTTGAACTGGCGGCATACGGGGCAGTGGATGGAGGTTCTCGCCTGTGCCAACTCTATGAGGTTCCACAGCCCGTGTCTCGCTTCCTTCCGTCCGTCCGTTGCATTGGGCAGGGGGGATTTCGGCTGGGAGCATTCATTCGAGCCATCTCTCAAAGCCCTGCCGAACTGGGAATGACACCATTTCACGGTCGCCACATCCTGCTGGTGTTCACTGATACCGACCACGGCTACCTGTCGTTCAAGGACGAGTCGGTTTTTGAGCGGCTGCAGAATTCCAATTGCCCCACTTGCACGACGCGCCATCGCTGTCGCGTTGAAATGGCAGCCGGCGCAATCAACGCTCGGGTAAACACTAACATCCGGATCTTCGCCCCGGTGGCCTATGAGTTGGGTGACATTGACGACGCGGCCGCCACATCGAGTGTTGAAGTTGCCATCAACTACTTCGGACCCACACTGCCTTATGCCGGGGCACGCGAGAGCGCGGTGCAGGTTTTTCGCTGCAATTCTCCGGATGTGTGGCCCGAGGTTCTCCGAGCGGTGTTCACAAATTCATCAGGAATCTTCACGTGAAGTCATGAAAACAGTTGAACGACTTGAGGGGTCACGACCATAGCAGCACATCTTTTCCAGGCCGTCGAACATGCAAATCTGTACCTGGGGAGAAACCATGTTTCAACTGCGGAGATTCGCGGATTCGGAAGACGGCCCACACAGGTTCATTCCATGTGTTGGGTGTCGTCTGGGCTACCAACGGACGCAGGGCACTGCTCGACCTGTGTGGTCGAGTGCCCAGATTCCATCAGCAAGTTCGCCAGTCGAACCATTCTCGATTTTCGTGGGAGGCTGGGGTTGCTTTTGCCAATTACGCACATTCTACTTTTTGTCAGTGTTGACGCCTCGCTCATCGAGCGACGATAGACGGGCGGGATGGGGCTGATTGGGCATTGGGCAGTTCTGTTGGCTACAGAGAGGGCTTCGAATGTGGTTTTCCCGCCGTGGCGAGCCTTCGGGGCTTGGAAAACAGTTGTCGAATGATCTGCCGATTCCTGTTCGAAGGATTGCCGGTGTACTCCACGCATCTCATTGCTGCAACACTTCAGTGGGTTTGAATCACACAAAGCAGTAGCGACTGTCTGTCCCCCAGCGACATTTCAGAACCAGGTCTTGAACAGAAGGGCTTCACAATGACTTCATCGTCCGATTTGCGGCCGCCTTGGAATTCGCTTTCACTCAGAGACCGAATGCTCCTCCTGGCCGCGTATTTCATTTCGTCGGCCGCCATCTGTGTATTGTTCTCCTTTGGAGGGAGTGAAGGCTGGTTAGCCGAAGTCGGTGCCCATGCTGGCTGGCCTGCATGGATTGCCGCCGTTACTGTTTGTTTAGCTCCCGAACGATTTATTAAGAAATATGTGCCACGTTTAAGTGGTTTTCTACCGGGATGGCTTGTGACTGTTTTCAGCTTCGCACTCGGGTTCGGCGCTGGTAGTCTTGTTGAATTCACGGTCAAGTCGGCGGATGGAAGTTCCGCAGTCGCAGAGATCCTAAGAACAGTGGTGGCTGCGTTTGTCATGACGTATTTCATGAGAAGTGCCTATATCCAGCGTAAGGACACCACGCCATCAGACTTTGTCTTGCTTGACGTTTGGCGTCAGTTCGGTCGCGGCACGCTGAGTATCGCAACGGCCACCGCAATCACCAGTTTGTTTATTGGAATACTGGTAGGTTTTGCGTCGGCCATTTTTGCGAGTCAAGGTGATTCAACCGCCGATACCGTCCTCGGTACAGTCGGGATTGTAACGATGTGTTTCACGGCGATAGTCGGAGGAATCGGACTGGTTTGGGACCGGAGGATTCGAGATCGTCAGAAGCAACTGAAAAAGGCTGATGATGATGTCTGATCGGGAGGGAAATCTCCGTCCTGATACAACAGTGAATTTTAAAGCATAGTCGGTCATCTCGCCGTCAGTGGCGGTGAAGACTTACGCGAACTCGAGGTAAGTTTTCCATGTTTCGACGAAATGGTCTGTTCGTTGCAGTGCTGATTCTGACGTTCCCAAGTTTCTGTTGCGCCCAAGGCGTCCTCTTGACCGCGAAAGCCATTGCAGCCGAGAAGTATGCTGACTGGACATACGGCAGTGCGACGGCCGACAAGCAGATTGATTGTGTCCAATTTGTGCTGGCCGTGTCAGAGGTGGCTCTGTCGCAAACCGTTGACTCGAAAACCAGACAACGGATCCTCATTTCCGATCTCGGTGCGGAAGAGATTGCGAATCTGCCGAGCCTGATTGCGTCCGAGGATGAGCGAATCAAGGGAATTCAAACAGCCCTGATCTCCATTCAGCGGGGCGAACCAATTGAACCTAAAGATGCCAAGCCCGGTGACCTTGTCCAGTACTGGATGCAGAAAAGCGATGGCACCTGGTTTGGCCACGCGGGGATCCTTGAACAAGTGGA
>JAGQPW010000175.1 GCA_020426515.1 Planctomycetaceae bacterium | reverse complement strand
CCCGAGCTATTCGAAGGCTTCCTCCACCTCGGCTGCCTGCTCATCGTCCTCAGGACGTTTTGCAACTAGTTGTAGTCATTTTTGGGCCATTTTTCTTGCTTTTGTTGTGCTTTACCCTTACTCGAGCAAGGGACAAAGAAAACCGGGTGACTCCGAACTCCGTCAGTTTGGCAATTGGTGCGTCCCTACTTATTGGCGTTTTGGGCGGTGCCGTCGTTATTACGATATGGTCACTAAACGCATAAGATTTCACTTGTTCCCTTAGCTGAATCTCCAAACGAGTACCAACTATCTTGTGATCAACGCGGCTGGCAGTCCCGTAGGTCCGGTTCCACCGGACACCGCTGGGTGGTTCCGTCATGGCTCGTTTGGAAAAATCGGACCTGACTACTCAATGCTTTGAATGTCCCCTCACTTCTCGCTCGCCGTCAGCACGACGTGATTCCCGACAATCTTGTATGTCATCCTCAGGGGCTCGCAGATCGCGTGCATCAGTTGTTGGATGGTGGCCTGTTGAAGCTCGATGCTGATGCGTTGATCGAGGTTGATGCCCGCTTGGGTGAGGGCTTCGGTGTCGTACTCAATCGTAACCCCATCACGTTGCAGCGCGGCGATGAGTTGGCTGGCGGGTTGTTGTTCCAGCCTGAGTGAGAAGCGTTGGCGGGCCAGGTTCACGGGGCCTCGTCGGGGGAGTTGGCCGGGAGCCGCTTTTTCTCCCAGGAGAATTGCGAGGGCTTCGTGCTCTTCCAATGTGGCCGAGACCAGCAGTTTCGTACCTTCGCGGCTCACCTGTGCGGTGGGGAACGCGTCGCTTGCGAGTGTTGCTGCTGCTTCGAGCGACATTCCTTTGGGGGTGTGCAGCCGGGCGAGGGCGACCTGCTCGGGAACCGGGGTGATCTGAATTCCGGTGGTGTTGGGAAGCCATTCGAAGGAGAGATCAAATTGCAGCAGGAGAATCAGCAGGGCTTCGGCGGCGTTTGCATGGGCGATGTGCCCTCCTCGCCACAGATCGTGAGGAATCAGATCCAGTCCGGAAACTGTCAGCTGATACTGGCGGGCAATATCGGAGACCAGTCGGCTCGGTTCGGTGAGATCGGGCCAGGCGATGCGTCGCCTTCCGGTGAGTTGGAAGGCCCGGGCGCCGAGATCCTTTTGGTCGAGGAGTTCGTTCTGCCGCAGCTCGATTAAAGTTCTCATTGTGCGAACTGTCTCCAGCGGCCCGACATAAACGGTATCGGAGACGATGCTCAATCCACCTCCTGCTTGCGAGGCGAGTTGTCCAAACGCCGCTTCCAACCGTTGCCGACGCAGTTCCGCGATGACCGGAGTCTGCGGGTCGATGCGGCGGTCGAGCAGCATGGCCACCTGTTGTTCCGCCTGCAGACGTTCGAGCATCTCCAGCAGCTCCACTTCGCCACGGACGATGGAAATCGGCTGCTCCAGCGCCTTGCTGAAGGCGGCCCCGGTCAATTCCTGGGCATGACCGGTTGTTGTTGGGGCGATTGCAGCAGGAACGAGGGCGATGAGAAGCAACAACTGGCAGGCGAATCGGCAGCGGGGGAACAACATTCCGGCATCTCCACGGGGTAGCGCTTCAGCAATTTTAACGGAAGTTGTGGCTGCATCGCGACGAACTGGCCGGGAATGCGGCAGTTTCTGCTGCATTCTGCCGTGGATCGGGTAGACTCTCAAGAACAAGGAACTTTACTCCCTCCCACGCTCCCAGCCGGTTTCCGATGAATACCACGGCACGGTACTTGAAGCGGTATCGCATGGTGCTCGACTTTCGACACCGTGATGTGCCGCATCCCGAGCTTCCGGAAGGATTTCGCTGGATTCCCTGGGCTCACTCGCAGTTAGAAGATCATGCGAGGATTAAGCATCAGGCCTTTGAACGCGAGTTCGACAGCCGCCTGTTTCCAAGCTTGGGAACCTACGATGGCTGCCGCCAGTTGCTGACGGAGATCTGCCGACATCGAGGCTTCCTGCCCGCGGCGACCTGGATGGTTCAGTTTGCCGCTCACGATTTTGGCGATCCGGTGATGTGCGGGGTCGTGCAAGGCATTGTGAACGATACGCAGCAGGGGGCCATTCAGAACATCGGTATTCTGCCTGAATTCCGTGGTCTCGGTCTCGGGCGAGCGCTGCTGCTGAAATCTCTGTCGGGCTTTCGTCGCGCGGGCACCAGCCGCGTGTACCTGGAAGTCACCGCTGGAAACGGGGCCGCCGTTGGCCTGTACGAATCAGTGGGATTCCAGGTGGTAGGAACTCGTTACCGGGAATTGCCGGTTGAAATGTGGGGCGAGCTGAAGAGTGCTGACAACGAGGTCGTCTGACGCCGGAGGTTCGACCGCCGGTTTGTCGGTCGACTCAATCTGACCAAGATTGCGAGGGCGACGTTTTCGTCGCGGGGCGCTCAGCCGGAAGGCCAGAATCGTCAGGTCATCGGGTTTAGACGGATGGGCCGGGTCCATGTGCTGCATGCGTTGCGAGGCCATTTCGGCCAGCTGACGAACGCTCTGCTGCAGATTGCCTTTTCGGATGATTTCGACAATTTCGTGCTGCCACAGGTTGTCGAACAATCCGTCAGACGCAATCAGTACGGTGTCTCGGGCTGCGAGTTCCAGACGTGGCCCCATCTCGATTCGCATTTCGGGAATGCCGACCACGTTGGAGACGAGGTGCCGCTCTTCGTGATAGAGGGCCTCTTCTTCGTTGATAATGCCAGCCTTGAGAGCATAGCCCACTGGCGAGTGCGAGACGGTCTGCGTCTTGATGCGCCCACGCTGGCCGACGATCAGGATTTCCGAATCGCCGATGTGATAAGTCCGGATTTTGCGATTTCGAATCTCCACGGCAGCGAGCGTTGTGGCCGATCCGCTGCCTCGACGAATCAACTCTTCGTTCGTCACTTCAATCGCGCTCAGCACCGCCGCCTGCAATTCGCCCGAGGATGGACGGCGGCCGGATTGCGACTGCATGGCGGGAACGTCTGCCAGCATGGGAATCTGTGGCGGTTGCTGCAACTGCTTGACGCGGTCTTCCAGTTGATCAACAACCAGTTGCGAGGCGTTCCGACCCCCGCGATGGCCACCCAGCCCATCGGCAACGGCCAGTAGACCGCACCGGTCGGCGATTTCGAAGATGCCCCACGAGTCCTCGTTCCCTGTGGCCTTGGCGGGCGAAGCATTCGAGAACACGACCGCTTCGCCACCGGCAATGACAAACCGCTGCACAGCAGGCAATTCGGATTCCCGAGTCGAGTCAGATGCGGTCGACTCGGCAAGTTCGTCGGAAGACTCAGCCACGATCTCGCGTTCCACCAACTCGTCGAGTGGCAGCGCCATGTCTGTTGATGTGGTTGGGACCGACACCGGCCAACTCCCTGTTTCCCTAGGCGGTGTTTCGCTTGCGTCGTGCAATCTGATTCAGCTGACGGTTCTTCAATCGAACGTAAACATTTCGCATGTGTTCCGCATCCCGGAAACGGTTTCGCGGGTTCGGATCGATGGAACGTTTCAGGAATTGTATGAACTCGGGTGACAGCTTCGCACGCACGTTGCGATACCCCGGCGGTGGCCAGGAATACGGCCACTCCGGCCATTCGCCCGAAAACATGCGGTACAAAATCAGCCCGGCCGAGAAGACATCGGAACGCTGCGAAGGTTTGCCCATCGCCTGTTCCGGGGCCATGTATCCCACGGTCCCCGTTCCCGATCCGCGAATCGTTTTTTGTGCGAATTTGGCTATGCCAAAATCGGTCAGTCGCAACTGGTCACCGGCGAACAGGACAATATTCTCCGGTTTGACATCGCAGTGGATGATGTGTTGCTGATGGGCGTAGGCGAGTGCTTCCAGCAACTGGCCTCCGAAATCGAGTGCGGTGGCAAGAGCCATCCGCCGCTGCAGTCGGTCGGCCAGAGACCGTTCGCCCAGTGGGAACGTGATGACCAGCTGATCTTCAATGACCGATGCATCCTTGAGCAGCAGAATGTTCGGATGGTTCAGCTTCGCGGCAACCCGCACTTCACGGCGAAAGTCTGCCATGGCGTCGGTCGTCATTGGACCGGCATGCGGAATCTTCAAGGCCACACGGATCCCTTCGATCGTGTCCATGGCCTGATACACGGTCGCAAATCCGCCCGAGCTGAGCTTCTTTTCGATCCGGTATTTGCCCAGCTTTTGACGGGCTCGCATTGCCACTGTGAAAATGCCTCGCATGGTGTGTTCGCTGGCTGGGAGGTCTGGCTCCAAAGCGGCGCCAGCCTGTTTGGTGAGTTGTCATCCCGACCGCTCGACCCTGCTCAGTCTACGCTGAATTGTACCGTGGACACTCTCGGTCGGGAGAGGGCCATTGCGCGAATTCTCAATACCAATTCGTGGATTTCCCCGATCAACCGGCGTCCCGCAGAAGGCTGACTGTATTCATCGGGCCCACGCACGCACGGGCAGGCCGGGTCGAGCGCTTGATATTCATCGGTCAGGCGGCCTCAGGGGATCATTCAAACGTGAATCCAAGGCACAATCGCTACAATCGGACCCTCTCAAAGAGCACGTGATAACCGGGAAGCCGCCAACCTCTGATCCGGAGGTGTCCGTGGCCCCCTGGCCTTAACAGCACAGGAGCAGATATGCCGTTTGTCGATCTTGAGTCCTGCCCCGTCATAGAGCCCGTTCCCGGCTGCCGCATGCGGACTCCCTTTGGTGAAAACATGATGCTCAGCTATCTCGAAATGGAGGCCGGAGCCGAGATCCCGCTCCATCACCATCCCCACGAACAGGGGGGCATGCTGCTGACCGGCCGATTGCAGTTTCAATTGGGAGATGAAACCCGCATCGTCGAAGCGGGCTCGATGTTCCTGATCCCGCCGAACGTCCCTCACCGGGTCGTTGCTTTCGACGGTCCTGCCACCGTCCTGGATGTCTTCAGCCCCATCCGCGAGGACTACGCCGAGCTGGCCAATCGATACATTCCCACGACCGGCTCATGACTACGGTCTGGTAAACAGCGTGGTTCCGGTGGACTCGCGCGGGCGGTTAAGTCTCAACGAGGGGTGGGTGAAGTCTCGCGGCTTGAGGGGAAAGTGAACTGCTTGGAAACCGCATTCATCTCTGTCACACTGCGAATGCCTGGGGCGGCCTGACCCGGGGGGATGGGGTGTCAGTGCGCAAGGCCGTATCTGGAGGACAATTTGTTCTCGCGAGATGCGATCGGTGTGCAGAATGATCGAACGATGGGACTGCAGATGATATCGGATTATGTGAAGCGGCCCGGTCTGGGGTTGCTGGGATTGCTGATGGTGGGCTGCCTGTCGAGCAAAACTCCAGAAAAAGTGACGGTGCGGCCCCGTGCCGTCAATGTGTTCGAGTTACAGGAGAGCCAGCCGATTGCGGAGATCCGCTATGCCGGAAGTGTGTCGGCGTGGAAATCGCAGGATGTCGGCCTGGAAGTCTCCGGACGAGTCCAGCAGATCATTGAACCCGGACTGGATGTGGTTGGCCCTGAATTCGATCCAGCGACGAATAACGTGGTCGAAGACTCGGGGACGCTGCTGGCCCGTGTCAATCCCACCCGTTATCAGGTGCGACTGGCCAGCGCGGAGGCCAGCGTGAAGACGGCCCGTGCCCGGTTGGCGGCAGCGGAACAGGAGGTGACCAAGGTCATGCCCAAGCAGCTGCTGGCATCAGCGGCTGCCATGGAGCTGGCCCGGCAGGAGTTTGCTCGCGTCAAGACCCTGCTGGCGCAGGATGCGGCCACTCAGCAGGCCCTGGATCGAGCCCAGGCAAACCTCGATACCACGCAGGCCGAATATCAGCAGCTCGAAGCAGTTGCAGCCGTGAAAGATGCCGAACGGGCATCGTACGCCGCGCAGGTCGATGAGGCACTGGAAGCTGTGCGGCAGGCGAAAGAAGATCTCGACGACACCGAATTGCGGGCTCCGTTTCAGGGGCAGGTTTCCGCAGTGTACGAGACTGTGGGGAGCGTCGTGCAGGCCGGGCAGCCGGTTCTCCGGGTACAGATGATGGACCCCATTCAGGTGGACGTGCAGGTCTCCGCCGAGACCGATGCCCGCCTGCTCTACAACGATCTGGTCCGCGTGTTCCCTCCGGGAGAAGAGACACCTGTGCCCGCGATGGTGTACGAAAAGGCGACGGTTGCTGATGCCACCACACGCACCTTTCTGGTCACATTGCTCATCCGGAATGCGAAGTTAACCGAGGGCCTGCCCAGCGAATTCGATCCAGTACGCGATCTCCGCACTCGCAGCATAGCACCGTTGTTTTCAGAAGCGGCCAACGACGGCCCCCCTTTCTATTCGCGGGAATCCGCCTTGATGCGAGATGGAGATGAGTACTTTGTCTTGCGGGTCAAGGGGGTACAGAAGGGGCATCCGGAGTCGCAGATTCCGACTCAGCTGGAAGTGGAACGTGTACGCGTTGTTCCCGGGGACAAGCGAATTTCGCTCCTCTCGGTTGTCACCCTGCGAGAATTGGACGACTTGGGTGACCTCAATCCAGACGCTGATTTGCTGGTCAGTGACTTTCTGTCGATGGATGGGGCCCGCCTTGATATGCCTCAGGTGCTCGCCCGGTTGGATCAAATGGGGCACATGCATTACATACGTGAACGTTGGCGATTGCGTCCGGGGGATGTCGTCCAGGCCGAATTGAGTCCAGCGCCAGTTCCCCGCGGCCTGTACGTACCGATGGATGTCATTGTACGTGAGGAACCACAATCGAATCAGGGGAGCCTGTATGTCGTCGACGGCACTGACGACAACGCGGTTTGCCGTAAGGTGACCGTCCGACTTCAGGAACCAACTGTTGGGTCGCAGGTTCGGGTCGAAGCCTTGCAGCCGGAATCTTTGAGTGTTGGAGCTCTTGTCGTGGCGTCCGGGGCCCATTACCTCACCGATGGCGAACCCGTTCGCGTGGTCTCGTCCGGGGAGGGGAAGTAATGACCATCTCGGAATCTGCACTGCGGTACCGGCCCATTGTGGTCACCTTTACCGTGTTGACCATGATCTGGGGGACCATCACATTCCTGACGATGCCTCGTCGTGAAGATCCCGAATACACCGTGCGAACCTGCGCGGTGATCACCTCGTGGCCAGGGGCTCCAGCCTCCAAGGTGGAGGAACTGGTTACGGATAAACTGGAAGAGGCGATCGACTCGATTGAAGAAGTGGATATTGTCCGCTCTTTTTCTACCACGGGACTCTCGGAAATCTATGTCGATGCGGAGGATCGCATCTCGCGGGAACGGATTGACAACGTGTGGGACAAGGTGCGTGCCCGTGTGGCCCGCGTCGAAATGCCGGAAAAGGGGCTCACGCCCATTGTCAATGATGAGTTTGGTGACACGAGTATTCTCGTACTCGCCGTGCATCAGGTCCCGCTGCCGGATCAGTCGGAAATTCGGCCGGCCGATCGCTACACATTGCGACAACTCGAAATTCAGGCTGAGGCTGTTCGCGATGCCGTTCGATCAGTCGACGGCGTAGCCAAGGTCGAGCTGTACGGCAATGCCAGTGAGGCTGTGTACATCGAGACGGACTTCGATACCTGGTCGCAAATTGGCCTGACCACGGACCAGCTTCAACAGTTGATTGCCTCGCGAAACATCGTGGCTCCCGGGGGAACGATAGATACGACACAAGGTCGCTTCTTTGTGAATCCGGAAGGGGAATTCGATACGGTCGACGAAGTGCAGTCCGTCATCGTCAGTACGGACGGAAATGGTCGGCCAGTGTATCTGCGTGATCTTGGTTTACGCGTGCGTCGCGACTACGCCGATCCGCCGCGAAGGATCTGTCGTTTTGGCAATGCGAAGGGGTCGACACCGGCGGTGATCTGCGCGGTCACCATGAAGTCCGGGGCCAACATTGTGGATGTCTGCGAACGGTCGCTGGAACGGGTGCGGATGATGCAGCAGGTGGAGCAGTCGCTTCCTCGCGACATTGCGATCACGCCCGTGTCGGATCAGTCCGTGAACGTCACCACGAAGATTGCCGATGTGGTCAATAATGTGATCGGTGCCATCCTGATTGTGGTCGTCATCGTCTACCTCGTCGTCGGATTCCGTACTGCCGCGGTGATGGCGGCCAGCATTCCCGTCGTGGTTCTGGCTTCGGTTGCCTTGATCAGCATGTTTGGCGTGCAGTTGGAGCAGATTTCGCTGGCCTCCATCATCATCGCGCTGGGATTGCTGGTCGATAATGCCGTACAGGTGTGCGACCAGTCCCGGACGAATCAGATCGCGGGGATGCCGCCGGGCGAGGCGACTTCGAGTGGGGCCAATCTGCTGTCGTTCGCCATGCTCAGTGGGACGGCGACGACAATTGCCGCGTTCCTGCCGATGCTGTTCGCGCTGGAAGGTTCCAAGCGAGAGTACATTTCCAGTTTGCCGATTACCTTGTCGATCACATTGGGAATCAGCTGGGTTCTGGCGATGACGTTTTGTGTCATTCTGGCGGCCCGATTCATTCGTGCTCCGCGCGATCCGAATAAGCCCTCCGCCCCCGTCCCCCGATTGCTTGCACTTCTGGGGAGACGCTTTGGCAAGCAGCCCGGTCCAACTGCCGGACCTTCGTTCATTGACCGAACGTTCAACGGCATGGCGGGAGCAGCGATCCGTGCGAAGTGGGTAACGCTGGCGATTTCACTCGCCTGCTTCGCGTGGGCGGTGTCGCTTCCAGTCGGATCGGAATTCTTTCCCAAGGACCGTCGTGATCAATTTGTAGTGCAGGTCTGGCTGCCGGAAACGTCGACCATTCGACAAACCGATGAAGTCACCCAGCAGGTCGAACAGATCCTGCAGCGACTCAGCCCGACCACCGATAAGAACGGGCAGCCTGTTGAACGGATTCGCGCCATGCGGTCGATTGTTGGAGG
>JAGQPW010000174.1 GCA_020426515.1 Planctomycetaceae bacterium | reverse complement strand
TCATCGGCTTCCGATCGCAAAATGGCACCCCACGCTTAATTCACCTTGAGGCGTTCCACATCATCCCTCCGAAACAATGACGCCCCGGCACCCGCATGCGTCCGCCGCCCATAGGCAGCGACGATCCGGCCATTGCTCTCCCGGCGACTGAGCGTCGAGCGAGTGATCTGCAACTGCCGGCAGACCTCATCGGCCAACCAGTACTCCGCTCGAAATCTCTCCACCTCCTCCTGCAACACCCGTAGACCACCGTTCACATGAACGGCGGCCAGCAACCCGGCCGCGATCCACTTGTGTAGAACAGTCACTTTGAGCTTTCGACCAGGGATCAATTCTCTGGCCAGTCTATGGAGCGGATAGCCCGTCGCTGCATTCTGCCAATCCTCAAACTCACCCCGATGTGCATACAGGCACTCTTCGTGGACGAGGAGTTGCCCTAGCAGTTCCGACGATGTTCGTCCGGCACGGACTTTCCGACCACGTACCAATCGGAGAAGTCTCACAACCGTCAGCCCACTCTTCCCGAACCGCCGCGTGGCTTCGCGAACAGTGATCCAACGGTCGATTTTGTTCCCTACCAACGGCAGCGATCTCACGAAAACTTGCCATGAAGTGACTGAGTCGCTGGGAATTGACCAGCCTTTGGCCGTCCTGAGGCAGCGGGGGAGCAGATCGTCCGCGATCATTTCCAGGATCCGATGGCGACCGATCCCTAACAGCTGGGCAGCTTGGCAGACCGTCAACGATGACCGAAGTTCACGTTGCAGCAGCTCCACAGACTCCCGGGACACCAGTCCGATCGATCGACCTCGTTGGCCAGCGACATGCATTTCCCCAGTCAGAAGTCCACGTTTCAGAAGTTCGGGGACGACATTGGATCGCAACCTGAGATACCGTGCCGCCTCCGTTTGGGTCAGCCAGGGCCGGTCCGTCGTGGGCAGCTGATGGTCACGTTTGCGGAACAGGCAGACTTTGGCAGTGAGGTGCCCCCGGCAGTATCGCTGGATCAGATAGGTTCTGAGCGTGTTCGCCGGGAGGCCGTACCCCAGGTCTTCCAGTCGCGCTGCGTCGCGTAACAGTGTGCCAAACGAGCGATTGACTCCGGTCGAGCAACTGCGGTGCTTGGCGACGGTCTGGAAGACCTCCAGAAACTCCTCGAACTTCCCCGGCCACTCGACCAGTAGTTCTGTGGCTGCCAACCAGCCGATGGCCGAGTCAGACGCTTCGGAACCGATACGGTATCGGTTTCGGAACGCCTCCATCCACGTCGGAGTTTTGAGCACCGCAACGGCCAATCGTTCCAGCCAACAGAACCCGGCTGCAGGAGAACATTCGGGAAGTGGCCCCTCCTGGCCCTGCAGCCATCGCTCCAGTCGATCTGCAAGTCCTTGCAGGGCGTTCGACGCACGTTCAGCCGGTGCCGTGCTGAGCTGGAACCCACAGCGGCAATGGCCGAGGTCCATCCGGGTCGGGGAAAGTCTCGCGTGGCAGCCCGGACACCGCTCCCGCAACCAGCAGCCGTGGTCCGGACAAATCAGCACAGGCCGGAGGCTCCACCGCAGCAGCTCGACACCCGGTTCCTGTTGAAGGCATTGCGGGCAGACGGACGACCTTGTCGAATCAACGAACCGCAAGATCGTTCGCGAATCGCATGTGGTGGCCGGTGCCGTATCGGCAGAGTGCAACACGAACTGCGGAGCATACCGATGAACTGTCATCGTCTTGAGATCTGCGGACACGCTGCCACACAACTCGGCCAACCTCTCCATGACCGGCCCCGGTCGCAGATGATCAATGTGCGGTGGAAGTCCTTTACGTGCCGCGACCAACTCGCTGATCATCCGGACGCGCTCGTAACCCATGGCCACAGCTGTGCGTCGCACAAAACTCCACAACGATTCGCCGGCCACCGGGACCACGCGGGCCGGGAGCATCCGGGGTCGGGTCATGTGCGCCCTCCCAGATAGTCCGAGGCCTGTGGAGAACGGCGGGACTTGCGGGCACTCTTGGGGGATAGCCCGACCCCTACAGTGTGCGCCTCGTCCGCGGGTTGAACACGATCAAGGGCCGACTGATCCAGGGCCCCAATGAACGGATTCGCCTGGTTCAGCAACACACGCTGTTGCGAAAGCTGGGCCTCAAACACGCGCGCCAGATCGACTTGTTCGATGCGTTCGTTACCGCAGTGGATCGCTTCGGCAACGCCACCACGGACGAGCGTCATCAAGTAGTCGGGGACGCCGCGGCAAGCCAGATAGAACCGGCCGGCCAGATCAGGAGCGGCCAGATTCGACTCATTGAGCAGTGGCAGAGACTGATCCAGCTTCTTGAGCATCCCGCAGAACTCACGCCGACCTGCGGGCGTGCGCCAGTTGAAACACCGCAACCTCAGCCGCTCTTTGAACCGCCGTTCGGTATGTTCGGCACGGAGCACGTGCTCGGCCTCCAGCATGCCACAGACGACGACCGGGATCCTGGTGTTGACGATCAGTACCTTGAGCCATTGGGCTGCCTTGGTCATGACGCGGGCGCGATCCAGATCAAACAGGTGATGGAACTCATCGAACACGATCAACTCCACCCCACAATGAGCCAACAGCCTCACCGCCCGATTGGTGAGGGTCTGGACGGTTCCGCTGGACCAGGCCGGATCTCCGAGCGCCAGCAGCAAGTCTGCCGCAATCCCCTTGGGGCGGGCCTCGGGCTGCAGTGTCACGCGCAGGACCGGCTGCCGTGTGGCCGTCTCGGTCTCAGACGGCGGATGTAGCTTGTGGTAGTGATCCACGATGCTGGTCTTGCCAACCCCCGAGGCTCCGAGGATGGCGCCACAGCAGGGCTCGCCCGATCGGTGTGCTGATGCGTGGCACCGTTCCAGCAGTTGAACCCCTTCTCGAAAGCGTGGATGCAGAACAATCAGTGTGTTGACCCGATCGATCCGTTCCGCGGCGGGCACATCGGCCCACTGCCGTCGATCGGTTGGGACCGGCGAGCGTTGAGACATGAATCACCTCCATTGAGAGAATTGCGAGACAGAGAACTTCTAGGACTTGCGAACCAGATCGGTTCATTCGGAGGGCCACGGGTCAGGCGACATCCCAGTCATCGACGTCCACGTCATCCAGATCGGGCACGTCCGCGACGGGTGGCGCGACTTTAGGATCAGTCGGTACAGCCTCAGTCGAATGAGTTGTCGGGGAGTCCGTTTCGATTCCGTCGACGGTGACCCAGTGCTTCGACAGGAGCGGCTCGGTCCGTTCGGTGCGCTGGGGCTGATCCAGGAACCGGGTCGACCGGACCCGACGTTTGCGGCTCGGTTTGCGGGCCGTTCGTTCGACGACATCACGAATGGCGTTGCGTCCCGCGGCCAGCGACAGCAGGTGATTGGGATCATCAAACCGTTCCCGAATGGTGCGTTTCAGCGTGCGCCACTGGTATTCAGTCATCCCCTGCAGCGCTTCGTCGACCGCAGGGGCCTGGATGTAGCTCTTGTTGAGCGGATTGAGCACCCAGACAGATCCGAGATCCCACGGGTTGTAGCGAACCGTCAACTTATTCACGGGCAGGTTGTTCGCGGCCAGCTCCGCTCGCAGTGCCAGTAACTCCGCACTGCTGTAGAACATCCCGCCCAGTTCAAGACCGCGGGCCGAGAGTGTTCGTTCCGCACGGCGGGCCAGCAGTACGATCAGATCGTCCGGAGCCGCGGGCAAGCACGGTGGATTTTCAACGGCACTCTCATCCCACATCTCGCCCCGGGTCTTCCCTGCCGTGGGATGCTTGCTGGCCGAGTAGACATCCACCAGATGAATGTGAATCACTTCCCGCAGTGTCTCATATGGCATGAGCGGACCATCATCCGGGTTGTAGTCAGCCCGTTTCTCCCAGCTCCGAAACGTGCGGCCGGGAAGCGAACTGGCCAGTTCATCGTTCAGCACATCGAAGAATGACTCCACGGTCCCTTTGAAGTGCGGTGTCCGTGGCGGGTTGAAGTCGAGTTGGATCCCGAGCTGAAACGTCGCCTGTTCCAGGTCCTGACTGGCAAAGTCCGATCCCCGGTCACAGACCAGCCGTTCCGGTATCCCAAAGCAGGGCCAATCGCCACGAACACGCGGATAGGTGGTGGCCAGATAGGCCTTGGGGAGGATGGCGTGCCGCAGGGCCTCCATGACCACACCGTACGACGGTGGCTCAAATCCAACACAGAACCCGACGATCATGCGGCTGTAGTAGTCGATCAGCACGGTCAGCCACGGCTGGCCAATCGGACCGGCCTCATCGCCGACCACCACCTTAAGCGGTGTATGGTCGATCTCGACCCGCTCCAGAATCCGGCGAGCCAGGTTCTGTCGCTGAGTCGACTGATGCTTGCGATCCGCAATCCGCTTGCCCCACCGGGCACGATCCACTTCCCAGGGATCCAGCTGGGCAATTCGTCGACAAATGGCCCGATCGAGCGTGGCGACTCGAGGTATGGGAACCGCCTGTTCGGCGGGCAGTCGACTATTGTGTCGGGCCAAAGCGTCGAGGACGCGGCGCGTCACGGCAGCGACGGGCCGTCTTGCGGTCGTCAGATAGACTTCCTGGATAGATTCTGTGACCAGTCGGTTCAACGCCGGGAATTGGACAAGCAGACTCTGTCGCCGGGATCGTCCACGACCTCCCCGTTGAGAGACGGCTGGGACGAGAGCGAGCCGGTCTTCGCGAGCCTCATGCCATGCCGTCCAATAACGGCGCAGCGATCGCGCAGAACACGTTGTGCCCTGCTCGACCAGTTCCGCGGCCCGCTGCCGAAAGTCCTCACGGGTGGGCAGTCGGGAAAGTCGAGTCAACGGCTCGATGACTTCCCATCGCTGTTGAACCGCTGCCAGCTCGGTTTCTGACAGGTCATGAATGGTCTGGCCAGAGGGACGTTCCGAAGATTCGAGAGACGTCGCCGTTCCTCCAAACTTCAGTCGTCCTTGAGTGTAGAGTTCCAGAATACGCTGCTCGGTGAACAGTGCTTCCGTGTTGAACTTCAGGTCGACTGCGGTGAACTCGCGACTGCTGGGTTGTCGGACGACGCGGTACGCCCGTCCGTCGAGCAGCCACTCGGTCCCCACAGCGAGGCGAATGGATCCCATGGATGAATACCTCCGTCGAAGATCAGGGTTTGTGAATTCAGGGGCGCTGTCTGCAGATCGCAGCTCAGTCGGCCCGTCGCCAGCAGGTGGTAGAGGGATGTACGCTGCGCCGTGCTGGACACAGCGGAATCGATGAGTTGGTCGATGGTCCGGGGGCCAGTAGCGACGGCGTCGACCAACAGAGCAATGATCTCCGCATCGACCCCAACCTGTCGGTATCGGGTGAGTCGCTGGAGGTTGTCCAACAGGTAGCCGCGCTGCAGGTGCTGTTCAGTCACCACATGGAACGTCCAGCCCTGTTGATGGGCAAATTCGGTGGCGACAGCCAGCTTGCGGCGAACATCCGGTCGGCTCAGCTTTGTGGAGGGTTTGACCTCCAGCAGCCAGCGGGATCCGTCCCGGCAGGTCACCAGAAAATCAGGGACGATGTACGACAGTCGAACCCCGTCCTGACGACGCCGACGGCGCGGTTCGGAACAGAGCTGAAACTCCACGCGTCGTGCTGTCTCGCGCCAGGCATACCAGATGGAACAGGGCTGTTCCTGGATGTTCGTGACCAGAGTGCTCGCACTGAGGATCAACGCCGTTGCTGCTTCCAGTTGGCCTTGGCAGCGCAGGGACCGCCCCAACTGCGGGTAGGGGACCAGCACGAACGAACCGGGCGTCCGCCGTCGCAATCGAAACGTGGAAAGCTGCGCAGGGTCGTTTAGCTGGGTCATGGGGTTCTGTCCATTGGTGGTGAGGGGGCCGTCTGAACGATGGTCAGGCGGCTTTGCGAGTGTGCTTGGGAGACGGCGATGAAGTACGCGACCGACCGGCACGAGAGCGGCGTGGTCGTGGGGCTGGAGCAGCGCGCTGGGCTACTTTGCACTGCACGAGATCAGCGAGACGTTGCTCCTCGTCGTCCCGATAGGTCTCCCAGGCAATGGGCCCTTCGGCTGCTGTGATGGTACGAGTGAACTCCGGAAGGAGGTTACGCACGGATTCTGGAGAGGGATCGAGCCGAGCAGGACACGAGCGGCGTTGGGCGGGCCAGTGCAGGATGTGCAGTAAAAGTTGATCTGCGTCAGCGCGGACCGCGAGCAGCTGGCGATGTCCCGAGAGGACCATCGTGCCCAGTCCCCACACGTTGCGACGCTGTAATGTGGTCACGAATGCTCCATACAGGGAGCTGGCGGCGGAATGGGCCGGGAGTAAATAGAAACTGCGTCCTGACAGGTGAGCGATGTCGAACTGCTCGGGGTTCGCGAACCGTTGCAGAGCGACCGTCTGGTTGTCTGGTGGTGCCAGGGCATCCACGTCCTGGGCACTCAGCTCGATCAGTTCACCAGGGCTGTAGGGGTATCCCTTGGCGATCTCCGTTGCCGGGATTGGTCCATGTGTTGGACAGTACTTGCGGTGCTCAATGCGGCGTCCGCAGCCTGAGTGCAGTTGGCAGATCAGGCTGCGCGGCGTCACCGCCGCGGGATAAGCCTTCACGGGGATGTGCAGCTGGCTGAGCTCAATGTGCCCTGACCAGGAGGAGCGGGAGGCGGTGGGTGTGGTTGATTCGGGTGATGGAGCGTGTTGGGGTGGACGATGTTTGGGTTTGCAGGGAGCCATAGGGAACCTTTCTGTTGAAGGTGGTGTTGGAACTGGAATTGACGATGTGACTGGTCTCAGAAACGTGCTGTCGTCAGGAACTGGTCAGCTCCCCGGCCAGCAGGTTGACGAGCTGTTCGTGATCGCAAGGGATTCCGCGGAGCCACCGCGTGAACTGATGCACGAGCAATCCAGCGGCCAAGCTGGCGCAATAGATCATGGACTTGCTGGTGCAGGCGCCGGCCTGAGCCTCAGCCTGTGGGAACAGGCTGCCGTTGTAGTGACTGTGGGACTTCGCGTCCGTTGCGGTGAGGACGCGAACCACTTCCCCCAGCATGCGGGCATCGCCCCAGAACTGGGTGCGGTGCTGGACAGCGCGCCAGATCGCCTGACGTGCTGCGATGCTGTCGACGCAGGCGAACACGATGTCGCCGATCTCCTGATCCGGTCGGAACCGATCGGGAATCGTGGTGAGCTGGATCTCAGGATCGATGCGCCGTAGATGCTGTGCGGTGGCATCGACCTTGAGTTGGCCGACGCCATCGGCAAGGTAACCCTGAGTGCAGACGTTCGATTGGTCGACCGTGTCGAAATCGACGAGGGTCAGATGACGGGCCCCCATCGCGGTGAGTTGAATGGCCACCTGGCGGCCGATGGCGCCGACGCCAATGATGGTGATGCGCAGCAGCTGCAGGCGGTCCATGGGAACGAGGTCCTGTTGTCGGGTGAAGCGGGACATGGGTTGATGGTCCAGTGTTGAGGGTGGAGAGAGATGGACCGTGCGGCATCACGCCCACGGTCGGGTCACGAGATCGAGCGACTCATCGAGGAACAACTCGTCGAGTGGGTCAACACTTCGCTCGTCTGGCCAACGCTGTTGTCTGACCCGGTGCACCTGATGAGAGCAATCGTGCACGTTCTCCGCATACTCCTCCTGCCATGCGTCGTGATCGGTCCCTTCGAACGGGACGTCGAACTTCACTTCGACGCGCAGCGGAATGTGGGATGCGCCACCCTGTCGCCAGTGGAGCCGGGCATAGGTCTCACCGCCGCGGGCGAGGATGGCCATCACCGCCCAGTCACAGGTTCCGAATGCCCGCTGGAATGTCTCGATGTCGACGGAGCTGGGTTGGGCGCACTCGCCAGGATGCGTATGAATCCAGATGCGGCCAAACTGTTGTGGCTGCCGACCGGAATCCACCTGCGTTTCAAAGAACTCCGCCACCGCGAGGTCATCGAACGCCACGAACGTTTCGGTGCATTCCTGCCGCACGAGGGCGATATCCCGCACGCACAACAGGTCGTCGAGTTCCGTGATCCCGAACCCACCGACTTCGGTCGGTCCGAGGTCACGTAGAAACAGCAATTTGGCCCAGGCCGTCGGGGTGAACGTCAGCACCGGACGGTGCGACGGGCGTTTGCGGCGAGGCCTGCGGAGATGACGGCGGATCAATGGGTGAGTCTTGCGGTTCGGCATTGAGGGTCTCCAGGTAAGCGTCATGGCAATCGGGACAGCGACCTCCATCGAGGCAGTCGCGACAACAGTGTTCATTGCAGTCAGAACAGCGTGGCAGACAGCCGCGGCAGTAGCGGGTCTCACAGGCAACGCACTCCCGCGAGCAGTCGTAGCACAGCGGGATGTCGCACTCGCGGCAGCTGCGGGTGCAGTCACTGCACAGGGAGCAGTCGCACCGGTCGCAGGTGTAGGCATCGTCTTCGGAGACCTCGTCGGCGCAGCAGGCACACGAGACACCGTGCCAGCTCTCCAGCGGGACATAGGCCGAGTGCTCGTTGTAGGTCCGCAAGACCTGCCGGATCAGGACGAAGAACTCTCCAATTCGGCCTTCCGACAGCGCCCGGGCGATGGCCGGTCGACCGTCTCCTTCACAGAGTCGCTGTCCCTGGACGTGGGGATGCACGACCGTCGAGTTACTGGCCGCTGCATCGGGTTCCACGGCCCGTATCGTGTACGGCACATCCTGGTCGAGCTGATCCCAGCGGAGGCTGATCTCGAACGGGCCCAGATCGATCTCCTCCAGCGTGATCGGTTCGGTCGTTACGGTGAGGGTGCGACTCTTGAGAGAGATGTCGACATCTACGAACTCGGTGAACAGGGAGTCGAGTTCGTCAACGAGCAGTTGCAGTGACGGACAGGGAACGAGCCACCGTCGATCGAGTTCTGCGGACAGCCTGCTGAGCTGTTGCTGTAACACCGGCAAC
>JAGQPW010000173.1 GCA_020426515.1 Planctomycetaceae bacterium | reverse complement strand
AACAGCGTATCGACAATGCCTTCTACGAATTGTGAACCGTTCGTCCAGCCCTGCTGGGCACAATATTCCTCGAGAGGCTGTCGATCGAATCGAGTGGCTTTGTGGTTCACAACCTGCCTCACGAAGTTGGCCCGCCCCAGGAGCGTGGCGGAGTTGATCCATGTGCGGCCTCCGTCCCAGCCTTTCACATTGGGCGGATAGAACAACTCCTGCCCCAGTCCACGCAGTCCGTTGCTGAGATCAAACACATTCGTGCTTCCATCCAATCCTCTCAGCAGCCCGACGGCCAGATCGACTGGCGAGCGAACCTTGCGTCCACGCGACAGTCGAGAAAAGCAGAGGTTGCTTCCCAGAATCCGCTGGACTGTGGGGCCAATCTCCAGGTCGTTGGCACGCAGTTCTTCAGCCAATGGAGCCAGCAGTTCGGGGGATGGGACAGGCTCGTCGAAAAGGAAAAATGTCACCAGCTTGCGGCACAGAAACTCCGGGCATGCCGCTTGAGAAACGACAACATCGACACCCTGTTCGCCGCCTTCCACGTCCCCGGTACCGAGAAATGACTTGAGCCCTGAATCGTGCTGATACGGGTTGAATCGGAACTCGTCGCGACGGACTTCCCAGCCGGTGAAACAGCGGGCGAGTTCGCGAATATCCTGTTCGGTGTAGTTCCCTTCGCCCAGGCAGAACAGTTCCATCAGTTCCCGGGCGAAATTCTCGTTGGGATGGGCTTTGCGATTCGATGCAGAGTCCAGATAGATCAACATGGCGGGATCGCGCGAGATCGCCTGAGCCAGCTGATGAAAGTTGCCGAGTGCATGTGATCGCAGCAGTTCGTTTTGCTCGAACATCAACTGAGCGGTTGTCACCTTTTCTGCACTCGTGGCGAAGTGACCATGCCAGAACAGGGTCGTTCGTTCGCGTGTGACATCCGGTGTGTTGATCAGACGATGCAGCCACCAGGCCGCCAGTTGACGCGGTTGTCCAGTGGCCAGCGTCGATGCGGCGAGTGCAGCATACTCTCGCTGCTGAGCAGGCGTTTCGGACCGTTGCTGGCAGAGGTTGCGAACCAGCACTTGTGGCGACTGCCGTACAGCTTCGTCCAGTTCGCGGATAGGAACAGCGAAGCCCGCCCGGCGAAACAGGTGAGCGGCCTGTTGTCGGTCCCAGGGGTGTTCTGGCGTCGGTTCATACGCCGCCCATGCCCAGTCAGCAGAAATGTCGTCGAAAGTCATGGTCACGAAAGACTCCCCAGTCAGGGGTGGAGGTCGCAGCAGATCACGGGAATCAGCTCTCGGCGGTCAACCTGCTGTCGGTGCCGCTGGCGTCAGTTGATTTCCAGTTGCACTTGGAACACGCCTTCTTTGGGCGCTGTCGATATCTGCAGTTGAGCGCCGGAAATGATCCCCAACAGTTCTATCAGCGTGCCAATTTCCTCTTCCGCTTCACTGCGGGTGTGACCTTTCTCAAGCATATTCTGCGAGATCAGCTGTTCCTCGTTGTCTTGCAGTGCGGCCCGGAGAGTATGTGTCTGAATCTGAGCAACGGTGTTGATGACGGCAGAATTCTCTTCGCGGGTTCGCGGCGCTTCTGTTGTGACAAGGCGAATGGCCAGGTCCCTGGTGCTGCCCAGAGCGAAACGATCTCCGTTGAAGGCGACCGACGGGGCGAAGTTGAAGTTGATGGGGGCAGTTGTTGACTGTTCCTGCCCCGCCTCTGGCACATACTCCGCCGAGATGACGTCCACGCCATTGGCTTTGTCGAAGTTCAACTCCAGTTGCGGTTGTCCATTCTGCGCACCGACCACATTGAGAAAGCCAATCAGGCTTTGAAAGGTTCGACGCAACTCGCGTGGGGTGGTCTCAACGTTCTTGACATGGGCCGTCAAACCAAAAGCGGGCAATTTGATGGCCGGTTGAGGCCGGTCAGCGGCAAAGGTTTGCCGAGTCGCCACCACCTGCAGCTGGGGATGGAAGGACCCCAGAATGTCCGTGCCGAAGTCCTTGCCAGCAAAGAGCGTGGTCAGTGTGTTGTCCGCCTCGGCCAGTTTGTCGTTCATGCGTTCGTCAAACAGGTCTCCGGAACGCAGCCACATGGCCGAAGTGTCGCGGTAGGTGCTCAACCCGAAGATCAGCTGATCCAGTTCTGGTAGTGGATCGGCCGAACCAAGTCCCGTCTTGCCGAACCAGTAGCGCCGCGATTCGTCGATCTGGGCAGGATCGTGTGGTGCCTGGAGTTTCAATGTAAAGCGGTTGGGCTGCAGGGTTGCTGCCGCCGTGACATAAGGAGAGTGTCGCAAAACTTCCTGCAGACCTCCGACAACCAGTTCGATCAGCGGATTGCCAGCCTGTCCAAAAAGAGCTTTCTGGGCCGCGTTTCGTTCACGAATGGACTTCACATCGGCGAAGCCCCAGATGGTCGACTCGCCTCGGTCGGCTTGCGCCTGAACGAATTGTGAATTGTGAGCCAGTGTCTCGTCGCCGCCATCGAGTAAACGATCCAGCATCTGCCGTCCAAGGTCGCCCTTGTTTGCCGTCAGGAACCAGCGTCCGTGGGTTGCGAAACCGCCGTCCTTCGTCTTGTAGACGGTCAGCCCTCGATACTCCTCAGAAGAATAGGGATCCGACTTTCCCTTGCCTTTGGCATCTTCACGGGCCAGCGCCATGACATTCTTCAGCAGACTGTCCAGTTCTTCTTCCGACCGGGCCTTCATCAGCAGAGCGAAGCCGTTCGTCTGGGGGTCGACCGCCAGGGCCACGCCTCCTTCCGTCAGTACGGTGATGGCTTCGTCCCAGGTCATTCCCAGTCGCAATTCCAGAAACGACAGCATGACCTGAAACTGCAGAAACTTGGGATCAAGAACGATGCGCTGGCCAGCTTCGGAACGTTTCAGGTCCCCGATGAGTGGATGAGACTTGATCTCCTGGAGTAGCTGCGCAGGTTTGGAGATTTCGAGATAGACCGCCGTCGACTTCGGCAGGATGTCAGCCGCGGTTTCCTGTGCTGTCACAAGTGACGGGACGGCGAACAGGCAGGTAAGCCCACACAGCAACAGGCAACGCATGGCAATGATCTCAGCTCAGGTATGGAAACGGACCGTCTGCGTCAGTCTACCTGAGTGAGTCAACTGCGGTTTCAAGCCTTTCCGGGAGTTCGGCTCAAAATGGAGCGTGCCCGTCCCCCGGCGCCGGCTGATTCGCGGGAACTTTGCCGCCGGGCTTCCAGTTTGGATTGTCCTCGTGCGAAGCGTCCATCAACTTCGTCAATTCCGCTACGGTCTCTGGGTGCTGTGCTGCGATGTTGTTGGCCTCGCCGAGATCCTGAGTCAGGTCATACAGCTCCACCGGACCGCTGAACATTGGTTTGCGAACGGCTTTCCATTTCCCGTGACGGACGGCCTGGGCTCCCCCGCGTTCGTAGAACTCCCAGTACAGCGATTCGTGAGGTTCCTGCTGTTCGTGCAGGCCCTTGATCTCGGGAGCGAAACTGAGCGAGTCCAGCCCGGCAGGTGCCTTGGTGCCGCTCAGGTCCGCAGCCGTGGCCAGCAGATCCCCGAAGTATCCAATGTGGTCGGAAATCGTTCCGGCGGGTGTCGTTCCTGGCCAGCGGACGATGAAGGGCACGCGAATTCCACCTTCGTACAGGTCGCGCTTCATGCCGCGCAATGGACCGCTGGGCTGGAAACGCTCGGTGCGATGTCCTCCCTCGTCATGAGGCCCATTGTCGCTGGTGAACATGACGACTGTGTTCTTTTCGATGTTCAGGTCTCGCAGCAGATCGAGAATGCGTCCGACATCGCCATCCATGCGGGTAATCATCGCGGCCTGCCCTTTGTCCTGCTCAGACCAATCCTCGTTGGCATACGGAGCAAGGTCCGGAACTTCCTGACCATTCCCTGTCATTCGAGTTCCCTCATTGTTGGCATGAGGAATGGTCAGCGACAGGTACAGGAAGAATGGCTGTTTGTGATGATCGCGGATGAAGGCCAACGCATCCTGTGCGATCAGGTCGTGGCTGTAATCAACACGTTCGGTTGCCGCTCCACCTTCAAAGCCAGCATAGGCCCGACCGGAACCTTTCACCACGTTCTTCAATCGGACGGGAATGCGGTCACGCCAGAGGAATTCTGGATAGTAGTTGTGGGCATGCACCTGATTGAGATATCCGAAGAAGTGGTCGAATCCCTGCCGGTTGGGCAGCCCAGAGAGCCCCCCATTAACTTCATCGCCCAGTCCCCATTTCCCACACAGGGCGGTGGTGTAGCCAGCCGTACGCAGCACCTCGGCGACCGTAATGTCCTCATCTCGCAACGTCTGCTGATGAGGTGAGCCATTGCCCCGGACATACACATGTCCCATGTGTCGACCCGTCATGAGCACTGCTCGCGAGGGGGCACATACCGTGTTGCCCGCATAGAACTGACGAAACTTCATCCCTTCCGCAGCCATCTGGTCAATACGAGGCGTCTTGATCAGCTTCTGCCCATAACATCCCAGATCGCCGTACCCGAGATCATCCGCCATAATGAAGACGATGTTTGGTCGGCTGACCGGTTCGTCCGCCTGGAGGAATGTGCCGGTCGATAGCGAACATACCGTCAGCACGGCCAGGAGTCGCCGGGTGATTGTGAACAGTGATCGTGAATCTTCGGCCTGATGGCGAGCGAGGCAGGGGACCATGAGGAATCCTTTGAGCTGCGTTGCGTGACGGCGTTGTTATCCGGGTTGCCTGTTTTCCGGAATGCATCAAATGATGGACGAAGACGACTGTAGATGATTGAATACAGAATTCAAAACGGTTGCAATCTTCGGTCAACGCCGTGCACGACCACGCCCGATTGTCGTCCGGGTCGACTTGGTTCGCGATGTTCCGATTGCTGCCATCATGACTGCGCCGCCGAAACTGTCTGTTGATCTCTCGCATGCCATGCGAGAGAGTGATCACCAGCGGGGACGTAAATGAAATGAGAACCTGCCGCCGCCTGATGGAAAGAGGGATTGATGAATCGCACCACGCTCTGCATGTTGTTAATTCTCGTACTGCCGGGATTCGTTTCGCCTTTGCTGGCGGAACAACCAGAGCCAGCTCAACGTTGGTCGCTTGATGATGCCGATAGCGACGCATGGACCGTGTACGGCAAGGTCACGGGGGCAGCCGGGGTCCAGGAGCAGTCGTTGATGTTCGATGGCCATTCGCTGGTCGAGTTCAATGACTCGACAACACTCACGTACGGTGACGCGGGATTCACACTGCTGGCGTGGGTCAATCCCTATGCCCTCAATCACACGCAGCAGATGGTCATTGGAAAGAACCGCTACGCACTCAACGAACGTGAGTGGGGCGTGATGATTGACGCCGACAATCGCTTCCGCCTGTATGTGTGGCAGGGGAAGTGGATCACCATTGGGGCATCCAACTCGCCTCGGCCGGGGCACTGGCATCAACTCGGCGTCGTGGTGCATTCCGACCGTGCGGAACTGTGGGTGGATGGCGAACAGGTTGGCGAAGTGACGCTCTCGAAACCGCTGTCACGTACTGCTGCACCAGTTACTATCAGCGGAATTAACGACAACGGCCGCATCCGGCAGAATCTCGTCGGGGCAATTGATGAAGTTCAGCTCTTCAACAAGCCGCTCAACGCGGACCAGTTGCAGGCGGCGTATCAGCCGATCAGCGAGACTCACAACATTCCTTTTCTGGCACACGGGATGAACATTGACGTTGATCCCTCCTGGAGTCAGCAACTGGAAAGGCATCGTGAGCAGGATCGGTCGTCCATTGTCTTTGATGGACATCGTCCCAACCAACTCGCGTGCGATACGACACTCCGCAAACTGCCCGATGGTTCGTGGGTGATGATCATGCTGGGAGGCGGAGACACCGAGCCCGTTCCGCAGAATCGCGTTTTCATTTCCCGCAGTCTCGAAGAGGGAATGACGTGGTCGCCCGTGGTACCCATCGATCTGGGAATCAAATCGAAGAACCCGGACACTGCCCTCGTTCCGTCAGAGCTGATGGTTCATGACGGGCGATGCACGCTGTTCGTCGCGACCCATGACGGCACATTTGCCGACTGGAAAGAGTGGATGACTCACAGCGACGACTCCTGTCGCACGTGGAGCCCATTGGTACCGGCGCCGGGACGGTTGCGGGACCGCACGTTCATTCGCAATCACATCGTCACACGTGATGGGCGAATGCTGCTGCCGTTTCAGCATTACACACGCGTTGCCGAAACGAAGTCCATCTCCAACAGCCGCCGCTTCTCTGCACCGACCGATCCTCGCAATGGCGTGCTGATGAGCAGCGATGGCGGGAAAACCTGGACGGAGCATGGAGACATCCGCATCAGCGCGAACGACAACTATCATGGCTGGGCGGAAAACAACATTGTCGAGCTGAGCGACGACCGCGTTGCGATGATCATTCGCGCTGATGGATTGGGAGGCGTCCTCTATTACGCCGAATCGACCGATGGCGGTCGGACCTGGCCGGAGTTCGCGCGACCGACAACGATTCCCAATCCCGGTTCCAAGGCGACGCTGTATTCACTGGGAGGCGAGTCCGTCGCTCTGTTGCACAACCCGAACCCCAGGCACCGCAGCCCACTGGCACTGTGGATCAGTTTCGATGGCATGCAGTCGTGGCCATACCAGCGAGTGCTGGTGCCCGAGTCGGTTGATGGCCCATCCGGGCGGTTGAACTATCCCGATGGCTTTGTGAGCGACGATGGCCGCTACCTGCATTTCGCCTTCGACGACAACCGGCATCGTGGCGTCTATTACGGAGCGACGTTGCCGGAACGTCTCAAGTAGCCGTCCGCTTAGAACGAACACTCACACTTCCAGTGGCAGCGACGGTCGAGGTGTTCACGGACGTTGCCATCCATGTTGTGCTCAGCTCGGCTGCGAGTTGACTGTTAAGTGCCATTAGCCAGTTCCGATACCGGCGTCCTCGTACGCCAAATGACTCTTCCGGTTGTCCGAATTTCCCGAATTGTAAACTCCGGCGATCTTCGCACTTTTCCATGGCTCACCTTGAACTTTCTGTGAACCTTTGGATACTCATAAGGAACGGTCGATTCGTGACGGTCGACTTGTCCCTCCCCAGTCATCGTGTGGCACTCCTCTGCTCGCGCTGGTGACAGGAATCGCATGCCTGCCAAGGACAATGCCGTGAAGTACCTGCCTCTGTTCCTGCTGTTTGCATCCTCACTCCCGGCTGCTGAATTGCAGGTTGTGCCTTCGGCAGTGGAGTTGAATGGTCCGCGGTCTCAACAGCAGTTGACGATCACCTGGAATCCCAATGAGCCGAGCGTGCGGGATTTGACTGCCGATGCGAGTGTGGCTGTCGCGAATCCGGAGATTGCCCGTATCGAGCAGGGGATTGTGATTCCCGTCGCCAATGGCAGTACAACGTTGACCGTGCAATACGAAGGCCAATCGGTTTCCGTCCCCGTTACCGTCGCCAGTTTTGACCAGCCTCAACCGATCAGCTTTGAAGTTGAGACACTGGCGGCATTGACCAAGGCGGGCTGCAATATGGGCGCCTGCCATGGATCGCCTTCAGGGAAAGGTGGTTTTCGGCTCTCCCTGCGTGGCTACGATCCGCCGCTCGACGTGCTGACATTGCGAACCGAATATCAGGGACGCCGCACCAATGTGTTGCAGCCTGATGAGTCGTTGCTCCTGCGGAAGCCTCTGATGGAAGTGGCTCATGCCGGAGGTCGCCGACTGTACCGGGGGGATCCTGCTCATAAGGTGTTGCGGCAGTGGATTGCCGAAGGGCTGCCGACCAGTCAGGCGGATGAACCGCAACTGGAGCGGGTGGAAGTTTTCCCACGCAAGCGGGTGTTCCAAAAAGAGGGGACGCGACAGCAGGTTATTGTGACCGGATTCTTCAGTGATGGGTCGCATCGCGATGTGACGGCACTCACGGCCTTCAGTTCATCATCCGAAGCCGTGGCCAGCGTGAGCGAAAGTGGTCTGGTGGACAAGCTGGAACGTGGTGAGACAACGATCCTCGCGCGTTACCTCGACAAAATGGACACCTGCACGCTGACATTCCTCGAAGATGTTCCCGGCTTTGAGTGGAAGGAGCCCGAGGCGGACAACTTCATTGATCGACTGGTGAACGACAAGCTCCGCCAGCTGCAGATTCCACCGGCAGAGGTGTGCACAGACGATGAGTTTTTGCGTCGGGTGACGCTTGACCTCGCTGGTCGGCTGCCTTCCATTGAGGAAGCCTCCGCGTTTTTAGCAGACAATGCTCCTGACAAGCGCCTGCTGGCTGTCGATCGCCTGCTGGCCTCAGATGACCATGCCGCGTTCTGGTCTCTCAAGTGGGCCGATGTGTTGCGGGCGAACAGCAACAAGCTGAAGTCGCCGGGCGTGCACAAGTTCTTGCGATGGTTGTACACCGGCGTGTTGCATGATCAGCCGATGGACGAATTTGCTCGCGAATTACTGACGGCCCAGGGGAGCGTGTTTGAGAATCCAGCCGCCAACTATTGGCGGGCCAGTCGCGATCCGACCGATGCGGTTGAGACCACGGCTCAATTGTTCCTCGGGATTCGCATTCAGTGTGCGAAGTGCCATAACCATCCATTTGAACGCTGGACTCAGGACAATTACTACGGCGTAGCTGCTGCGTTTACTCGCGTGGGGCGCAAGCCAGGGGCGACACCCGATGACGAAGTCATCTTTGTGCAACCCGGTGGTGAGGTCAAACAGCCCCGGACCGGCAAGACGATGCAGGTGCATCTGCTGCTCAAGGGGGATGTCGATGTCCCAGCCGATCAGGATCGTCGCGAGGTCTTCGCTAACTGGCTGACCGAATCGAACAATCCATTCTTCGCGAAATCACTCAGCAATCGCATCTGGGGGCATCTGTTTGGCCGGGGGATTGTCGATCCGGTCGACGATTTCCGCGACTCCAATCCGCCCTCCAATGCTCCGCTGCTGGAAGA
>JAGQPW010000172.1 GCA_020426515.1 Planctomycetaceae bacterium | reverse complement strand
GGCCTCATCTGCAGAGATCCCGGCCTGACCATCGAGATTCCAGAGTGCAAACGTGGAGTTACGCAAGCCGGGAACGGCCTGCGGCAATTCAGACGCTGCGAACTCTTCCTGGCTCAGTTCGCCATTCTGATCCGCATCCCAGGCCGTCCATTCTTTCCGCACCGCAGCCTGATGCGTCTGCACCAGTTCGACCACCGGGTCCGGGATCGCCTCTCGCTGGCTCACCGGCACTCGCGAGGGAACGGAATAATACTCAGCTTCGGAAAGTCCCTGATCGCCGTTCCAGTTGGCAACCTTGAAGTCGCGGGTCAGCTGCCGATGAAGTTCCTCGGGCTGACCGGCCAGCAACTCTTCGAGGGAAAGGAGTCCATCGCCGCTGGTGTCCTGCACCGCAAACTTTGCGTGCGGGGAGACTGGGCCGGAGGCGTTCACGGCCTGCCCGACTTCGACTGCTTCATTTCCCCCAACAGGTTGATCAGTCTCCAATACCTGAACGGGGGCGGCATTCTCGGTGATCGCGTTCCATACGAACAACTCGATTCCCACCAGAAATGCCAGTAGTACAAGCCAAATTGCTACATTCGCTGCCGATCGACGCCTGCCGGAAGTCATGCCCGCACTTTCCTCTTTCCTGTCGATAGAATTGTCTCTCACGCCACGTGCTGTTCTCGATCGGGGTGTCCGCCTGTCGTTATCGCCGATCGTACCGCCTCAAATAAAAGGTGCCGGAATAGTCCTTCGTCGATGTTTCAGACACCAGCTGCCAGGAGTTGCTCAACTGCACCGGATTGAGGAACCGCTCTCGCTGTCCGTAGTCGCAGACCCAAATTGAGTTCCAAGCCTGTGCGTCAATTTCATCGGCAGAAAGATATTCGTCGTGAGACGTCACGGCGGTCCCCACAAAGAATGGGTAATCCCCTTCGTCCCCAAAGATCTTCATTTTATCTGACACCTCGGAATATATTTGTCCCGTGGTGTAAAACATCGGGTTGGAAAATACCAGCGGTTCATTGGCGACGCGATGATCGCGCCACGTCGACAGCAAACCGGGAATCCCTGCCCCTTGTGCAGCCGTTTCCCGCCACGCATGATAGTCGACGGTGCAGTACGCCAGGATGCCGAGGACGCTCGCGGCAACGGGAACTTTAAGTTGCCACCATGGAACTCGGGAAATCAAAACTGCGACGGCCACACAGGCCAGTGAATGTCCGGCAATGAAATACCGGGCATTGACAATGTTTTCGGACATCAGCGATACGGCAATCAGCAGCACGAAGGGCATCGCAGCCGTCAATGCGACGAGCAGATCAAACGATCGCCGACCCGCAGCGACGAGCGCCAGGATGATCAGCATTCCCTGGCCAAGCCACAACCCGAGACTGGGATCTGGAACCGGTCGCTGATACACCCCGAAGCATTTCACGAAGGCTTCGCCAAGCAGATCCAGATTGAACGGTCTGATCCAGAAGTCGTCCTGAACACGTGCATGTTGCGCACGAATCACCAATATCCAGGGGAGTCCAGTCAATCCAACCGCAGACATCGCAAACGCCGAACGCTGCGCCAGCAATCTCGTCGACACTCCGGCTTTACACCGCAAAACAATGACCGCCCCCAGTGCCAGAAAATGTCCCGCAATGACGAACAGCATCGTCACGTGAGTATACAGGCCCGCAATTTCAACCAGGACAAACGCCAACCACCGCAAGCCGCTGCCTGGTCTTTCAACCGCCCTCCAAAGCAGCCAGGTGCTCATCAAGGTCAGGCAGGTCACCTGAGCATACATCCGCACCTGTTGTGCCCAGCTAATCTGCAGCGGACTGAGCGCCACTGCCAGGCCGGCAATCGTCGCGGCAAACAGGGCAGCGCTCTCGGTCGATGGTCGCTCGTCCGCCCGCCACAACGCCTCATACGTGAACCCAAAGGCGCAGGCCACGGCCCCCAGACTCCACAGTGTGGACAGCAACCGAGTTGGCCATTCGACCTGACCGAGTGCCATCGTCCATCCCTTGAGCAGCAGGAAGAACAGCGGAGGATGCGTATCCTCGCCGCATCGAGCGAACATTTCCGTCACCGGAAACAGCGACATGCGGATGCTGAACGATTCGTCGAACCAGTAGTTCAGCTCGCCCAACCCGTACAGTCTTGTCGCGGCGGCAACGGCGAGCGTCACGAGCAACAGCAGCGCGGTCCGCACATACGTGCCCCAGGACTGCCGGTCGGACTGAGGCGGAACCGGATTCATTCCTCGCGCCCCTTCCCTGTAGCCTGACTATTCACTTGGACAATTGCGCTTTCGCGGCGGTACGCCCGAATGACCAGTGTTGCGTACCACTCTCGGATTCGCCGCTCTTCCTGTAGCCGCCATTCCCGCGGCAACTGCACTTTCCAGGTTCCTCCCAGCCACTGCTCGGCATCCAGCGTCCAGACCCAGTCGCCCGTCGCTGCATCCAAATCGGTCAGCGAACAGTACTCTTCAGCTTTCATGACCGGCGTCCCCTGAAAATGTGGGAAGGACTGCCCAGGATCGAATGCATAGATGTCTTCAAGCCCCTCGCCGTATACGCAGGCGTTTAAATAGAGCATCGGGTTGCAGACCAGAACGCGTTCCTCCGCCGACTTTGCCTCGCGCAAAGTCGAGATAACCAGAGGCATCCCCGGCATCTCGGCGTCCTTCGTCCGCTGCACTCGCTGCTGACAGCCCGTGATGCCAACACCAATCGCCAGGACAATTGCCGTTCCATATCGCAAGGATGTCACTGGAATGCTGGCCACGAGAATCGCCAGCCCTGTGAGCAGACAGGCATGCGCATTAATCAGGAACCTGGAGGCCATCACATTTTGATCCCAGATCGACCAGCCCACCGCAATGGCATATGGAACCAGCACGAGCCAGCCCATCAGACGTGCTCCCGCCTGCCGATGCACCAACAGTAACAGCACGCTCATCAGAACGAATTGTGCGATGGCCGCAGATCCAACAGAGGACACATGCACAGACGTTTTTGCCAGAAACAGCCCGCTCCAGACGTCGACCACGCGATGCCAGTCAAACGCCCCGATCCAGTAACTGTTCTTCACCAGTGAACGTTGAACAAGAAACGATGGCAGCCACATCGACCACAACGCCGATGTCGCCCAGGTCGTAACCAGGATCGATGTGAAGTCCCCTTTCCTTATCCCCTGCCCGGATCGTCTCGCTGACCACAGGAGCGCGAAAGTCAGCTGGGCAAACACGGTAAACGTTCCGTAGTGGTGCTGCAGAGACAACGCCGCAGCAAGCGGAACGTAGCCAATGAGTCGCCATGCCCCACCACACTGAAACCATCGTAATAGCAACCACGTCGACCAGATCGTGAGACAGGTTCCCAGCGTGTACATTTTGATCTGCTGAGACCAATCGATGTGCAGTGAGCTGAGGGCAATCAGGAGGGCTGCCAAAAGACCTGCGAGTGCCTGCTGGCCATCGACCAGTGCAATTGCCCAACCGGTTGTTGCGGGAGGGGGTTCACGGTGTGGCGAGGGAGAAGCGAACTGCATGCATGATCGATTCAACGCGGCGGCTGCGAGGAAAAAGCCACCCAAAATTGTTCCCATGCCCCAGAACAGGGAGTAGAACCGCAAACTCGCGAGAGATCCACCGAAGACTCTGCTCCAGCCCGAGAGCAACAGGAAATGCATGGGGGGATGCACATTCCGTTCTGATCGCTCGACAATCTCTGCTGGTGGGAATTGCGCCATACGCCAGCCCAGACTTTCGTCGAACCAGCTATGGACTGTTGTGAGGCAATGCAGCCGTAACAGCAATCCGACGAACATCACGAGTAACAGCAGGGCTCCCACTCGCATCGACGCAGAACTGTCGTTCGAGAGGGAGCGTGACTGGTCGGATTCGGAACAGACCGCCGTGTTGGCATCTCCAGTCAAAAGCTGTCCCCCGAAACGACGGCCTGCTTCAAGGAGGTTCTATCCACAAGTGTCCCCTGTGGACTGGCCAGGGCCCCATACACAGCCCCGTCCACGTTCTCCGAAAGGAATTTCACGTGCCCATCTGCGTAGGCCATGTTCACTCCGCCATCATGGAAGGAATTGGGAATCGGCGAAGCCCCCTCAGCGATCCACAGGCCGCTGTTGATCCTGTTCTCGCCCGAGTTGCATTTCGAGTAATCAACATCCCCGTCGCGGCATCGCCCATTGCGACAGGGATTGCCGACGTAGAACGCACAGCGAAACGGATTCGGGTCTGCGAAGTTGGCGTGACTCCCGTCTGGATCGAACCCGGCACGGACGTTTTCACCCACCAGAAATGTCTGCGACGTTCCATCCAGAACGTCCGCCAGACTGTGGCTCCGCCTGGTGACATCATTGTTCCGCGTCTCCAGAAAGAACAGCCCCAACTGTTTGAACAGTTTCTTGTCGAGATCGTCGACATCCGAAACGCCGGTGCATCCCGTGCCATCACCGTTCAGATCCAGCAGCGTATGATTGCGGTCCACAGGGCAATCCCGAACATCGCTGCGTCGGACAGTGAATCCGACTCCTCCGTTGACCGCATAGCTGAGATCTCCCACTCGTTCGGGATTCCGGCTCAAATCGACGGGGCAAACATATATCGGAACTTGTGCCGTTCTAATGGCCTCATTGGCCGGATCCTCAATCGGTCGATCGAGATCGAGCTGACTGAACAAGTTGCCCTGGTCCACATGCGGCAGGATCGAGACGGCCCAGGTGTGCAGCCGATAGGTACGGTCAGGGTCAACGCGATAGGTCCCAGAAGCGGGGAGTCGTTTAATGAAGTGATCATGCTGGGCCAGACCGAATGCGATATTCCGGAGATTAGACAGGCATTGCGTGCGCCGCGCCGCTTGCCTCGCCCGGCCCAGTGCCGGAATCGCCAGGGCCAGCAGCAAGCTGATGATCGCCATCACCACGATCAGTTCGACCATGGAAAAGCCCGGACGCCGGCCCGCCGGTGCCTGCCTGTCTACTGAACGCTGCTTCATTTCATCACCAGTCGCGTCGAAATTGCCACGCGGATCGCGGTGACCCGCAGGAACACGTCCGTCGCCGCCAATTGCCGCGGAGATCGCAGGCTCGCGGAACGGGGCGAATCTCAGAGTCGCTGCATTCGCCGCTCACCCACTGCATCGCGAGCAGGGGCCAGACTTTCCTGCGAAACAAAATCGTATCGTCCGGACCTGATTCTCATCAACCAACGTATCTCCGGGACGAATGCCGCGGAAGCCTTGCATCAAGCAGGACTTTCCCGAGTTCCCCTGTTCCGTCTGACATTCTGGCACCAGTGCTCCACGCTGACTCCGGCGGTAAAGTGGCCGGGGCCGTGGTGCCTGCGACGACCAGACTTCCTCCCCTCCCGCTGGGTCGCTCCCGTCCCCGCGACCTGATAATCTGCTGAACTGGCGTGTCGGGATTTTTTTCCCGCCGATTGGTCGACACTGTGACGAAAGACAGGAGCTGGCAACGTGAAGATCGTCCCCGGACAGACGAAGCTCGGATGGATTGGAACTGGAGTGATGGGACGCAGCATGTGCGGCCATCTGCTCGCCAAGGGATTTGAAACCACGGTCTACACTCGCTCTCCAGAGAAGGCGCAGGACCTGATCAGCCAGGGGGCCAAGTGGGCCGGGTCTCCCAGGGAAGTCGCCGAACAGTCCGACGTCATTTTTGGCATCGTTGGTTTCCCCAGTGATGTGCGGGAAGTCTTCATCGGGGAAAACGGAGCTCTCGCCGGGTCCAAGGCAGGGAACATCCTTGTCGATATGACCACCAGTGAACCTTCTCTGGCGGTTGAAATTTATGAAGCGGCCAAAGCCAAAGGCGTGCATTCGGTCGATGCTCCCGTTTCCGGTGGCGATATCGGAGCGAAGGAAGCACGGCTGTCGATTATGATTGGCGGCGATGCGAACGTCGTAGAATCGCTTCAGCCCTGCTGGGAAGCCATGGGCAAGACCATCGTGCATCAGGGGCCAGCCGGTTCCGGACAGCACACCAAAATGGTCAACCAGATTCTCATCTCCACCATGATGATTGGTGTGTGCGAAGCCCTGCTGTACGGCTACAAGGCTGGTCTCGATCTCGAAACGGTCATGAAATCGGTCTCCACCGGAGCGGCTGGAAGCTGGTCGCTGTCGAATCTGGGACCTCGGATCATGGTCAACAACTTCGATCCCGGCTTCTTCGTCGAACACTTCATCAAGGACATGGGAATCGCCCTGGCCGAATCTCGCAAGATGGGCATTTCCATGCCTGGTCTGGCACTTGCCGAGCAGTTGTATCAATCGGTGAAAGCCAAAGGCTGGGGCCGCAACGGAACCCACGCCCTGATGCTCACGCTGGCTGAAATGTCCGGCATCGACTGGCCGAACCGCAAGTAGCTGAAAAGGTCACCACGAAGGCACAAAGACACCGAGGGAATCCGCAAGACGGCGCATTCCATCTGGTGGAGTGATGCGATGACCTGTCAATCATTCTCCTCGATCAATGATTGAACCGGGTACTTTCTCAGCGTCTTTGTGACTCCGTGGTGAATGCTTATCGCCCTGAAATGACAGCACAGGTTCGCTGTCTGGCCTCAGTGGCAGAAAGTGGAATTGAGGCTCCCTCTGGTGAATGTTTGAGGGAGGCCTAGAATGAATACAGTGGGGCTCTGCACGAGAGCCGCATTTGACCAGACCCAGGGGGCGTGCACATTGGCTGCGACGGAACTCATGACGCTTGACGAACTGTACGAGGAATTCGACTTCCTTCCCGATTGGGAAGATCGGTGCGATTTCCTGATTGACCTGGGAATGGAGCTTCCCAAGCTTTCCAGCGATGAGAAAATCGAACCCAACCGCGTGCATGGCTGTCAAAGCATGGTGTGGCTGGTGACGGAACTGGATGATTCCGGCGACGAGCCGGTGCTGCGGGTACGCGCCAACAGCGACGCAATGATCGTCAACGGCCTCATCGCGGTGCTGCTCGCCATTTACGATGGCAAGACGCCTCGCGAAGTCCTTGACGCCGATGCCGCGGAGATTTTCAAACGGCTGGAACTCGATCGGCATTTGAGTTCCCAGCGTAAGAATGGCCTGTCTGGCATGGTGACCCGGCTTCGACAACTCGCCGCAGCAGCGATTGTTGATCTCGATCAGCAGGCGAATTGAAGCACTTGAGTGAGACAGTGTTAGACGTCCGCAACCAGTTCCCGATCTTCGACCACCCGCTCCCCAAGGGGCAGCCGGTCACGTTTCTTGATACCGCTGCTTCGGCCCAGAAGCCACAGACGGTGATCGACCGGGAACGCGAGGTTTGCGAGCGCTATTACGCCAATGCCTATCGAGGCGTCTATCGCTTCGGGGCCATGGTCGATGAAGAACTGGAAGCCTCGCGGGAAGCGGTCCGCAAATTACTGGGGGCCGAGTCTCGCGACGAACTCGCCTTCACCGCCGGGGCGACAATGTCCCTGAACGTGATTGCCAACGGCTGGGGGCGGCGGCACCTGCAGCCTGGCGACGAAATCCTGCTGAGCGTACTCGAACACCACGCCAACTTCGTTCCGTGGCAACAGGTCGTCGCAGCGACGGGGGCGAAGCTCCGATTCATTCCGCTCACTCCCGCAGGGGAGCTTGACCTTTCCGATCCCGAACTCTTCAACAACCGCACGCGGATTGTCGCGGTTACCGGCATGTCGAATGTGCTGGGGACGCTGCCTCCCCTGGCCGAATTGTCACAGCGAGCACACGCCGTGGGAGCGATTCTCGTGGTCGATGCGGCCCAGAGTTTGCCACACGGCCCGATTGATGTGGTGGCCACCGGCATCGATTTTCTCGCCTGCTCAGGACACAAACTGTACGGCCCAACTGGGGTTGGCATTTTGTACGGTCGCAAGGAGTTGCTTGCAGAGACTGATCCGCTGATCTTTGGCGGACACATGATCGATCAGGTGCATCAGGATCATTCCACCTGGGCCGATCCTCCCGCTCGCTTTGAAGCGGGCACGCTGCCGATTGTGCAGGCCATCGCATTGCGTCCCGCTCTCGAATTCATGGAGAGTGTCGGTTACGAAGCGATGCATGCCCATGAACTGGAACTGACGCAGGCCGCGCACGCTCAACTGGCAGAGATTCCCGGCATCCAGATCTACGGCCCCCCGCCGGAACGGAAAGGTTCCATTGTCAGTTTCACGATGGAGGGAGCCGCTGCCGAGGACATCGCCCATCTGCTCGACCGCAAAGGCGTGTTCGTGCGACACGGCCACCACTGCACGATGCCGCTGCATACCTGGTTGGGTGTCCCGGCTACGGTGCGAGCCAGCTTTGGCGTATACAACAACCTCGACGATGTGCAACGTCTCGCCGATGCCCTGCGGTACGTGCGTCAGCGGCTGAAGCTGGACACATAGGCGATCCGGTCGACGTGAGTTCCCGGCCAATCATCGGCAGTAACCGACGCAGGGCAGGCTCCCGCCTGCCGCCCGGTAACCATTGGCGACCGCAACGGTCTATTTCGGCAAGAACGAGTGAGCCGCTTCCACGTGTACGTGATGTGCACGAGACCATCGTCGGTTTGAATGACAGCCGTGTAACTGTATTCGCCCGGCTCGCTTTCCAGCACGAGGGCCGCTTTTCAGGTCTGGCCATCTTCGGATATCGCGACGTTGAGCGGCGACCGTCCCTTGGGAGTATGGTTGTAGACAAGCAGATGCCGACCGTCCTTGAGAGTGACAGCATCCGTCCCGGAACTCGGATTGGGAAGTTCAGTGAGCGTCATGTCGCCCCACGACTTCCCGAGGTCATCAGACGTAACTTGGAACAACCTGCCTTCTCGTGTACGACCGACAGCCTTCAGTCCCTGTAGGGTGGGGACCAGCGGCCGGGTGAGTCTGAAAGCGAGTCCTGCTCCCATCCGCGCCGGCCCACCGCACACACTGGGGCTAGGTGTGTTGCGGAGAGTCTTTTTTGCGAAAGTTCTT
>JAGQPW010000171.1 GCA_020426515.1 Planctomycetaceae bacterium | reverse complement strand
GGACTGCATTTTGAAGGCCATCTCGTACTGCGAAATTCGCGTCGCGATTTCCGGATCGCCATACTCCTGCAACTGCAGTTCATTCAGGGCGGCGATGTCATCCAGCCACGCCCGCCGCATCTCCCGGCTGACGCCCGCCGGATTATTCAGATACAGCACTGGATCCGCACTGCCGCGAAACTTCACTCCCTGATACCGCGATGGCAGAAAGCCGTTGCCCCAGTAAAAGTCGTAAAAGATCTGCCCGCAGCTCGTCCCCTTGCTGATGGACGTCATCACGACATATTGCGGCAGCACTTCGGTTTCGCAGCCCAGCCCATACGCCAGCCACGCTCCCAGAGTCGGTCGACCGGGCAACTGGCTGCCACTCAGGAGAAAGCTGATGGCCGGAGCATGATTCACCGCATCGGTGTGCATGCCTTTCACGAAGCACAACTGATCGACGACCTGCGCGGTGTGCGGCAGGAAATTGCTCACCCAGGCTCCACTCTCCCCATATTGGGCGAACGGCTCGACCGGAGCGAGCATCAGTTTTCCGGTGGCATTGCCGGTCATCGTGCTGAACCGCTGCCCCTTGACCGCTTCTTCCGGCACTGGCTGCCCATGCATCTCCGCCAGCTTCGGTTTCCAGTCGAACAGGTCGACATGCGTGGGGGCTCCGTTTTGAAACAGATAGATGATGTGCTTTGCTTTCGGAGCCAGATGCGGCAACCCCGACAGGCCGCCGATCGAACTCGCATCGGCAAATCCATCCTTTGCCAGCAACTGTGAGAGTGCCACACTGCCCAGACCGGCCGCAGTCCCCTGCAGCAATTCTCTGCGAGTCAACTGACGCTGAAGTTCCTGAATTGGATGCATGAAGCGGCCTCCGACGATGAATAATCAAGATTCGTTGATTCTCTCGTACGAAACCGGGCCATGTCCACCGCACCGATTCAGATCGATGTCCCATCGGAGACATCCGCCCGAACTCGACGCGAAGCAAACGAGTACGCCTGTCACCTGACCGCGTTGAACACTGACGGAGCGGCATTCCTCGTTGAAGGGCGCCGCTCCCGTTAACTGAAGCTCATCAACCACCGTTGAGAAAACGCCCCCACCCTCAACGCCCCGGCGTCAGCCCCATGTCGGCCAGCAGGAACTTCATGTCGTCCCACACCGGCTTTTTCGCATCGGGATTGCGCAGCAGATACGACGGATGGTAAGTACAGAGCACCTTGGCCTCTCCATGCTGGTACCAGCGTTGACGCATCCGGCCAATCGGCGTGTCCACCCCCAACAGGTTTTGAGCCGCACAGGAACCCCAGCAGACGATGTACTCGGGATTCACGATTCGAATTTGGCCATCGAGGAATTCACGGCAGTGGTCCGCTTCAACCTGCTCAGGCGTGCGATTGCCTGGTGGGCGGCAGCGCAGGATATTGCAGATATAGATTTCTTCTCGCTGCCAGCCGCAAGCCCCAATGATCTTATTGAGCAGTTGCCCCGCCTTGCCGACAAACGGCTCTCCTTGCGCATCCTCATCGGCCCCCGGGGCTTCGCCAATGAACATCACACGGGCCGTCGGATTACCCACGCCAAACACAGTCTGCTTGCGTGTACTGGCCAGTTCCTGACATTTCTGACACGCGGCCACGCGGCCCGCCAGCTGGACAAGTGCCTGTTCCCGCTCCTCAGGAGTCAGCGTCGCTCCGGCAGGAATCGAGGAAGCAGAAGTCTCATCAACGACTGGCAACTGAACCGGTTCTGCTGCGGCGGGTTCCTCGACGACCGCAGTTGGCGCTGACTGGCTTGCTTCCGCAGGTACGGACTCGCCCGCGGGAGCCGATAGCCGGGCCATTGCCTCCGCAGCAGCGGAGGTTGGCTTCGGCAAGTGGGTCAGGCCAGCGGCGTGCCAACTTTGCAGCAACTGCTTGAGAGGACGATTCACGGAACGATGCAGACCACGCTAGTACAGACGAACGGACAACCGCAGAATGCGAGGAATGCCCCGGGAAATCAAGCCTCGGTCGACTGACGTCGCTGTTTCCACGTCAGCAATGCGTGCAGTGCCAGTCCGAGACAACAGGTAAGCATCAACATTCCGAACCAGTCTCCCCAGCGGACATACAGACTGCTGCGAGGATCGAGTGGGACGGTAGAAATGAGTGCCCAGTTGAGCTGTCGATAGAATTTTCCTGTCGCCGGATCACGCATCGTTTTGCGGGAGGCTTCCCCGGCGAGTTTCGCATCCAGGTCGACAATCGCTTCAGGTTCACGAATGACTCCATCGCCATCGATGAACGCAGAAATCCCCATGTTGGCTGCTCGCACCATCGGGACTCGGGTTTCAATACAACGAAACGCGGCCGTAATCAGATGCTGATCGTGCTCGACCGAGCCATGGAACCAGCCGTCGTTCGACATGTTGACGAAGCAATCGACATCCTGGCCCGCGCGATGACCGGCTGCGGCCATCGAACGCACCAGATGGGGCACCGTGTCCTCAAAGCAGATGAGGGGCACGAATCGCCAGTCCGAATACTCAAACACGTGAATCCGCTCCCCGGCTCGCATGCCGCCATCCGCTCCATAGGGAGTGAAGGTGCTGAGAAATGGCAGGTACTCCACCAGCGGGATGTATTCACCAAACGGCACCAGATGAATTTTATCGTATCGACCGCTGATGCCGGCCTCCGGCTCCACGAACACAGCGGAGTTGTAGCTGGCCACCCCGTCGTTGCTCGCGACCAGCGCAGGGATTCCCAGAATCAGGGCGGCGTTGGTCTTTTGCGCCATGTCCAACAATGCGTCACGCACCTGCCCGCTCCGCCAGGCCTGAGGCTCGGCATACGGAAACAGCGCTGCCAGCTCGGCCTCGGTCAGATCGGGGTCGGCTTCCATCAGCGTGTAGCGGAACATCGCTTCCGGCCAGACGATCACATCAGGCTGATACCGGACCGACTGTCCCGTCAGAGCATCGTACACGCGGTATGTCTCGGAAAACTCCTCCGGCGTGAGCGGCTTTGTCGTCGCCGGGAAGTCTCCCTGAATCAAAGCGACGCGCGGACCCGTTTCAAATTCCGGATGTCCGCGACGGACTGAACCATATCCCAGCGAAACAGCAACCAGGATCAGTGAGACGATGACACCCAGCCACTGCTGACGAGCCGACACATCACCACGCTCGGTCTCCGGCTCATTGCGTTTTGTTCCCAGGAGTTCAAAACGCTCCAGACACGATAGCGGCACCAGTTGAGCCAAAGCGGCATTGGCCATCATCACCAGGAAGCTGACCCCATATCCACCGCACAGGTCGCTGATTTGAATCAGTCCGATCCAGTTGTGCTGCGAATGCCCCAGCAGATACCAGGAGAAACCGGTCAGCAAATGACCGCGCAGATACTCAAGTCCCACCCAGACGATCGGAGCCGCGACATACAGTGGAACCTTGAACCGCTGCAGAGCAATCTGCGTCAACCAGACGAACAACGGCCAGTAACAGGCAAGATACATCGAGTGAGCCAGCCATGCCGGATACATCAGCACATCACCCAGCCGCATCCATTGCAGGGTGATCAGCCAATACATCCAGGCCCCTAACCACATGTACGCCATTTGCCAGGAGACCGGCTGCGGCAGTCGACACACCAGGAGCAACGGAACGAGACAGACCCACGCCAATGGTCCCAGATCCAGCGGAGGATAGGCACACCACAGAGCAACGCTCGTCAGCAGGGTGAGCACGAGCGCTGGCCAGCCGGGAGGGCGACTGTTGCGTCCACGCTGAATGAGCCGCACCACATCCGGTTTTTCGGTCGGCCGTACAGGGTCTTTGGCGGACTGGTCAGTGTTCATACCGGAATCCGTCCCGGAAGGCAGGACATGTCAGGAGACTTCATTGATATAGGGAACCTCAGCCAGTGCCGTGCTTCCCAATGGAAAGACACGCACTGTCGCTCCAGCCGGAAACTGACCAGCCGACTCGAAGAAAGCCAGAGCATTGGCCTGCACCGTCGCCCGCAAATCAAACGATCCTTGCCAATTGGTCGGTTCCACCTGCAAATATTCGTGCTGCCAGGACAACTGTGCGGGGAAGAAAACCGGACGGTCGCTGCGGGATTCAAATGCTTTGACCAGCCGGGCCAGACGAAACGGCAACTCAGGAGCCGTTTCTCCCTGCCAGCAACGAATCGCCAGTCGCAAAAACAGTTCGAAGCAGACCATACTGCTGACGGGATTCCCCGGCAACCCGAAGATGTAGCGGGGGCGGTCGCCCGGCAGCTTGCCGAACCAGACAGGCTTTCCCGGCTTCATCTCAACTTTGTGAAACACTTCCCGCACCCCGGCCCGCTGGAGTTCCGCTGGAACGAGATCAAGTTTCCCGGCTGAGACGCCCCCCGAGAGGCACAGGAAATCGGCGTCGAGCCCGGTCGTGATCTTCTCTCGCAGCGACTCGACATTGTCGCGGGCAATGCCCAGTGGAACGGGCACGCCCCCCGCCGCCTCAATCTGAGCACACAACATCGGCTCGTTGGAATTGCGAATCTGTCCCGGGCCGGGCGTTTCGTGCAGTGGGACAAGTTCATCACCAGTCGCCAGCACGGTAATCCGTGGACGCGGACAGACCCGGACCGAGGCGTGTCCCAATTCGGACAGCAGGCCAATCTCCTGTGGCCGCAAGCGAGTTCCCGCCGTAAGCAGCTGCTCGCCTCGCCGCATGGACTCGCCTTGCCGAACGATGTTGGCACGCGTAACAACCGAGTCGCACAATAACCTTACGCGACCATCTTGAACGCGGGTTTCTTCAATCTTGACCACCGCATCGACGCCAGCCGGAATCGGGGCCCCGGTCATGATGCGAATGGCTTCACCCGGTTGCAGCACATAGTCGCTCGTGCGTCCTGCAGTGAGTTCGCCGACGATCGCAAGTTCCCGCCGGCCGCTGTTCACATCGTCGGACCGCAACGCGAAGCCATCCATCATCGACTTGTCGAAGGGAGGCGAGTCAGCTGTGCAGACAATCTCTTCCGCCAGAACCGTCCCCAGTGCCGCTTCCAGAGCAAGGGACGAACTCGGGACGGCGGCCACCTCCTGCCGAATCATTTCCCATGCGGATGAAAGTGAAATCATGACGATTCAATCAACGGTTGCAGCAGCATCAACAGCATCAGCAGGACTTCCCGCAGACTCAGGAAATCCGCAGCCAGTCATGGAACAGAAACTCGAAACGAATCGCCAGCAACGCGATGCGTCCCATCACCGTATAACCAAACGCGGCCCCGAATGTGATCATCAGCACCCAGACGCCCACTTGCGAAATCCTCCCCACGGCCCCTTTGTGCTCGATGGAGAAAAAGAAGTACACCAGCGCAGAAAGGACCGAAATGACCAATACGATGTTCTTGAAGCTGTCCCACCACTCCACGTGCCCTTCCGTCAGGACCACGGCTGGAACAATGGTGTTGCGAATCTGGCTCAGGAAGTCTGCCTGCAAGAACCCGATCAGCCGAATTCCGGCTGTCGAGCCAATGATGAACGCCAGCGGCCAGCGGGCGATCCAGGCTCCTTGAGGCGACAACCGCCACAACAACATCAACCCGAGTCCCAGCGGAATCAGATACAGCCACCACTCATCATCCCGCACGGGCGTCAGTCCGGGGATCGCCCATGACTGAATCCAGGCAGGCCAGATCTTCCCCAGCAGATTGGGAATGATCACCGTCCAGAACGCCACCACCATCCAGTAGGCTGCCGAAACGCCCACAAAGATCGACTCGGCGAACTTGTAGTACATATTGTCGCGATACAGGAACGAAAAGATCGCCAGCGTGAAGAACGCCGAAACCCACACACCCAAAGTGCGGGCATAGCTGTACTGGGCCGTTCCAGCCAGGTAGTCGAACTCCGTGGCATTGGTCACGGCACCGTTCATGTCCTGCACATACACCACTCCCGCACCATTGAAAGCACGCCAGAGTAGAAATGCAGCAAACAATAATCCCAGCACCGCCAGCACACGGTCACCGGTGGTGACAGGAGTACTGCCTCCCGGCGTCGAAGTGGTTTCAGCAGTGGCAACCATGGTGTGCTTCCCTTCGGCCTACAAACCAAACGACTGCTTCAAAATCTCCGCGTTGACCCGCCCACGGTGATGAACGCGGCCAGTCTCCACATTATGAATCAACACTTCCGCCGGACTGAACAGCAACGGATCGAGCTTGTAGAAGTCCCGCCCCGCAGCTTCGAACAGTTCCAGGAAAGTCCGACCGTAAGCCGCTGAGCCGCTCGAGGGAACCTGATCAACAATCTCTTCGATCGATTCATCGTCCCCATGCACAAACAACGTGACCTGCCCACCGTACAGAATCGCATCGTTGGTCCGACCGATTCCTGTGAGATCATCTCCCGCTACTGGCGACAGTGGAGCCGAACCGCAGGCACTTTCTACTCGATTGACATCAAAACCAAGTTCCAGCAGTTTGTGCATCGACGTTTCGACGCTCCGGGCAACCACCTGCAGGTTTCCGGCTACGCTGGACGTCGGAGCCACGAGCAACGCCAGCGACCGTTCTGCAACTCCGCACTGCTCGGCGATGTAGCTGATGACCTCATCGGTCGGAAGATCCCCGGATTCAAGAATTCCGACGACGCCACTCGCCGTTTCGTGATACTCCAATCGTCGAAACAGGTCTTCCAGACCGGCGGCGGCTCGCATCGGTCCAGAGCCCATTGCAAAATACTTGCCCACCGCAATCTGCCAGCCAGCGTATTGACTCAACAGGCAGGCTTCGACCGGAGTGTCCGACTGCACAAACACGTGCGGCCACGACACCCCGCCAATCTGTCCCGGCTGCAGGTTTACATCGGCCAGTCCCGACAAGCAGATCTCAGCCAGTGCCAGTCCGGCTCCCAGACTGCCCATCGCTTCGACACCGCAATCAATCACGACGCCGCCAGCTGAAGTCTCAACCGGTTCGACGCGGAATTCATCGGCGGTGTTGAGGAGTTGGTGGACCAGATCCCAGGCCATGCCATTCAGAATGGGCTCCTGCTCACCAGCAAAGTCGTCGTCGAATTCAACATCCAGGTCAAGGTCGGGGGAATCGTGAGACATGCAATGAACTTTGCGGCAGGGGAAACTGACAGCGGACAAAATTGGTTGAGCAGCGGCACCCACCTGATCAAATGACCGAGGGGCTTGCTGCTGGATAGTAGTTCAGCCAGCGTCGCGAGGATACTCAACACGCCACTGCCGCACTGCCTGAACTGCACACAGCGCGCACACTCGCACACCTCAGCGTCCAAAACGCCCGCAAGTCCGTTCTCGACAAATGAAGACACACAGTTCTGAAAAGTGAGACTCTGTAAGACTCCACGTTTTCATTACGAACTGGCAATATATGCTAAGCTGGCCGCCTTGGTGTGGCACCTTCTTTGCCTCTGTGGCTGTTCATCCCCGTCCACCACCTCACCCAACAGCCTGTTCACCGTGACCGACTACAGACTTGGACTTCTCGTAACTGCCGCCCTCGCACTAACCGCGGGTTGTCAGCGTGAAACGCCGGTAGAGTTTTCCTCGGGCGAGCGTGTTTCGACGCTGACGCCGGAATTGCAGACCGCACTCAAGGCCGCGCTCGCTGACTTTGCCGGATCACATGCCAGCCCGAAGCTGCTGGGAGATGACTCCGTCGATCAGGCGACTCTCAAACGCGGGCAGCAGGTGTACCGGCAGCGTTGTGCTCAATGCCACGGCGTGACCGGAGATGGTCAGGGCCCGGTTGCAGGCACCATGTATCCCCGCCCCCGCGACTATCGCAAAGGGATTTTCAAGTTCACCTCAACCCCCTACGGTGATCGCCCTTTGCGGTCCGATCTGGTGCGCACGGTGACCAAGGGCATTCATGGCACATCCATGCCCTCCTTCAAACTGCTGCCTCAGGAAGAGATCGATGCGGTAGTGGACTACGTTCTCGCGCTCACCCGACGCGGCGAACTGGAAGATCAATTGCTCGAACTGGTGGAGTTCGAGGAAGCTGTCGACCCCGAACTGGTCCAGGACGAATCCGTCCCCGCAGTGATTAACAAGTGGCTGCAGGCTCAAGGTAGCGAAGTCTCCCCACTGACCAGCCAGCCGGTCTTTTCTGAAGAGCATGTGACGCGCGGACAGGAAGCGTTCAAGACGGTCGGCTGCATCAAGTGCCACGGCCCCGATGGCCGCGGACAGACCCCCGACAACCTGGCCGGTAACTTGAAAGATGCGTGGGGCCACCCCACACGAGCCGCCGACCTGACCAGCGGATTCCTGCACGGAGGACAGCGTCCGATCGACATTTATCGTCGGATTTATTCGGGCATCAACGGAACACCCATGCCCGGATTTGCGAACTCATTGAAGGAAACTCCGGACACCATCTGGGATCTGGTGGCGTTCGTCATGCACATCACCAATGCTCGACGCACCGGTGAAAGCCCCCTGCCCGGCCCCATTGCCCCCTATATCCCGCAAGTCGCTGACTCAGAGACGCAGGCAGCAGAAGCTGAGTAGTTCATTCATCGTCACAGGAACATAAGCGAGGAAGTCACTCGTGAATAATGCGTCCAAGCAACAGGAACTCATCGAGCTGAAGCGCCGCGTGCAGGAGCTCGAAGCTGAGTTGCAGCCCTCGTCATCGTCCACAGACGACCACTGGCCACCGCAACAGTTTTACACGGCCTACTACGCCATGGTCGGCGGAATCCTGGGGATTCTTGGTGCCGTCGTCAGCCTGCTGGTCAATGTGCTGGGGGCCTCGGCTGTTGGTAAGGAACCACTGGAACTGATCAAGGTTTACCTCACATTTCCACTGGGAGAACGAGCCTTATCGCTGAGTCACGAAGAGGGCGGTCTCATTCTCGTGCTGGGTTCGTGCCTCTACATCGGTACCGGCATGCTGATTGGAGTGCCCATCTATCTCGCCATGTCCAGGATGTGCGGTAAGGCACCGTCGCTGGCGGTTCGGCTGATGTGGGGCAGCATCTTTTC
>JAGQPW010000170.1 GCA_020426515.1 Planctomycetaceae bacterium | reverse complement strand
TCGAACTGGAAGTTCGCGAACTTCTCAGCAAGTACGACTTCCCTGGGGACGACGTTCCCGTGATTCAAGGAAGCGCTCTGCCCGCTTACAACAATCCTTCCGATCCGGAAGCATCCAAGTGCATCAGCGAATTGATGGATGCATTGGACAAGTACGTTCCCGATCCCGAGCGTGAAGAAGATCGTCCGTTCTTGATGGCGATCGAAGACGTCTTCTCGATCGAAGGTCGTGGTACGGTGGCAACCGGTCGTATCGAACGCGGTGTCGTCACGGTCGGCGAAGAAGTTGAAATCGTTGGTTTCCACGAGTCGAGCAAGAAGACGATCTGCACCGGCGTCGAAATGTTCCGCAAGAGCATGGACAAGGGCATCGCTGGCGACAACGTCGGATGCTTGCTTCGTGGTGTGAAGCGTGAAGAGATTGAGCGTGGGCAGGTATTGGCCAAGCCAGGCAGCATCACGCCTCACACGAAGTTTGAAGCGGAAGTTTATTGCTTGAGCAAGGACGAAGGCGGACGTCACACTCCGTTCTTCAGCGGCTATCGCCCACAGTTCTACTTCCGCACAACCGACGTCACCGGCGCAGTCAAGCTGCTCGGTGGGGCAGAGATGTGCATGCCTGGCGATAACGTCAAGCTGGAAGTTGAACTGATCAAGCCAGTGGCTCTGACTGAAGGTAGCCGCTTCGCGATTCGCGAAGGTGGACGTACCGTTGGTTCAGGAATCGTGACGAAGATTCTGCAGTAGTACGCCGGGACATTCTCCCGAGACGATAAAGATGTCATCGTTCCGGCGTCTCCTGTGTGGAGGCGCCGGTTCTTTGTCGCAGACAATGGAATACGCTGAGGCGACTCATGGCCCGTGAATACATTTGGTTGGAATGTACCGAAACAGGTGCACGCAACTATCGGGTTCCCAAAGAAATGCGCGGGACCGAGCGGTTGGAGCTGATGAAGTATTGTCCCCAGCTGCGCCGGCATACCGTGCACAAGGAATCCCGTAAGAAGTAGTCTGGCGGCATGCCGCTGGAGTTACGGGTGTAGCTCAATTGGCAGAGCAGCGGATTCCAAATCCGCAGGTTGGGGGTTCAAGTCCCTCCGCCCGTGTTACAGGCTCCTTCTGTGGAGGGAGTAGACCGCGGCTGAGGTTCCCTCAGCCGGATCAGGAGTAGACAGGCACAATGGCCAAGGCGAACGAAAATACGTCACTGATCCGGGAACTGCTGTCAGCGCGGCTGTACAAGCAGAATCAGGGTCGGGTTGTGCGACAGGTGACCGCCGTGGCGATCGCGGTGATCGCTGCAGCCGGTGCATGGCAGTTGAAGGCGACCTTGCTGGGCGGCGAAGACGTGGGTGCTGGCCTGCAGTACGGGATCCCTGGTGCTGTTTTTGTGGCCGGAGCATGGGCCGCCTATCGGCTGGTGAATTGGCCGCCATTTGCCAACTTTCTGATCTCTGTTGAAGCAGAGATGGACAAGGTGACTTGGGCGGACTGGGATTATCTGAAGCGGGCGACCGGAATTGTGCTGGTGACAATGCTGCTTCTGGGGGTTTACTTGTTCGGTTGGGATATCCTCTGGCAAAAGATTTTCACATTTGTCGGATTTCTCGATCTCGGGCCATCGGCGTGATGGAGCGATCGCTCCCCGCGGACACTTGAAATAACGAAGCTGATCGACCACACTACGTGGCTCGCCATGGAAAACCAAAACACACATACTGATTCATCTGCTGACGCCGCCGACACTTCCGGCGAAGCGTCGAAGAAGTTGTGGTATGTGCTGAAGGTTCAGAGCAACCGCGAGAAGTCGATTCGCGAGTCCATTCTCCGGCGGATTAAGCTGGAAGGGATGGAAGAATACTTCGGTCAGATCCACATTCCGACGGAAAAAGTGGTGGAGACCAAAGGGGGGCAGCGTCGGGTTCGCGAACAGAAGACGCTTCCTGGATATATGATGATTGAGATGGAGTTGACCGACGAAAGTTGGCATCTCGTGCGTTCGACGAGTGGAGTGGGGGACTTCACCGGAGCTGCTGGCAAGCCGCTGCCCATGGGGCAGAAAGAAGTGCGACGCTGGCTCGGCCTTGGTGAAGACGAGAAGGATGAAGAAAAGGCCGCTGGCAAGGATCTTCGTCCAGTCGTCAAGTTTTCTGTTGAAGCTGGCGAACAGGTGAAGGTGAAGGAAGGTCCGTTTCAAGGCTTTGAAGGGGTGGTTGACACTCTGGATGAGACGACGGGCAAGCTGAAGGTGATCATGGAAATTATCGGTCGGTCGACCGAAGTGGAATTGGATCACTGGCAAGTGGAAAAGATCTAGTTTGACACCGGGCCCGTTGGAGCCGGACGTGCGTCTGGCAATGTGACGGGCTCGATTTATCGGTAGAAGTTACTCGCCCGCAAGGGTGAACTACGAGGTTGAGATGGCCAAGCAGGTCAAGGCTCAGATTAAGGTGCAGGTACCCGGGGGCGCGGCAACGCCGGCGCCACCAGTGGGAACAGCTCTGGGTCCACACGGTGTGAACATCGGGCAGTTTGTGCAGCAGTTCAACGATCGCACACGCGAGATGAACGGGCTGGCGATTCCTGTTGTGATTACCGTCTACAACGATCGTTCGTTTGATTTCATCACTAAGAGCCCACCGGCGGCTGTTCTGCTCAAGCAGGCTGCGAAGGTTGCTCGTGGTGCCGCGAATCCGCTCAAGGACCGCGTGGGCCAGGTGACTCAGGAGCAGGTCCTCGAAATCGCGAAGACGAAGTTCGAAGACCTGAATGCCCCGAATCTTGAGCAGGCTGCTCGGATTATCGCGGGGACCGCTCGTAGCATGGGTATTGATATCGTCGGCTAATGTTGCGGGAACTCTCCGCGTCGAGGTGAATTGTCATGGCGAAGTTGTCTAAGCGGCAGCGTGCTCTTCAGGAAGCGGTCTCCAAATTGGGGACTCTGGAACTGTCAGAGGCTGTCAAGAATCTGAAGAAACTCGAAGAGTCGCTCCCCAAAGGGGTGAAGCCTTCGAAGCTCGATCAGTCTGTGGAGCTGGCCGTCCGCCTGGGGGTGGATCCGAAGCACGCCGATCAGATTGTGCGTGGCTCCATTGTGTTGCCGCACGGGATTGGCAAGAGTCAGCGCGTTCTGGTGTTCTGTAAGGATAGGAACCTCGATATCGCGAAGGCGGCCGGTGCGGATTACGCCGGTGGCAAGGAACTGGCCGATCAGATTAAAGAAGGCTGGACCGACTTCGATGTTGCCATTGCAACGCCGGACATGATGGGTGTGGTTGGACCGCTCGGTAAGGTGCTCGGCCCACGTGGTCTGATGCCATCGCCAAAGGCTGGGACTGTCACTCAGGATGTGGCCACGGCCGTTAAAGAATACAAGGCGGGTAAGGTAGAGTTCCGCGTTGACGCCGGTGGAATTATTCACTGCGTCGTCGGAAAGCTCTCCTTCGGTGCTGAGCAGTTGACCGAGAACGCCGCCTCACTGCTGCAACTGATCAATCAGTTGAAGCCACAGGCTGCCAAAGGGCAGTATGTGCGTTCAGTGACGTTGACGGCCAGTCAGCTGCCCGGACTGCAGGTTGCAGCACTGTAGTCTGCGGAAGTGCGTTCAGGATCAATCAACCTGGTGCTGCGTTCTGGCAGTGCCTCCAAATTTGCCGGACTGAAGTCATGAGTAAGGTCGTCAAGAGAATGATGATTGATGATCTCCGCGAGAAGATCGGAGATCGCCGCGACCTGTTGGTGCTTGATACGTCCAAGATGGACGCGTTGAGCGATAACAAGTTGCGTATGGAGTTGCGTGCCAAGGGGATCACCCTGTGTACGGTGAAGAACTCCTTGGCTCGCGTTGCTCTTCGCGAAGGGGACATTGAAACCGAAGGTTCCGTGTTCGCTGGACCGTCCGTGCTGGCTTGGGGCTGCGAAGATGTGGTCGCCCTCGCTCGGGAACTGGTTTCGTACGCGAAGAAGATTGAAAAATTTGAAATCAAAGGTGCGACCGTCGACGGCCAGCTGGTGGACAGCAAAGGCGTGACGGCCATCAGTAAGGGACCAAGCCGACTGGAACTGATTGGTCAGATTTCCGGCCTGCTGTTGAGTCCCGGCGCCAAGCTGGCTGGGGCATTGTTGGGTCCTGGTGGGACCATTGCCGGTCAGCTCAAGGCGATGTCGGAATCGGAAGAAGGCGGAGACGCGGCGTAGCGTCCCGGTTTGGCCGAGTGAAACGGCCGATAGTTTGTCTTTCGTTCACTCATCCGAGCCGGAAGCATTTGCCGGCGTGAGAAACCCTGGAGAATTGAGATGTCTACTGAGACTGCCGAAGCCCCTGCAAAGACGTTTGATGATGCCACAAAGCAGCTGGGTGACCAGCTGGTGGGTCTGACCCTGCTGCAGGCGAAGGCTCTGGCTGACTACCTGAAGGATGTACACGGCATCGAGCCTGCTGGTGGCGGCGCTGTCATGATGGCTGCACCTGCTGCTGCCGAAGAAGGCGGAGCTTCGGCTGCCGCTGTTCAGACCGAGTTCACGGTCATTCTGACGAGCGCTGGCGATTCCAAGATCAATGTGATCAAGGCTGTTCGCAGCATCACTGGTCTGGGCCTGAAGGAAGCCAAGGAAGTTGTCGACAACGCTCCGAAGCCTCTGAAGGAAAACGTCAGCCAGGAAGAAGCCGACAAGGTTAAGGCTGAAATCGAAGGTGCTGGCGGATCTGTCGAAATCAAGTAATTCGACCGAATTGTGAAAACGATCGAGGCGCGGCACGGTGTGTCGCGCCTTTTTCCGTCGTGGTGTGCCCTGAACGCTTGGCGCTCGGGCACGTTGTTTGCTACTCTCCGAGATTAACCTCTCGGTGCTGCGCAGGAGTCGCCGGCATTTGACGGGGTGGGGAGCGATCTTGACTGAGCATGGTGATCCAGGCGTGAATTGTCCTCGTCTAGAGGCGATATCCGTCGGCAACGACCGGGGAGAGGGCCGGGTTGACGGCGTATCCATTTCCAACGCGTGGGGTGCTGTTCCCATGCCGCGCAGTTCTGTTGCGCCGTGGTTACTGGCTGTCGGAGAACCGTACGCTCAAGTTCTGCAGCCTCCACCTTTGAAGTCTATCGGCTGCTGATGTCCTTTCACCGGACGTTTTGTTTTCTGTTCTGCGTGTTGGTCCGCTTGTTTTAATTTTGGGGTAAGTGAGTCACATGCCCGTGTCTTCGCAACGTATCGTCCACACCGACTCAGTCCGTCACTTCGGAAAGATTTCCGGCTCTTTTGAGCTGTCGGATCTGACGAGGATTCAGACTGAGTCATTCGCTCGCTTTCTGCAGTTGGATCGTCGACCGAGTGAACGTCGTAATGATGGGTTGGAAGAAATCCTGCGGGAGATTTTCCCCGTAAAGAGCTATGACGGTCAATACGAACTGACGTACGAAAAGTACGAATTGGGCAAGCCTCGTTACACGCCAACCGAGTGTCGGCAGTTGCGGTTGACCTATGGCCGGCCGTTCCGGGTGACTTTGAAGCTCAATAAAGAGCAGCCGATCGAGGAAGAAGTTTATCTCGGCGACATTCCGATCATGGTCGGTGGCGGTGAATTCATCGTCAACGGAGCCGAACGTGTGATCGTCAGTCAGTTGCACCGTTCACCAGGTGTGGACTTTGTTCGGACGGAAGAGCCGGGCGAACGGAAGAACTTCTCCTGCCGCGTCATTCCTGAACGCGGCAGCTGGATCGAGCTGATGATTTCCAAGAAGGACACGCTGGGTGTCCGCATCGACCAGAGTGGTCGGTTTTCGGCGATGACGCTGCTGCGTGCGATGGATGCAACCTACAGCAGCGATACTTCGCTGCTGGAGCTGTTCTACGACGTCAAAAAGGTCAAAATTCGCAGCGATGCCACAGATAAGTTGGCGGGGGCATATGCGGCTGAAGACGTGATCTATCCGCCGGGAACCGAACGGTGCGGCGAGATTATCGTTGAGTGCTGTGACTTGATCTCGAAGACTCTGGCAACCGAAATCTGCGAATCGGGGCTGAAGGAAGTTCAGGTAATCAATGAACCCCCCGATACGCTGATTCTCAACAGCGTGAAGGAAGATTCGACCTGCAGTCACGAAGAGGCCTTGCTGAAGATCTATCAGCGCCTGCGACCGGGCAATCCTCCGGCGCTGGAAAAGGCGATGGATCTGTTCCGCGAAAAATTCTACGACACCAATCGGTATCGCCTGGGACGCGTGGGCCGTTTCCGTATTAACCGCAAGTTCGATCAGACCATCTCGGATGACGAGATGACGCTGCGTGCGGAAGATATGGTGAACGCGATTCGTTACCTCGTGAAGCTGCGAATTGGCGATGGCTCCGCCCATGTGGATGACATCGACAATCTGGGGAATCGCCGGTTGCGAACCATCGACGAACTGGCTGCCGATGAAATCCGCAAGGGCTTCCTGAAGCTGAGCCGGACTGTCAAAGAGCGGATGCAGATGAAGGACGTCGAAGAAATGACGCCTCGGACTCTGGTCAATCCGAAAAGCGTCTCGGCTGCAATTGAATACTTCTTTGGCCGCAGTGAATTGTCTCAGGTGGTCGACCAGACGAATCCACTGTCGATGCTGACTCACGAGCGTCGCTTGTCGGCGTTGGGGCCGGGCGGTTTGAATCGTAAGCGTGCGGGCTTCGAAGTTCGCGACGTGCACATTTCGCACTACGGTCGTATCTGTCCGATTGAGACTCCTGAAGGTACGAACATCGGTCTGATTTCGAGCCTGAGCATCTTCGCCAAGGTGGACGAATACGGTTTCCTCATCACTCCTTACCGCAAGGTGAACAACGGGAAAATTCTGGATGAGGTGGAATGGCTGCGAGCGGACGAAGAGTCCGACGTGTTCGTGGCTCCTGCCGATACGCCTGTTGAGAAGGGCAAGATTTGTGAAGAGCGCGTTCTGGCCCGCCATCATAACGACGTGCACTGGGTGGAGGCGAAGCAGGTTCAATACATCGACATTGCTCCTTCCCAGATGGTTGGTGTCTCCGCCGGGTTGATCCCATTCCTCGAGCACGACGACGCCAACCGTGCGTTGATGGGTTCGAACATGCAGCGTCAGGGTGTGCCGCTGCTGATTGCCGAGCCACCTCTGGTGGGGACCGGACTGGAATCCGAAGTGCCCAAATATTCGGGCATGGTGGTTCGCAGTGATCGCGATGGAACGGTCACCTATGTCGATGCCGAACGGATTGAAGTCGACGGACGTCGATTCGTGCTGCGAAAGTACACTGGTCTGAACGAGCGGACCTGCCTGAATCAGACGCCGATCGTCAAGATGGGGCAGAAGGTGAAAGAAGGCCAGATCCTGGCCGACAGCGCGGCGACGCGCGACGGGATTCTGTCACTGGGCCGAAATGTGCTGGTCGCCTTCATGTCGTGGGAAGGTTACAACTTCGAAGACGCGATCATTCTTTCCGAGCGACTGGTGAAGGACGATGTGTACACGTCGATTCATATCGATGAGTTCGACGTCGAAATTCGCGAAACGAAGCTGGGACGGGAAGAGTTCACCCGTGACATCCCCAACGTCAGCGAGCGAGCTCTTCGGCACCTCGATGATGAGGGCATTGTCCACGTCGGAACGCGAGTCAAGCAGGGTGACATTCTGGTGGGCAAGGTTGTACCCAAGGCCAAGGCCGAGCTGACACCAGAAGAAAAACTGCTGCACGCCATTTTCGGTAAGGCCGGGGAAGACGTGAAGAATGAATCTCTGGAAGTTCCCAGCGGTGTCGAAGGCATTGTGATTCATACCGAGAAGTTCTCCCGCCGGATGAGCTTGTCGGAAGGTGAACGCAAGAAGTTCGATGCGGATCTGAAGCGTGTTGAACAGGAAGGCCAGGACGCTATCGCGGCCAAGTTCCAGGAGTTCCTGGTTGAGTTCGACAAGGCGATTGGCAAGCACCTCACAGACGACGATGGTCGTGAACTCCGCAAGGTGGAGGATGCCAAGTTCGTTGCTCAGTACGCACGTGACTTCAATTCTCATCTCGACAAACTGGACCTCCGCAGCCCGCAGAAGCAGGCTGAAGTCCGGAAGTTGATGAAGGAACAATGGCTGGCCGTTGAGGACGCCATCGATGACGCCGACCTGAAGGTGAACAGCCTGAAACGCGGCGACGAACTTCCCAACGGCGTGCTGCAGATGGTGAAGGTGTACGTGGCCTCCAAGCGTCAGATCTCCGTCGGAGATAAGATGGCCGGTCGTCACGGAAACAAGGGGGTCATCTCCAAGATCCTGCCAGTTGAAGACATGCCGTATCTGGACGACGGGACGCCGATTGACATCATCCTCAATCCGCTGGGCGTGCCCAGCCGTATGAACGTCGGTCAGATTCTGGAAACGCACCTCGGCTGGGCGGCTGGAAAGCTTGGCTTCCGGGCGATCTGTCCCGTGTTCGACGGAGCACCGGAAGTTGAGATTCAGGAGATCCTGCGTGAAGCAGGGCTGCCGGAAGGGGGCAAGATTCACCTGAACGATGGCCGCACAGGAGAGGCGTTTGAGCAGAAGACCACTGTGGGTTACATCTACATGCTCAAACTGCACCACCTTGTCGACGACAAAGTGCATGCTCGTGCCACGGGGCCCTATTCGCTCATTACGCAACAGCCTCTGGGTGGAAAAGCCCGCTTCGGGGGTCAGCGTTTCGGGGAAATGGAAGTGTGGGCACTGGAGGCCTATGGAGCGGCCTACATCCTGCAGGAACTGCTGACGGTAAAGAGCGACGACGTCGAAGGCCGCACCAAGATCTACGAATCGATGGTGAAGGGCGAGAACACATTGGAGGCTGGAACTCCCGCCAGCTTCGACGTGCTCAACAACGAAATTCGTGGTCTGTGCCTCAACATGCAGTTGGAAAAGGCCCAGCTGTAGTAGATGAGGTGGAGTGGGTTCACTCCGACGTCAATTCAACCGAACGGGTTTGGCAGAGAGCGCCAGCCCTGTCCCCGTGATCCCGGTTTCAATCGGTCATCCCAATCAATCAGGAGCATCCCGTGAGTGTTGGTGAAGGTGCTTACGATCGCGTCAACGACTACGGCGCAGTGAAGATTAGTCTGGCGAGTCCTCAGGACATTCGCAGCTGGTCGTTCGGCGAAGTCAAAAAGCCGGAAACCATCAACTACCGGACGTATCGCCCGGAGCGTGATGGCTTGTTCTGCGAGCGAATTTTTGGTCCTGAAAAGGACTGGGAATGTGCTTGCGGCAAGTATCGCGGCATGAAGTACAAGGGGATGATCTGCGATCGCTGCGGTGTGAAGGTGACTCACAGCCGCGTGCGTCGTAAGCGAATGGGGCACATCGAACTGGCTGCGCCCGTCGTCCATATCTGGTTCTTCAAGAGCATGCCCAGTCGTCTGGGTGCACTGCTCAA
>JAGQPW010000016.1:24341-57531 GCA_020426515.1 Planctomycetaceae bacterium | reverse complement strand
ATGTCAAGAATGTGCATACCGTCCGCACCGGAATTGAGTACATGACCTGGCTGGCCGACTTCTACACCGAGACGTCACAGTCCGCGACGTTGGGGATGTTTCAGATTGGCGGCGGAATTGCTGGCGATTTTCCGATCTGCGTGGTACCGATGCTGCACCAGGACCTGCAGCGGGACAGTGTTCCGCTGTGGGGGTATTTCTGTCAGGTCAGCGATTCGACAACCAGCTACGGCAGCTATTCCGGGGCTGTCCCCAACGAAAAGATCACCTGGGGCAAGCTCGGGGTTGAGACTCCAAAATTCATCATCGAGTCCGACGCCACCATCGTCGCCCCGCTGGTCTTTGCCCACGTGCTGGGCTGGTAATTCGGCCACAATGCCAGTTCGATCGTCCGGCGATTCATCTCCAGAGCGGTGATCGCTCGGAATGGAACTTCATTTCCGACTGGACCCGTTCGCTCCCGGCAATCCGGGAGGATCGGGGCGTGCGATTCAGGCTGCGCATCTCGGCTTCCGTAGTGGGGGCCGATGATTCCTGACGACAAATCGAACGCCTGTCGGCTCGTCTGGTCCGGTTCAGGCTCGATAAATCCGTGTCTGTGCGAGGCCTGCGTCGTTCCCGATGCGACATCCCTCTTGTCCGAAAATCGCCGTTTGACGTAGATTCCCCCGGTGTGCGGAGTTGGAGTGATTCCGCGACAGCTGTTTTGCCCTGTTAAGTGGCCCGGGAGTTGCCGTTGTGGCAGCAGGTCCGGGAAGGCATGGAAGCCATGAGATCATCTGGACTTGTTTCCCGACTCATCGATCGCTGGACGCTGGAAACGACCCCAGCCGCGTCGCGTCGCATTCCGCGACCCTCGTTCCAGCAAGGAGTTGCGGCGCTGGAAGGATTGACCGTTAGCTGCCTGCTGCTGCTTGCGTGTGGTCAGTACTGCCTGTTATTCGGGTTTGAAACGGCGGTGATTGGGGCGCTGATGCTGGTGGCCGGACTGGGGCTGGCGGCTTCGGCCTGGTGGGCTTGCCGCGCAGTGCCGGGACGCTGGTCTCAACCGCTGACATGGTCGGCACTGGCGATCTGGACCTGGGGCTTTGGTTCGCTGCTGAAATTGGCGGCGACTCTTGGCGCGGGGATTTCGTGGGAGACGGTGGCCCACCCTGGTTCTCGATTGTTGTGGCTGCTTGGTGTCGCGTCGATCTGCTTTCTGCCCGGGATCTGGCTGATTGGCCAGGTGTGGTGGCAGCCTCGCCGTCAGGCGGGTGAACAGCGACTGTTTGTTCTGGGGTGCTGTCTCGGACTGGGATTGCTGCCGATGACGCTCCTGGGCTGGTGGGGGCAAACGGTGTTGATGCTGCTGACTGGTGTGCTGTGTCTGGGAATTGCGGCAGGGCACTGGTGGCGATTCCAACCGGAATCTCGGTCCATCGCCATTGAAGCGGAAGCGTTGAACTGGAACGCTTATCTGCAAACGACGGCTACCTGTCTGGCCGGGCTGCTGCTGCCATCGATCTTTCACATGGCGCATCAACTGGTACCGGGGAGTTTATTCACTCTGGCCGGATTGTGGTCGGGCGTGTTGATGGGAGCGTTGTTGGGATGCGTGCCGCGCACGCGCCGACAGAGTGAGCCGCTGCTGTTGCTGGCCGCGTGGTGCGCGGTCGTGCTGGTTGCTTATCCACTGCTGACCGGCGCCCATTTGCGTTTGAATGCCTATGTTTCGCAGTTGTGGCTGTTGTTTCCGGCTCGATTGGCCCTGCTCTCGCTACTCACCTGGCCAGCTGGCTGGTTGCTGAGCGATGTATTCGTGAAGTCGTCGCGTACGACGGCCGCAGAAACGGCCCTGCGGATCTTGTGGCTGACCGCTGGTGGTGTGCTGGGCTTGTGTGGGACATGGTCACCGCAATTGCTCGTTCAGATCATTGGACTGGCAGCGGCACTGGGACTGGTGGGGTTAAATGGCGCCTGGTTGATGCAGTCAACGAGTGCCTGGTCACGCGGCGTGCTGGCTGCCGTTTGTGGAGCGATCATTGCGGCTTTGTCGGTGCAGGTGAACTATGCCCCGCAGGTATCCGAGAAGTTGCTGTTCTCCACGCAAACGTTCTCATCGTTGAAGAACGGCATCGATGCAAACTGGCTGACTCAGTTGGACGATGGCCGATTGCTGTCCGAATACGAAACGGTTGAGGGACGCTGGAGCCTGTGGCGTCATCGGGCCGAGCAGACGCTGATTCGCCACGATGGAATTGCATTGGGACTTTCGGCCGGACGTGGTGTGGCCGGCCCACAAAGTGTTGTCGAAGTGGTGCCGATGGCTTTGCCGCTGTCGCTGGCCGTGGAGGCGGATCACGTTCTGCTGATCGGACTGGCCGGCTCGACATCGTTGAGCACCGCGCTGGAATTTCCAGTGCGAACTGTGACGGTGCTGGAACCGGATGCAACGGCACTCAAAATCGCACGGCAACTCGATCAGGCCGAGGGAACCCGGTCGTTTGATGATGAACGAGTTCGCGTGATTGCCGCGCCGGCACCTCTGGCGATGATGGGCCAGTCGGCACAATTGTACGATGTCATCGTGTGTGCCTCGTCACAGGCGGGGCGGTTGAGGAATCAGCCTCTGTACACCGAGGAATTCTATCGACATGCGGCTCGTCAGCTGAGCGAGAATGGAATCTTCTGTCAGCGTCTGGCGTACTTCGATCTCGGGCCGGAGATGCTGCGAGAAGTTGCCGGAACAATGGCCAGTGCTTTCCCGCATGTGGCCGTCACAGAGTTGACGCCCGGAGAACTGCTGTTCGTTGCCGGAGCCAAGGAGACTGTGGTCACGACTGGTGTGGTTGATCAGTTGCGGGCACCACAGTCACGGCGAGTATTGGCCGGATTGGGCTGGGACTGGTCCGCTCTGCTGAGCCTCGGAACGGTGACTTCGGGCGAGATGGAAACATTCTGCGGCAACAGCAGGACCAACAGTGTTGGCAGTGGCCGTCTGGCCTGGCAGATGCCGTTGGAAATCTCCCGTTGGGGGGCCAAAGCGGCCGAGTCCCGGCAGGTTCTGGCCCAGCATGGGAAGTCGCTTGGTGCGAGTCTGGGAGATGTCCCGGAGTCTCAGGACATCTCACATCGCCTGGAAGATGTGAAGCAGAAGTACGTGCTGGCCGTCGAGCATCCCGATGAATACTGGGCGTACCGCGCTGTGCTGAAAAAGCGACTGCAGGACCGTCCTCGCACCGAGATTGTGCAGGTGCGGCATGAAGGATTGAAGCGAGCGCTGCACAGTGAAGATGCGCGGCGAAAAGAGTATCTCGCACAACTGGGAGAACTCGCCAAGACCGATCATCTCACGGGCGCGCAGATCGAGCAGCTGACAGCGTACACCGAACCGTATGACCCGCTGCTCAGTGATTTTGCTCACTTCGAAGCAGCGCACCTGTATTCGAGGGCCACACAGGCCTCGCCACGCAATGCGTATCAACACTGGTTGCATTGCGTGCTGTTTGCTCCGCCGCAAGACCGTTCAGTCCGCACGGTGTGTGCGGCAATTCAGATGTTGCATCAGTTCCCGGAGTGTGTCGATTCGCCAGCCGATCGCTGGGATCACCTGAACGCGCTGTTGGAAGTCATGGAGCAGCGCTGGGTAATGCGGATGACTTCGGGCGGCGAAAACAAATACGAGATGATCGACACCGACCGCAGCATCGAATCGGTACAGCAGGCCATTGAGACAATGGAAGATCTCGCTCCACAGGTTCCAATCGCGGCTCACGACTGGCAGATTCGAAAGGATGTGCTGGCCGAAACTCTGTTGCGACCGCTGAAAGCCGAACGCTCGAGACAGGCCCGCGCGTTTGCTGTTCCATCGGCAGCGAAGGCGGCACCGTAGTTCTGAGGTGGCCGGCGTTGTCTGGATTGGGAAGTAGCGGGAGTCTGCGGCATGCTCTTGGACTGCGTTGACGCCGTGACGGGATGACCTCTCTCGCCGGGCTTCAGGTTCGTGCGTAGAATGAACCTGTGAGGGAATCTCGGACAGGCAACAGCAGGAAGAGATGTCATGACCGGAAAGAAAACCGTCCATAGCGCGACCGATCCGTTGGCGACTCGCAAGCTGCGTCATTCTCCGCATGGGGGGCCGGGGACCGATGGGGCCACGCAGACCATTGGAGGCTATCTGATTCAGCGGTTACAGGACTACGGGGTCCGCGATCTGTTTGGCATTCCGGGGGACTTTGTGCTCGGCTTCTACGGGATGCTGGAAGAGAGCCCGATCAATGTGGTGGGTTGTACCCGCGAAGACTGTGCCGGCTATGCCGCAGATGCCTATGCCCGGGTGAATGGGCTGGGAGCTGTCTGCGTGACGTATTGCGTTGGTGGCTTGAGTCTGTGCAACTCCATTGCCGGAGCCTATGCAGAAAAGTCACCGGTCATTGTCATCAGTGGGGCTCCGGGGATTACTGAACGTCGGAATGATCCGTTGTTGCATCACAAAGTGCGGGATTTCAACACGCAGCGAGAAGTCTTCGAGAAAATCACGGTGGCGAGTGCGTCGCTGGATGATCCATTGACCGCGTTCCGCGAAATCGACCGCTGTCTGGAAGCCGCCGTACGATACAAGCGGCCGGTATATCTGGAGATTCCGCGCGACCGTGTGCACGCGAGGGCGCTCGTTCCGCACGTTCCGCTTCAGGCCGAGTTCCTGAGCAATGAGGAAGCACTTCAATCTGCCCTTGAGGAAGCGGCGGGACGGTTGCTGTCGGCCCGGCAGCCCGTGGTGATTGCCGGAGTGGAAGTTCATCGCTTTGGACTGCGAGAACAGGTGTTGACCTTTGCGGAAGCGAATCGACTCCCAATGTGCGCGACGCTCCTTGGAAAGTCGGTCGTCAGCGAGAGGCATCCGCTGTATCTCGGTGTCTATGAAGGAGCCATGGGACGGGCTGCGGTGACGAAGTACGTTGAGGAGAGTGACTGTGTTCTGCTGCTGGGCACATTCATGACGGACATTAACCTGGGCATCTTCACTGCGCATCTCGATCCCGGCAAATGTATCTATGCGACCAGCGAGCAACTGCGGATTGGCCATCATCATTTTCATGATGTGCTGTTGTCAGATTTTGTGAGCGGGCTTTCCAAGCTCAGCCTGCGAAGTACAGAACCGACCCTGCCCGCGCCAAAGAAGGGGGGAGAAGTTCCGGCCGATCTTGAGCAGCCTGTGACGAACGCCTCCCTGTTTGCGTACATCGACAGCATTCTCGATGACGAGATGGTCGTGATTGCCGATGTCGGGGACTCGCTGTTTGGTGCCTCGGATCTGACGATCCACAAGCACACCGAGTTCATCAGTCCGGCCTACTACACGTCGATGGGGTTCGCCGTACCTGCAGCGCTGGGGGCTCAGGTGGCGAATACGAATTTGAGACCGTTCGTGCTGGTCGGGGACGGAGCCTTTCAGATGACGTGCATGGAACTCTCCTCGATCGCCCGTCGCGGTTTCAATCCGATTATCATGGTGCTGAACAACCATGGTTACACGACGGAGCGTTTCCTGCAGGAAGGACCGTTCAACGACATCCTGAACTGGAACTACCACCGCATTCCCGAGTTGCTGGGCAAGGGGCAAGGCTTCGAAATCCATACCTTTGGCGAACTGCAGCAGGCGATGCAGACCGCGTTGGCCTGCAAGGATTCGTTCAGTCTGCTGAACGTCCATCTCGCGTCCGATGACATCAGTCCGGCGCTCGCTCGTCTGGCGGAAAAGATGTCGAAGCAGGTGTGACTGATCTCGGTGCTGCTCTCTGCAGGATTGCGGAACGAAGGCAACTTCGTCAGCCTGATTGTCAACATGGTTGAGTTGCTTGACCATCGACGTAAAGCCCGGCACAGGGGGAAGGCTGATGCGAGGGACGGAAAGTTGTTGCGGCGTCTTACTGGTGGTGCTGTTGCTCATGGCGGCAGCGAGTTCAACTCATGCGGCAGCACCACCCAATATCGTGTTGATCGTCAGCGATGATCAAGGTTACAACGATCTGGGAGTATTGAATTCAAGTGTGATTTCTCCGGCCCTTGATCGACTCGCGCGGGAAGGGACGCGGCTGACGAATTTCTATGTCACCTGGCCTGCCTGTACACCTTCTCGCGGGGCGCTGCTGACGGGACGTTATCCCCAGCGGAACGGCGTTTACGACATGATTCGCAACGAAGCGCCGGACTTCGACTACCTGTATCGACCGGCCGAGTATGAAGTGACCTTCGAACGCATTGGCGGTATGGACGAACGAGAAGTGCTGCTGCCCGCCGTACTCGCTCAGGCCGGGTATCGCTGCGGCATCTTTGGGAAATGGGACCTCGGAAGTTTGCGCCGGTTCCTGCCGCAGCAGCGGGGCTTTCATGAGTTCTATGGATTTGTGAATACCGGGATCGATTACTTCACCCACGAGCGGTACGGCGTTCCTTCCATGTACTCCGGAAACGAATTGACGACTGCCGACCGGGGGACTTACTGCACCGATCTGTTTCGCGATCATGCCCTGAATTTCATTCGAAAGAATCAGAAGCAACCATTCTTCCTGTATGTGCCATTCAATGCTCCGCATTCCGCGTCGAATCTCGATCGGGCAATTCGCGGAGCGCCTCAGGCACCTGAGGAATATCGCCAATTGTTTCCCCATCTGAATTACGACACGCGGATCGTGATGCGGGATGGCCGTGAGATTGAAGTCCCAACCACGGGGCGAAAGAAGCAGGAGTATCTTGGTTCGGTGGCCGCCATGGATGCTGCCATCGGACAGATATTGAAGCTGCTGGATGATCTGCAACTGACGGAACGCACATTCGTCTTCTTCTGCTCCGACAATGGGGGCTCGGGAGCTGCGGACAACAGCCCGCTCAGGGGGCATAAAGGGCAGATGTTCGAGGGGGGAATCCGCGTGTGCGCAGTGGCACGCTATCCGGGCATGATTCCGGCCGGTTCAGTGAACAACGAATTCCTGACCACACTGGAACTGTTCCCAACGCTGGCGAAGCTGAGCACTGCGCTGCTTCCCGAGAATGTTATTCTGGATGGTGCGGACATGCTGCCGGTTCTGGCCGGGCAACAGCCTTCTGCCCGTCAGGAGATGTACTGGCAACGCCGCGACCACTCGGCGGCGCGGGTGGGCAACTGGAAGTGGATTCGTCAGGGGAAGGAGGAGTTCCTGTTCGACTTGTCATTCGACACTGGTGAACAGAAAAACCTCATTGCGGACCGACCTGAACAAGCCGAAACGATGCGAAACCATTTCAAGCAGTGGGAGGAGACGATGGAGGCGGCGGAGCCCCGGGGGCCATTCCGCGATTACTAGCCGTGGTGGCCTTGTGGTGGTTTCGAGCAGGTCAAGATTCTTGCGACACCTTCTGGATAATCCACCACAGTAGAAACAGCATGGCGATGAACACGACCGACATCCATGCTCCGTACTGGAAGAACAGCCAGTACAGTTCGGCCATTGGCTCGACAGCCTTGGTTCGTCGTTCCTGAACGATCGCGACCCAGCCTGTTCCACCCACGTCCGCACAGGCGGCCAGCCACTCTCCCAGGAATTGCGGGTCGACTTCTTTGAGCGGATCGAGATAGGCGGGGTTGACCTGTTGCTTTCGAAACTCTGCGAATTCATGGGGGTCCAGCTGCAGCATGTGCTTGAGCTTGGCGTTGTCCTTGAGTGGCTTGAGGTGCGCAGGGGTCATCCATTGATGGTCGAGCAGCACGGGAGGCTGTTCCCGGGTATCGACTAGCGAGAGAAAAAAGTCGCCGTCACGCTCTTCACGTCCGGCCGATTCGCGGATACGGGCTTCCCACTGCAGGAGCAGATTGGTGAGGTGGATTGTGCGTCCGAGAACTCCAATCACCCTGGTGCCATCTTTGCTCCACACTGGTGCGGCCAGGGCGACCATGAACTGGCCGGTGGCTTCGCTGCGAAAGGCCATGGAGATGCCTGCCTTGCGGCGCGGCGGAATATGCGACAGCTCCTCGTCGCGATCCAGCTCCCGTCCCAGGCCATGGTAATAATCCCGGTACTTGAAGCAGGTTTGCAGGGTTTTGCTGCGAGGCTGCCGGAAGATCTGGATCGCATCGGCATCTGTCAGGAACAGGCTCTCATCTGGCGTGCGGCCTTCGGCCAGCATTTGCTGATCCTGTTTCTCTTTCCAGGCATCCAGCAGGACGGTCAGTGACTCGGGATTGTTTTCCAGACGAGGAGCAATCAGGTCGGACAACTCTTTCAGCGTCCGCATGCGTTCGGAAATGTCCTGTTGAATACTTCCGGCCAGAATACGAACTGCAGCAGCATCGCTGGCGAGAGCGCGTTCGAACAGATGGTGTTCGGCCTGATCAACGGCTCTTGGAATTGCGATGCCGGCGCCCCATAACAGAGTCAGGGCGAACAGCACCGGTCCCAGAAATCCAAGCCACACCAATGGTCTTCGGGCGCGCTGCAGGTCTCGCTTTTCCAGCATGCTCAAAACAGCTTGCGCGTTGGGTAATCGCAGCTGTGGATCGCGTTGCAGACAACCATCGACAATGTCGGCCAGACCACGGTCCACCCCGTAAATGTCACGATGGTTTTCCGGAGGTGGGGAGGAAAGAATGGCTTCGCGGTAAATACGGAGTCGATCTTCGAGGGTTTCCGATTGAGCCAGTTCCGTATCCAGTTCCGGGGTGCGGTAGGGGACGGTGCCGGTCAACATCTGGTACAGCAGGACGCCCAGCGCGTAGACATCCCAGCGGACATCGGGCACGCCATCAAGGACGGCCTGTTCGGGGGCCATGTAGTACAGTGTCCCCAAGGCCGGGCTTTGTTCGGTGGCCAGTCGCGATTGACCGAAGTCGGCGAGTCGGGCCTGCAGACTGCGGTCCAGCAGCACATTGGCCGGCTTGATGTCGCAATGGAGGATTCCGGCTCCGTGCGCATGGGTCAGTGCTTTGGCAACGGCCTGGGCAATCTGAACTGCTTCTTCAACTGACAAGGTTCCGGCGCTCAGTCTCGCGGCAACAGAACCGGCTTCCAGGTACTCCATCACGAAGTACGGAGGATCGTGGTCCCAGCCGACATCGAGCAGACGCACGACGTCTCGCGAGGCATCCAGAACGGCCAGTTTTTCGACTTCACGAGTCAGCAACGCCCAGTCCAGCCCGCGGCGCCGAGTAAAGAACTTGATGGCAACAGAACGTCCGGTGTTCAGCTCGCGGCCCAGCCAGACCGAACCGAATGACCCGGTCCCCAGGCAGCGAATGATGTCGTAGCCGGGCGGGATCTTGGGGAAGTCCAGCGGTTGCAGGCTGAGTTCCTTCGATGCCTCCAACTGCTCTTCGTCCTGGGGCAGGGTGTCGCCATCACCGGGGGTGGTCGGTGGGGAGTTCACGGGGGCTGGTTCTCGTGGAGGGAGACATGGAGTCGAATTTCACTGGAGTTGTGTTATACCGTGTGGACCCCGTTCCGGCATCCTCGGTTCCCCCGGTCGGTCCGCAGTCTCCGCGATTCGGGTGGGGTGAACAGGTCAGCAATGGAGCGGGTGACAGCCATTCACAGACAGACGCAGGGAATAATGCAACTTCATTGGCGATTCGGGAATGTACACTGGGCTCCGGCAGCGCTGCCGCGGATTATGGGAATTCTCAATGTCACGCCAGACAGCTTCTCCGATGGAGGTTCCTGGACGGACGTGAACGCCGCCGTGGATCAGGCCCGGCAGCTGCAGGAACAGGGAGCCGACCTGATTGACATTGGGGGGGAGTCCACGCGTCCCGGAGCAGCGCCGGTTGAAGTTGAGGAAGAACTGCGCAGGGTGATTCCGGTCATCGAAGCATTGCAGGGCAAGCTGACGATTCCGATTTCGATCGACACAATGAAAGCCCGCGTGGCCCGAGAGGCACTGCAGGCAGGAGCGGCCATTGTGAATGACATCTCCGCAGGCCTGTTTGATCCGCACATGGTGGACGTCTGCGCCGGGACCGATTGCGGAGTTGTGCTGATGCACATGCAGGGCACGCCTCAGACGATGCAGTCCGCTCCCCACTATGAAAATGTGGTGACCGAGGTGTGCGAGTTTCTGATTGATCGCTGCGCGGCATTTGAGCTGGCTGGAGTGAGTCGAGACCGCATTGTTCTCGATCCCGGAATCGGATTCGGAAAGACGCCAGCCCACAACCTCAGCCTGCTGCGAGCAATTCCCGCGCTGCGCAGCTATGGGCGACCGGTGTTGATTGGCCACTCTCGGAAACGCTTCCTCAAACACTTGCTGGGACGCGAGGTGGAGGAAAGAACGGCCGGGACGATTGGCGTTGCCATTGGCGTGGCGGCGGCGGGAGCCGACCTGATTCGCGTTCACGATGTGCGGGCAGTGCGGGATGCCCTGTGTGCGTGGCACGCCATTGCGGCTGAATCGGAGGCGATGGAGGCCTGAGTGGTGAGGAACATGCTCGGGTGGAAATTTATGTGAGTTTTGTAAGTGCCGATTTGAAAACAGGTTGCGGTGGTGGATCAAGTCTTCCTTTTCGCCGCACTGCGGAATAAAATGGACATGGAGGTACGGAATTGTGCCTCGCCCACCCGAGTCACGAAGCCACATTCAATTTGGCTTCGCCCGCCGTTTTGAATTCGAGGAAGAGCCATGCTGCGGCAACGAGTCGTTGGCGATGTTCGGTTTGCATTGACCCTGATGCTGGTCGCTCTCAGTGCGCTGGCCAGTTCGAACAGGGCCGTTGCTGAAGATGAGTTGGGGGCGAAGCTCTATCAGAAGCAATGTGCGTCGTGTCATGGTGCCAAAGGCGAAGGGACGGCTGACAACTATCCCGATCCGCTGTTTGGGGATCGTTCGCTGGTGGAACTGACCCGGTACATCGTGGAGTCGATGCCGGAAGGGGAACCGGAATTGTGCGTTGGCGAAGAGGCTGCGGCCGTCGCCAGATATATGTACGACGCGTTCTACTCTCCCATTGCCCAGGCCCGATTGAAGCCGGCGCGGTTGCAGCTGTCGAGGCTCACGGTTCGCCAGTACGCCAATTCGGTGGCCGATCTTGTGACCGGATTCCGTGGCGAGAATCGCTGGAAGAAGTCGGATGGACTCAAGGCGGAATACTACAAGTCGCGTCGCTTCGGCAAAGAGGATCTTGTCATTTCGAGGAATGATCCTCAGGTCGATTTTTCCTATGCTGATGGAACTCCCGCGGGCCCTCGTGAAGTGAAACCCGAGGCACCGCCTGAAGCCAAAGCCGACGAAAAGAAAGACGAAAAGGCAGAAGACAAGAAGGACGAGAAAGCTGAGGAGAAGAAGGACGAGAAGCCGAAAGAGCCGACCTTTGATAACCCCGATGAGTTTTCCGCTCGCTGGAATGGATCTGTGTTTGCTCCGGAAACGGGCGACTATGAGTTCATCGTCGAAACTGAAAATGGCATGCGATTGTGGGTGAACGACACCAGCACGCCGCTGATTGATGCGTGGGTCAAGTCGGGGAATGACAATCGATACACCGCTTCGGTCCGACTCCTGGGAGGACGGGCCTATCGCCTGCGAATGGAGTTCTTCAAGTTCAAGGAAAAGTCTGCCTCAATTCGGCTGAAGTGGCGGGCCCCTCATCATGTTGAGGAAGTCATTCCTGCCCGCTATCTGTCGACCGACTGGTTCCCAACGACGTTTGTTGTGACGACTCCGTTCCCTCCCGATGATGCCAGCAGCGGATTTGAACGAGGCACCTCGGTCTCGCGTGAATGGGATGAGGCGACCACGTTTGCGGCACTTGAAACCGCCAAGTACGTGGTGGTGAATCTGTCCGAACTTTCGAGATCCAAGCCGACAGACGGAGATCGCAAAGAGAAGGTTCAGAAGTTCTGTGACAAGTTTGTCGAACGGGCCTTTCGGCGTCCGCTTTCCGATACTGAACGCGAGTTCTTCGTTAATCGAATTTTCGCTGCCGAATCGTCACCGGAAGATGCCACTCTGCGGACCGTGCTGCTGGCATTGAAGTCACCTCGGTTCTTGTATCGCGAATTTGGTCAGGGTGAGTTTGATCAACTGGATCTGGCTTCGTGGTTGTCGTTCACGTTGTGGGATTCCATTCCCGATCAACAGTTGTTCGATGCCGCGACCAAGGGGCAGTTGCAGGATCGGGCCGCGATCTTGAGACAGGCCGACCGGATGGTGAACGATCCCCGAGCGAAGTCCAAGATGCAGGAGTTCCTGCACCACTGGTTGCGGGTCGATCACTTTCCCGATATCTCCAAAGATCGAACGCTGTATCCGGAGTTTGATGCCGTCGTCTTCTCCGACCTGCGGACGTCGCTCGACCTGTTCGTGAACGATGTGGTCTGGAGCGACCGATCCGACTTTCACGAACTGCTGACTTCGGATGTCATTTATCTCAATGGGCGGTTGGGGGCGTTGTACGGGGTGGAACTCGACAAGTTGGCCGAATTTCAGCCCGTGTCATTGCCGAATCAGCGACGATCGGGAGTGCTGTCGCATCCATACCTGATGTCCGGATTCGGGTATGACAAGTCGAGTTCTCCGATTCACCGTGGGGTCTTTCTGGCAAAAAGTGTGCTGGGCCGGTTCATCAAGACTCCGCCGATCGCCGTGGCCCCACTGGCTCCCGACCTGCATGCCAATATGACGACCCGCGAGCGAGTGACACTGCAGACCAGCCCGGATGCGTGTCAAAGTTGTCACACCATGATCAACGGACTCGGTTTTTCGCTCGAAAACTTCGATGCCGTCGGTCGGTATCGCGAACAGGAAGTGGGGCGGCCGATTGACGCCAAAGGGACGTACTTCACGACAGCCGGGAAGGAAGTCGAACTCGACGGGGCGCGAGGCCTGTCTGAGTTTCTGGCGAGCAGTGCGGAACCGTCTCACGCATTTGTGGAACAACTGTTTCAGTTTATGGTCAAACAACCCGCTCAGGCGTTCAGTCTGGATGAGGTTGAGCAGTTGCATCAGGTTTTTGCCCAGCAGAATTTCAACATTCGCAAATTGTTGGCCGAAATGGCGACCGTCACTGCGTTGCAGGCGCAGGAAGCAAACGCACAGGCGTTGCAATCGGCCTCAAATTGACCTGTTCCCCCCACCGGGGCCATAGACGAATCCCCCAATATCCCCGATAATCACATCAGTGGGCGCTACTGCGTGATCTCCCGCTGATCCCTCCTGAACGAGTCTCCTCCCATGACAACCCGCCGAGATTTTCTGAAGCACTTGGGCCTGTCTGTGGCCGCATTGCCATTTTTGGGCAACCTTTCCAGTCTGGCGCTGGCCGGAACCGCCGGTCGCAAGCAGCGACTGGTGATCATGTTCAGTCCGAACGGTGTGGTACCCACCACATTCTGGCCCGACGAGGCCGGGGCACTGGGCGAGTTGAAGCCCAGTCTCGCTCCGCTGGCACCCTTTAAAGATCGCATGCTCACGCTGCACGGTGTGTGCGATAAGATTCGTGGTGACGGTGACAACCACATGCGCGGCATTGGCTGCCTGCTGACAGGATCGGAACTGTTCCCCGGCAACATTCAAGGGGGATCGCATACGCCCGCCGGTTGGTCCAGCGGCATTTCCATCGATCAGGAAATTGCCCGGGCACTGCAGGCTCGCGAAGAAACGCGGACCCGGTTTGGTTCGCTCGAATTCGGCGTGGTGGTTCCCGACCGTGCCGACACCTGGACCCGCATGTGCTACGCCGGTCCGAACCAGCCAATTGCGCCCATCGACGATCCGTACCAGATGTTCGCCAAACTGTACGGGCAGTTGCAGGATCGAGCGAAGCTGACCAGCGTGCTTGACGATGTGCAGGCAGATCTGGCCAAGGTACGTTCGTTCGTCAGTGCCCAAGACCGTCAGCTGCTGGATGAACAGACCACGTTTGTTCGCGAAATGGAACAGCAGCTTAGTGCGACACAGAACACCTCGCTGAATCATCCCGTACCTGAGCTGGAACCCGGAGTGCGCGAAGACAACGACAACATTCCCAAGCTCAGCAAGATGCAGATCGACCTGATGGTGCACAGCTTCCAGGCCGATTTCACTCGCGTGGCGTCGCTGCAGTTCACGAACTCGGTGGGACAGGCCCGCATGAAGTGGCTGGAGATCGACGAAACGCACCACACCCTCTCGCACGAGCCGGACAGCAACGAAGACGCTCAGGCCAAGCTGACGAAAATCAACGCCTGGTACTGCGAGCAGTTGGCGTATCTTGCCAAGCGGCTGGCCGAAACTCCCGAACCGGGGGGAGAAGGTTCCATGCTGGACAACACGTTGATCGTCTGGACGAACGAACTGGGCAAGGGGAACTCGCACACGCTCGACAACATCCCCTGGGTCTGCCTGGGTGGCGGACTGAATGTCGAAATGGGGCGTGCTCTGAAATTTAAGAGCGAGCCTCATAACCGCCTGCTGCTGACGCTGGCCCACACGATGGGACACGAGATTGATCGCTTTGGCAATGCCGACTACTGCGGCGGTGGTCCACTCGTGCTGTCGTAGGCCAGAAGTAGGGTCCGCTGTGCGGACCAGTGATTGACAGCACATAGACTGCTCGGTCCGCACAGCGGACCCTACTTCCGGCAGTCACCGCTGAGGAGGAGAGCATGCCGGAATACAATCGCCTCACGCCCGAAGAAGAGCACATCATTCTCCACAAGGGGACGGAGTACCCCGGAACGGGTGAGCTCCTCGACAACGAGAAGCTGGGGACATACATCTGCCGACGCTGCAACGCACCTCTGTATCACTCACAGAACAAGTTCCATTCCGGCTGCGGCTGGCCCAGTTTCGACGATGAGATTGAGGGAGCCGTCCGTCATCAAACGGACAGCGATGGACGCCGCACCGAGATTCTGTGCGAGAACTGCGGCGGTCACCTGGGGCATGTGTTTGTGGGTGAACGCATGACGGCCAGGAACACCCGGCACTGTGTCAATTCGTTGTCGCTGGTGTTCATTGATGACGGCGAACAGCTCCCAGCCGTGATATCGCCTCAGTAGAGTCCTTCAAGCTGCGGGTGACCTGCAATGACGTTGGGACTCAATCCGCGCTGACGCACCATCTGGCAGGATGAACTATGCAATGGTGCGCCGGCGCGGCATTACGGCAAATCGGATTTCACGCCGTCTCCCGCTTGACGCACCCTACGTTGCTGATGGCTTGTTTCGCATCCGGGGCATGTGATTCGTGGCAACCGGTGGGTGGGGAGACTATGCTGCGAAGGCAGTTCACGTGTTGGCCCGTTCCCTTACCGCCGTACTCGGCGAATAGCAGAGTGTCCCGCCTGTGATGTCCTTTGGTCTGCTCAATATGGCGATGCTTGCCGGGCTGCTGGCGATGGCTCTGCCTGTCATTGCGCACCTGCTGAGCAAGCGAAAGTTCGACGTCGTGCAGTGGGGGGCGATGCAGTTCCTTGAGCTGGGCCGCAAGACCCGTCGCAAGATCCGACTGCAGGACATGCTGTTGTTGCTGCTGCGAATGGCCCTCATCGGCCTGGTTGCGCTGGCCTTGGCGCGACCGTGGGGGCAGGGCGGCTTGTTTGGTGCCCTGTCCGATGGCGTCAGCCGCGATGTGGTGTTTGTGCTGGATGGCTCCTACAGCATGGGCTGGGAAGGCAAGGCGGTCACACCCTATGCCGCAGGAATCGACTGGATTCATGAGGCGCTGGAGGATCTGCAGCCGGGGCACACCGCCGGGTTGATTGATGCACGGACAAAGTCACGTCATCTCGTGGATCCACCTGCGACCGATTTGCGTCTCGTGCGGGAGCAGGTCAATACCCTGGCGGCTCCTTCGGGCACATCGAACCTGTCTGCTGCTGTGACCGAGGCGATGCAGATTCTGTCGTCAACGAGCAATGTCTCGCGTGAGGTGATCGTGCTGACCGACGGCCAGCGACTCCCCTGGCGTCTGGAGGATCAGATGGCCTGGCAACGCCTCGTTGATCTCAAGGAACAGCCAGCCATTCCGCCCAAGCTGTTTGTGGTGAACGTTGGTTCGCAGAGCCGCGATTTGACAAACTTTTCTGTCGACCCATTGCAGTTGTCGCGGTCGATGACGGTGCCGGATTTTCCCATTCGCATTCGGACCACCGTGCGGCAGTCCGGCGGAGACAACACGTTGCGGAACGTCTTTCTCGAAGTGAATGGACAGCGTTTGCAGTCTCAGGTCACCGAAGTCTCGCTGTTGCCCAATGGAGAGGCGCTGGTTGAACTGGAACATCGCTTTGATGCGGTGGGCTCTTACGTTGTGGGCGTGAGTCTCGATGGAGACAACCTGCCCGCTGACAATCGTGCCGAAGCGGTCGTGACCGTGGCGGATGGAATTCCGGTCCTGCTCGTTGATGGGGATTCCCAGCTGGATGAGACGCGGGATGAGACCTTCTTCCTGAAGTCGGCCTTTGCGTCTTCGGGCCGAACGTCTCCCTGGGTGCGTGCCGATGTCGTCAAGCCGGAGGCGCTCTCGAAAACGTCACTGACTGACTACCGGGTCGTGATGCTGTGCAATGTGCCGCAATTGACCGAAGACAATGTCACGCAGCTCAATGAGTTCGTCGTTGGCGGGGGCGGGCTGGTGATTGCCCCCGGAAACCGAACCAATGCCGCTGCGTGGAATGCCTTGCGACTGAACGAACATGTACCGCTGCTGCCGTTGCAACTGGATTCGGTTGAAACTGACGAAGGTGCCAAGGCGGGTGATGCCAGAGCGGCCAAAGTCACGGTTGATCATCAGTCACTTCAGCTTCCGTGGCTGGAACGATTCCGCAAGGAGCGCGGTGTCGATTTCGCGGAGGCACGCTTCTCGCAATGGTGGCTGCTGAAGCCTCTGGAAATGTCTACCCCGGAGCCGCAAGTTGATGCCGCTGCTGATTCCGACACCGACGATTCGGCAACCGTTAAGAAGCCTGAGGAGTTGCCTCCCGTTCTGACGTTGGCTCGACTTTCGACGGAAGCTCCACTGCTGGTGTCGCGCGAGTGGGGTGATGGTGAGATCATGCAGCTGGCCGGTCCGCTCGATGCCGACTGGGGAACGTTGCCCGCCCGCAGCGACTTCGTTCCGTTTGTGCATGAACTGGTCTTCGTGCTGACCAAGGCGGGGCCGGGACGGAATGTGGATGTGGGAGCTCCCTTGCTGTGGCCGCTTCCCAAAGAAACTCGTGGACTCGACTGGGTTGTTTCCGGGCCCGGAGCGAAAGAGCAGCCGGTGGCGGAAGTGGCTCATGGCGGACGGCCGACAGGTCTGTTTGCTCAAACGGCATTGCCCGGCGTGTACTACTTCCATCGGGCGGGTACGAAGCCGGAATCGGGCGAACCGTTCGTTGTGGATTTTGATCGGGCTGAGTCAAACCTCAGGCCGCTGGACGACGCCGAGTGGGCCGAATTGACTCAGGATGAGCGGTTTGTGCGGCTCGATTCGATGGAAGAACTGACCACCAAGCTGAAGAACGACAACTCTCGGACGGAGTTGTGGTGGCTGCTGCTCTTTGGAGTGCTCGGGCTGCTGGTCTTCGAGGTGGCACTGACCCGCCAGATGGTCAAGGGGGGACACGCAGCGCTTGATGTGCAGCCTGCGTGACGCTCGTTCGCCCCAACTTCTGTTGTTTCGATCTCGGAATTGACTCGACGTGGTCTGATTTCTGTATGATCACGCGAGACGATTCATTGCTTCAGCCGAGAAAGAGCACAAAATGCTGCGTTCGATTGTGTGGATGACGTTGTCGCTGGTTGTGGCGGCTCCCGTATGGGCTCAAGGCCCAGAGCCAATCCTGTTGTGGCCGGATGGCGCTCCGGGGGCGATGGGGACAGACGATGTTGATAAGCCTTCGATTCGAATCTATCCGGCTGATGAAGCCAACCGCACGGGCTGTGCCGTTGTGATCTGTCCCGGCGGCGGCTACGGGGCGCTGGCCTTTGATCACGAAGGTCATCAGGTTGCCAAGTGGTTCAATACCATCGGAGTGACGGGCATTGTCGTCAAGTACCGCCTCGGCCCCAAGTATCACCATCCCGCTCCGCTGCAGGATGCGTCTCGCGCGATTCGCTACGTGCGTGCTCATGCCGATGAACTCAAGATTGATCCGCAACGCGTGGGCATTATGGGCTTCTCTGCCGGTGGTCATCTTGCCTCCACGGTCTCCACGCATTACGACTCCGGCGATGCAGACAGCGCTGATGTCGTCGCGAAGCAGAGTTCGCGGCCCGACTTCGCCATTCTCTGTTATCCCGTGATCAGCATGAAGTCGAGCTTTGGACATACCGGATCCAAGCGAAATCTTCTGGGAAATGACCCGCCACAGGAACTGGTGGAGTCCATGTCGAACGAAACACAGATCACCAAAGATACGCCGCCGACATTCCTGTTCCACACCCGTGAGGATACCGGAGTGCCGGTGCAGAACAGCCTGGTCTATTTTCGGGCCTTGATCGAACATGGTGTGTCCGCGGAACTGCATGTTTACCAGCAGGGGCCACACGGCGTGGGGCTGGCACCGAAGAATCCCGTACTCTCCACGTGGACTGAGCGACTGGCTGACTGGCTCAAAGTGAATAACTTTCTGGCCGCCGCGCCACGAGCCGCTGTTTCGGGCACAATTCAATTCAACGGGGAGCCATTGCGGTGGGGCACAATCGCCTTTGAGCCGCAGGCTGGCGGCAATTTGCCAGTGGCCTGGGCCATGGTGTCGCGAGGCAATTATCGGATCAATGCTGTCGCCGGTCCTGTTGTTGGTCCTCAGAATGTGACCGTTCTGAACTGGGGGAGCGTGGAACCTCGTCCGACGCTGGAAGATTCCGAAGTGATCTCTGCGGGGATGTTGACCGCGACAATTGTTCCCGGCACGAACGAATTTGCCTTCGACCTGAAGGCTGACTGATTACGGCAATGGAAGGGCCATGCGACGCAAATGAACGTGTGATGGCCCTGTCGTCCTGTGGACTCGAAACGGAATTCTGTCTGATGCATCGGATAGTAGTGACCGGCGGTTGTGGCTTTATCGGCTCCAACTTTGTGCGGCTCATGCTCGAAACTCATCGTGAGTTGTCGATCGTGAATATCGATAAGCTGACGTACGCGGGGAATCTTGAGAACCTTGCCGATCTATCCGGCAATGACCGTTATGCGTTTCGTCGCGGCGACATCGGCGATCAGTCGTTTATCGATACCGTTCTCGCCGAGGCACCAGTGGATGCGGTGGTTAACTTCGCGGCGGAGAGTCACGTTGACCGCAGCATTCTCGATTCCGGGCCGTTTGTACAGACGAACATCGTGGGTACGCAGGTGCTGATGGATGCCTGCCGACGGGCCGAAGTGCCCCGTTATCTTCAGGTTTCGACCGATGAGGTTTACGGATCGCTGGGGGCCGAAGGTTTTTTCACCGAAGAGACGCCGCTGGCTCCCAACAGTCCGTACTCCAGTTCCAAGGCGGCGGCCGACCTGCTGGTGCGGGGCTACGTCCACACGTTTGGCTTTCCTGCAGTCATCACGCGGTGTTCCAATAATTATGGGCCCTATCAGTTTCCTGAAAAGCTGATTCCGCTGTTCATTTCCAACCTGCTCAAGGACGAGGCGGTCCCGGTGTATGGCACGGGAGAAAACATTCGCGACTGGATTCACGTGCTGGATCACTGCCGCGGAATCGAGGCGGCTTTGCTGCGTGGGCGCGTGGGTGAAGTCTACAACTTTGGTGGACGAACCGAGTTGCCGAACATCGTCCTGACGAAGACGCTGCTCAAACTGCTGGGGAAGGGCGAGAACCTCATCCGCTACGTGACCGATCGTCCCGGTCATGACCTGCGGTACGCGATTGACTGCCGCAAGGCGGAAGAAGAACTCGGCTGGCGTCCGCAGGTGCGGTTCGAGCAGGGCCTGCAGGAAACGATCGACTGGTATCTCTCGCACCAGGACTGGGTGGCCCGCATTCGCAGCGGCGACTACCTGAAGTACTACGAGCAGCAGTACGGCAGCCGACTGGCTTAGAGGGCCCTCACGGTTTGCGAGGCCCGCTATTCGATGGCAGCGAGTGCTTCTTCGCGGGTGTCATGATGGGGCCACAAGCGGAAGAGGCTCATGTTCTGCAGGACCTGGAGCATCTGAGGTCGTGCACAGCAAAAGCAGGCCTTCCCGCCTCGGTTGCGGACTTCTCGCAACATCGAAACAAGGGCACCGATGAATTCGGAGCCAAAGTAATCCATCTGCCTGAGATCGATTATCAGGTTCTTGTTCTCGGGCTTCATCAACTGGCCGCGGATTGCATTCGCCTCGATGTGCAGATCCTGATAACGGAACCCACTGTTCTCACTCTGTGGCGTAATGCACAGCGTTGAACCGACCTTATCCAGTTTGAAAATTTTCAGGTGCTGCATCGACGCAATTCCGGAGCCAAGCCAGTCTCCGATGAGGCCCGAACGGAGACAATTCTCAGTAAGCGTATCGTCTTGGCGGTCAATTCGCCAGATGGAGGGGAACGTGAATCGGAACGAAGCCGTTCGGGCTGTTTAACCGTTTTGCGGCACGCCCAAAGCCGCAAGAATTCGATCGCAGGCCTCGGATTTGTTCAGGGCATAAAAGTGAATGCCGGGAACGCCCGCCTGTAACAGTTGCTCGCACTGTTCGATGGCATAATTTACGCCAATTTCGAACTGAGCGGCGGAATCCTCCTGTACGGCTTCCAGGCGGCTGGCCAGTTCAGTCGGGAAGATGGCCCCGCACATACTGGTAATCCGTTTGATGCGGGCGAACTCCGTAATGGGCATGATTCCGGGGACGATAGGGATCGCGATATCGCGAGCACGGCAGGCATCCCGGAAACGGAAGAAATTGCTGTTTTCGTAGAACAACTGCGTGAATACCGCGTCAGCACCCGCATCGACCTTGCGCTTCAGATTGTCGAGATCCGTGGGCAGGTTTGGGGCTTCGGGGTGTTTTTCCGGGTACCCGGCGACGCCGATCCCCATGTTTGGAGAGTGTTCACGGATCAGGCTGACCAGTTCATTCGCATAGGAGAGGCCGCCTTCCACCTGCTGGAACGATTCCTGTCCCTGGGGAGGATCGCCACGCAGCGCCATAATGTTCTGGATGCCGGCCTCGCTCGCGTAGGTCAGCCAGTCCTGAAGTTCGACTCGTGTGGACCCAACACATGTAAAGTGCGCTGTGGTTGGGATTTGAAACTGACTCTGGATTTGCTGACAGAGTTCAACGGTTCGCGATCGGGTGCTGCCTCCGGCCCCATAGGTGCAGGAAATGAAAGCTGGCTGAAATGAAGCCAGCCGTTCCAGCGATGCGAACAGGGCGGTATCTCCCTGGCTGCTTTTGGGAGGAAAGATCTCGATGGAGATGGCAGGCTGTCGCTGCTGAAAAATCTCTGGCAATCGCATAGACGCGGGGTGACGGCGTTCGTCAACAGGGGAGGAAGTTCCAAACTGGCTCAGAGATTATGGAAATCGTGGGCTGTGGAACAAGGTCTTGCCCAATGAGTGTGGGAGAATATCGCAGAAACTTGTTTAAAAGTAACGTGCGTCCGAGCCATCCAGCATGGGCAACACCCCTTGCGACTGGCGTCGCCCGGCACCTATGATCCCGGCTCACCAAGGTTCTGGTCGTCTGGACGTCCAAATCGCAGGCCTGTTTCAAGTTGTGTCGCCGAATTCCGAGGGCGATGCAGGAATGCCTCGATGTTGCTCCAGGGCAGGCTGTCTCTAGGAAGTGACACAGTGGTCGAGGGAGCGCGTGTTCAGCAGGTCGCCATTCTGGGGTCAACGGGTTCCATTGGAACCAGTTGCCTCAGCGTCATTCGTGCGCACGCGTCCCGGTTTTCGCCGCTTGTGCTGACGGCCCATCGCCGATGGCGAGAACTGGCGGCTCAGTGTCACGAGTTTCAACCTCGCGTTGCCATTCTGACGGGGGTGTCTCCGGTCGATATTGATCGGAGCCTGTTTCCTCCCGGTGTCGATTTGCGGTTTGGCCCAGACGCGGTGTCCGAAGTGGCCGCCCATCCAGATGTCGATACGGTTGTCTCCGGCATTGTTGGAGCCGCAGGACTGCACGGCACGTGGGCAGCGTTGGAGGCCGGGAAGCGAGTCGCGTTTGCCAACAAGGAAACGCTGGTCGTGGCGGGGCCGCTGGTGATGAATCTGGTGCAGCGTTCCGGGGCCACACTTCTGCCAGTGGACAGCGAGCACAACGCGATCTTTCAGGCGATGCAAGCCGGTCGTCGCGAAGACGTGCGGCGGGTCATTCTTACTGCGAGTGGCGGCCCGTTTCGAGACTGGTCGACAGAACGGATCGACTCCGTCACGATCGAGCAGGCTCTGGCCCATCCCACATGGGACATGGGGCCCAAAATTACCATCGATTCCGCCACCATGATGAACAAGGCGCTGGAGATTATCGAAGCCCGCTGGCTGTTCGATCTGCGCGTGGATGAGATTGAAGTGGTTATTCATCCATCGTCCATTGTGCATTCCCTGGTGGAGTTCGCGGACGGGTCGGTTCTCGCTCAAATGTCTCCGCCCGACATGAGGCTGCCCATTCAGTATGCTCTCAGCTGGCCGGAGCGGCTGGAAGCTGTCGGTCCCCGGATGGATTTTACACGAGCATTTGACTTGCGGTTTGAACCACCCGATCCTGAGCGGTTTCCGGCGCTCAAGCTTGGATTTGAGGTGGCGGAGCAGGGCGGGACAGCCGGGGCCGTGCTCAACGCTGCGAATGAAGTTGCGGTGGAGCGTTTCCTGCAAAAGGAACTGCGATTCACCGATATTCCGCGACTGTGTCGCTCAGTTCTTGAAGCCCACACATTTGAATCCGAACCGACGCTGGACGAACTTCTTCGTCTGGACCGTTGGGCTCGGCAGGAGGCACTCCGTTGGTAAGTTCGCTTATGACTCTCGCGCTGATCAGCCCGGGGGCCGCTTTGAATATTCTCATCACCGCCCTGGGACTGGGGTTGGTGATCTTCTTCCACGAACTCGGACACTTCTTCGTCGCGAAGTGGTGCGGGGTGTACGTGGAACGCTTCAGCATCGGCTTTGGACCGGTCATCCTGGCTCGCAAATGGGGCGAAACCGAGTATGCACTCAGTCTGTTGCCCCTGGGCGGCTACGTGAAGATGCGGGGTCAGGATGACATGGATCCCGGCGAAATGACCGATGCGGAAATCGCCGAGGACCCGCGTTCCTACACCGCCAAGAGTGTCCCCCAGAGAATGGCCATCATTTCGGCTGGCGTGATCATGAACATCATCACTGGATTGATGTTCTTCGTGATTGCGTTCAGTGCAGGAGTGCAGGTTCCCGAGCGTGTTGTCGGCTACGTTCAGGTTGGGATGCCGGCCTGGCAGCATGGAATTCGGACTGGCGATGAAATTCTCGAAATCAATGATCGCGAAATTCACGACTTCTCTGATGTGATGGTGGCAACTGCGCTGTCTCGCGGCGATCTGGTGATTCGTGTTCGGCATCCGGATGGTGAAGAACTCACCACGACCGTTCAGCCCGAGAAGACGTCCACGCGAAAGATTGGTGTGGGCTATGGGCTGGGACTGCAGGTCCCGGAATCGCCGGATATCACCAAGTTTCCCGTCACTGCGCCCGGAACGGCCGCTGCGAGGGCGGGCTTCGAGCAGCTGGATCAGATTATTGCTGTGAACAAAACGCCTGTTGCGACTTACTCCGCCCTGTTGGCCGAATTGTCTCGACATGCTGCGGAATCGGTGAACGTGACCGTCATTCGCAAAGGAGCGGAGCAAGATCTCCTGCTGGGCGCTGAAAAGGGAGTGGAGCTGGGATTTCGCGTCTCGATGGGCAAAGTGCAGGCCATTCAGAATGGTGGTCCGGCCGCCGAAGCGGGGATACTGCCTGACGATCGCATCAACAAGATTGATGGCCTCGATGTGGAGAAGGATCTCGATCCGTTTCGTCTGACGGAATACTTCAGTCAGCACGCTGGCCAGGAAGTCAAAATCGCGCTGTCGCGAGAAGTGGAAGGAGGCGCTCCCGTCAAAAAGGAGATTACTGTCATTCCACAAGACCGCCCGGCCTGGAGTGAACCACCCGGAAGCCCGGAATCACCGCTGTCGATTCCTTCGATTGGACTCGCCTACTTCGTGGTTCCCGTGGTGTTCTCTGTCGATGCCGAAGGTCCGGCGGCTGCGCTCGAAATTGCGCCTCGCGACCGCATTACCAAGATTGAGTACGTCCGCGCTCCCGGAGGACAACCCGACGAGATTGCGGAAGACACTCTGACAATGGAAATTGGCGAAAAGAACTGGGCCTACGCCTACTGGATGCTTCAGGAGTCGGCACGGACCCGCATCGTCAAGCTGACCACCAGCAAGGCCGATGCTCCGCGAACGAATGAAATTACGCCGGTCGAATCCTCGGATTGGTATTTGCAGACGCTTCGAGGCCTGTCACTGGATGTGTTGTCATCCATTCGCAAGGCCGAGTCCCTGAACGATGCCATTCACATGGGGTGGGATCACACAGTGAACTCCATTCGTCAGGTGTACCTCACGCTGCGGGGACTGGTGACTGGTGATATTTCCTACAAGCTGGTCAGTGGGCCGATTGGTATTGCCCGCACGGCATACCGAACTGCGGATATGGGCTTTTCTCACTTTGTGCGGTTCCTGGGATTGATCAGCGTCAATCTGGCGGTGGTCAACTTCCTGCCTATTCCTGTGCTGGATGGTGGACACATGGTGTTCCTCATCTGGGAAGGGATCACCAAGCGAAAGCCAAACGAGAAGTTTGTCGGGATTGCCACGTGGCTGGGGCTGGTGATGTTGTTGTCGCTGATTGCCCTTGTGGTTTACCTCGATCTGTTTGTTTCGAAACTCTAGTTCTGACTCAGGGGTTCCTTCGCGATGTCGCGTGCTCAAGTTGTTATTCCCGATTTCATCAGTCCGCCGTTGGCCATCGAGCAGCAGATCCTGGGGGATCTTGCCGAGGTGGTTGCGCTGAACGCATTCAGCGAGGAGGACCTCGTGGGACGCATTGAGCAGGCTGATGCGATCATGCTGTATCACTTCATTTCGCTCAGTCGAAAGACGATTGATCGACTGGAGAACTGCAAGCTGATCGTGCGATGTGGCGTGGGCTTTGACAATGTCGATCGCGCGGCGGCCCGGGAGCGGGGTATTCCTGTCGCCAACGTTCCGGACTACGGAACAGAAGAAGTCGCCGACTCCGCGATTGGTATGGCACTGACGCTGATGCGGGGGATTCACTATCTGAACAGCCGCCTGCAGCGCAAAGAGGGCCCCTGGATCTATGAGCAGGTGGTTCCTTTGCACCGCATTCGCGATCAAGTCTTCGGAGTCATTGGCATCGGACGAATTGGAACAGCAGCCGCACTGCGGGCCAAGGCCCTGGGGATGCGGGTTGTGTTCTACGATCCCTTTGCCCCCGATGGTCGCGACAAGGCGCTGGGAATTACCCGCTGCGAAGAACTCACGGAGCTGCTGGAAGTCTCTGATGTTGTCAGCGTGCACTGTCCTCGGACAGACCTCACCCAGCACATGATCAACGCTCAGACAATTCAGCAGATGAAGCCCGGATCGTTCCTGGTTAACACTGCCCGTGGTGGCTGCGTGGATGCTGCGGCTGTAGTGGACGCACTGGCCAACGATCACCTGCGTGGGGCCGCGCTCGATGTGCTGGAAGTCGAACCACCGTTGGACAATGACCCCGTGATGCTGGCCTGGCGTGATCCATCACATCCGGCACATGATCGGTTGATCGTCAATCCTCACTCGGCATTCTATTCCGAAGAAGGACTGGACGACATGCGGATCAAGGGAAGCGAAAATTGCCGCCGCGTGTTGCGAGGCGAGGCGCCTCGTAACGTCGTCAATTGAGGCTTTTTTGCCGGGAGCAACGTATGCCGGCCGCGTCCGGTGAATCCCGTTTCTTCTTGCTGATGGGGGCAATTGGCGGTTCCTATGTTCTGCTGATCCTGTTGCTGCTGCTGGCGGACATTGCGTATGTCTCGCCCGGTGATTTCAGAGCAGCATTGGGCAATCCGGAAATTCAGGCCGCCATTTCCCTCACGCTGAAGTCCTGTACCGTGTCGGCCATTTTGTCGGTCATCGTCGGAACGGCACTGGGGTACCTGCTGGTACGCTTTCAGTTTTGGGGCAAGCACATTGTTAATACGCTGGTCGACATCCCGATCGTATTGCCGCCGCTGGTGCTCGGCCTGAGTCTGCTCATCCTGTTCAGCCGACCTCTGCCCGGTTTGGGATACTCGCTGGATGACTGGTTGCGGCCGCGTGGACTGTCCATCACGTTTACGCAGTGGGCCGTGATCGTCGCGCAGTTCTCCGTGGCTGCAGCATTCGCCGTGCGAACGATGCGAGTCACATTCGAACAGATGAATCCTCGGGCGGAAGACGTTGCCCGCACGCTCGGTTGTACGCGGTCTCAGGCATTCCTGCAGGTGGCGTTGCCGCAGGCAGGGCCTGGCATGTTGACCGCTTTCACCATCGCATGGGCCCGCTCACTGGGTGAGTTTGGTCCCATCCTCGTCTTTGCGGGTGCCACGCGAGGCCGAACCGAAGTGCTCTCCACTTCAGTTTTCCTGGAGTTGAGCATCGGCCATCTGGAAGCGGCCGTGGCCGTCTCACTGCTGATGGTAGTGCTGGCGGTGATTGTCCTGTCGATTCTGCGACTGACCGGCGGGAGGACGGGGGGATGATCCAACTGGTTGATCTTTGCCTCAACGCCGGTAAGTTTCGGCTGGACAGGTTGTGCTGCACCATTCCCACCGGAAGCTACGCGGTCCTGATGGGACGTAGCGGGCAGGGGAAGACCACAATTCTGGAGTCGATTTGCGGTCTGCGGCCGGTCCGTTCCGGAAGTATTCGGCTGGGAGATCGGCTGGTTCACAATCTCCCCCCAGGTGAGAGGGGCGTCGGCTATGTGCCGCAAGATTTGGGCCTGTTTCCGACGATGACGGTGCGTGAACATCTGGACTTCGCGCTTCGCCTGCGACGCTGGTCCACAATCGACTGCAATCAGCGCGTCCGTGAACTGGCGGAACTGCTCGGCATTGGCGAATTGCTCGGACGCAATGTTCGCAATCTCAGCGGCGGCGAAGCCCAGCGAGTCGCGTTGGGCCGGGCGCTTTCGTTCCGTCCACAGGTGTTGCTCCTCGATGAGCCACTCAGTTCGCTCGACGAGGAAACTCGCAGCCAGATGCACCAGCTGCTCGTGGGAGTCAAACAGGCCATGCACACCACGACACTGCATGTGACGCACAGCCGCGACGAGGCCGCCGCTCTGGCCGATGTCCGGCTGACGCTCGCGGATGGAGGCATCCGCGTCGACACGGGCGAATAGTTCCATGAGAAGAACCTCGAACAGACAGTAGCAGAATTCATGAATAACCTGTTCTTCAACTGTGACTGGGGGACCAGTCGATTTCGGCTGCGGCTGGTGGATGCCGAATCTCGGAAGGTTCTCCACGAGGTTCGCACGGATGAAGGAGTCTCCTGTCTGGCGGCTGGAGACCGCGAGGTACGCGCTGCTCGATTTCAGCAGGTGCTGGCGGAGCATGTTGCTGAGGTTGGGGCGGTTGTCGATGCCGATGTGAGCCGGGCACCTATTCTCGTTTCCGGCATGGCCAGTTCGACAATGGGGTGGCGGGATCTTCCCTACGCCCGGTTGCCATTCTCTCTCGATGGGGCAGGAGCAAGTCGGGCCGTTCTTGATGTTCGGGATGCGCGTCTGACGCAGCCCGTCGTCCTGTTCTCCGGCGTCCGCAGTGACCGTGATGTGATGCGGGGGGAGGAAACGGAACTGATGGGTTTGCGCGTGGCTGCGGCTCATTGGTTCGAGCAACCCGAGGATGTGTGGGTGATTCTACCGGGAACGCATTCCAAGCATGTGCGGATTTGCGGCGGCACGATGACCGAGTTTCACACGCACATGACTGGCGAATTGTATCAGCTGCTCAGCCAGCAAAGTTCGTTGCGGCATCCGGATCGCGCCTCCGTGACAGCGGAACTGCTTTCATCGGAATTGCCGCAGTGGAAAGAGGCGTTTCTTTCGGGGGTGGATCTTGCTTGCGCTGGCTCGCTCAGTGGGCAGCTGTTTCAGGTTCGCACGGGACAGGTGTTGCGCGGTGACAGTGCCGTGCAGTCCGCCGCATTTCTGAGCGGCATTCTGATCGGAGACGAATTGCGATCGCTTACTCTCGATCGCTGTCCGGATGGCCGCATTGTGCTTGCGGCGGGTGGCGAATTGTCCGCGTCGTATCAGTTGGCCTGTGAGCAACTGGGCATCAGCGATCGTGTTGCAGTGATTCCTCCAGCCGAAGTTGCGCTCCTTTCCGCCTGGGGACAGTGGACCGCATGGCAGGCGCTCAAGGTGAAGGGCTCGTGTTGACCGGGAAAGGTCAGCGTGACTCGGCTTCGTCCCATTCCTGACGCAGCCAGGCGATCAGCAGGTTGAGCTCATCTTCCGACAGCATGTTTCCCGAGGCTGCATGCGGCTGGGAATGGAAGGCGGGCATCCGGTCGTTGAGATCATCGGGATAAAACCGCTCCCCGTTCGGATCGGAGATCATCCCTCGAAGCCAGTCTGCGGAACCGTAGCCGGTCAGGTCCGGGGCTGAACCGAGATCTCCTTCATCGTGAAACTTGTGGCAGTCGATGCAGGATGTGTTGATCAGCTCACGTCCTTCGTTGAGTCGGGTTTGTGCAGCATCGTCCAGTTGGGTGACCAGGACATAGCCCGCCTCGTGAGCGAGTGCGAGCGCGACGGCATCCATTTGTGCAGTCAGTTCCGTTCGCTCTTCGTCACTGCTGGCCGAATCAAACAGGTCGTGAATCATTCCGGCCATGTCTCCTTCCGCAGCGCGGGTATTGCCGAAGTATTCCGGCCCGGAAATTTTGTCGGGATCAAGCAGTCCGGCAACCCAGCGACGTGTTCCGAATCCGTAGAGATTGGGAGCGGAAGACTCGACAGCCACGATTCCCTGACCAGATTCATCAGTGTGAGAATGGCAGTTCGCGCAGTGCCGGGCGAACAGCCGCGGTCCACGGGTCTTGGGATCATTCCTCAACAGGGCACTGGCTCCTTCCAGAGGAACGCCATGCCTATCGGCCAGCATGCGGGCCCGTTCAGAGAGTTCACGCAAGTGAGCTTCCGAGGCTTGGAACTGTTCGTCCTGTCGGTCACGCGCCATGGACGACAGCGTGAGCCAACTCCATCCGCCAAAGAACAGAACGACCACGCTTACTCGGAACACGGCACTCACCCGTCGCGAACAGGCGACATCAATCCGTGGGACGCTGATCAGAAACAGCAGTACGGCCATCGGGATGATCAGCGTGGCGACAATCTCCCACGGTCCGTTGAAGTAGTGACGCAGTTCGAACAGCGACAGCAGATACCATTCGGGGCGAGGCGAATTTTCGATCTCGGGATCGGCGGGGACTTCCAGAGGAGCCCCCACCTTCCAGGCCAGAATGGAGACAGTCCCCAGCACAATGGAGAGCACAATCATGTTGCGGACAGACTGTTGAGGCCAGTACTTTTGCGGTGTTGTGGTTCGGCTTGTAGAGCCGCCGGACAGGCCATAGCGATACACCTGCCAGAGATGGAACGTAAGCAATGCGGTGGCAAGTGCAGGCAACAGTCCCACGTGCAGGAAGTACAGGTGCGTCAACGTGAGGTTTCCGACCCGATCCCCCCCAATGAGAATGCGCTGCAGCAGCGGTCCGACGATTGGTGTTGTCGCAATGATGTTGCCTTCGACATCGATCTGCGAAATCCCACGCTGCGATCCGGAGAGCGGGTTGCCGGTGATGGCCCAGGCGAGCACGAGGGGAATCATCAGCAGGCCGGTAACCCAGACCAGTTCCCGTGGGGCGCGAAACGCCGCTGTCAGCAGCACGCGGATCAGGTGCGCCAGAAACAGGACGAACATGGCCTGCGCGGCGTAGTGGTGCACGCCTCGCAGAAACGCTCCCGAGGCATCTCGTTCGATGAAGTGCACACTGGCCCAGGCGGTCGCCAGTGATGGGCTGTATGTGGTCATCAATAGAAAACCGGTGACAACCTGAATCACGATCATCCATAGCAGACAGCTGGCGATGCTGTAGCCCCACTTGGGGCCATCAGGCAGTTCCCGCTGGAACAGCACACGCAAGCCATACCGATAACTGGTGCGGTCGTTCAGCCAGTCGAGCCAGGCGTGACGCGATGGCGATTTCGCAGGCGGCGCATCAACAGGTTGATCAGTGAGCAGTGTGGACATGTCGTGATCTCACAGCTGGTTGTCCGTTGTGCGGATGGAGGGCGCGATGAAGCAGGGGCGGGGAACAGCCTCAGGCGTCATAGTTCACTTCGACCCACAACTCCTGTTGATCGTCTTCGACGACCGAAACAACGTAGCTTTCCAGCGGCCCGGGAACCGGGTTATCGTGTCCCAGTTGAGCCTTGCTGAGTGGTTGCCCTTCCAGATCAAACGCACCACGATGGCACGGGCAGACAAATTGCTTCTTCGCCGGGTCATGCTGCACCTGACACTTCAGGTGCGGACAAACCGTGCTGTAGGCATCAATCTGGACCTGTGTCGGGTCTTCGGAATTGTTTTCGCGGCGAACCAGAAAGATCTGTCCCAGCGACTGATTGGGATACGTTGTCCACGCATCCTGTCGATTGCCCGTGATCGCAACGCTCATCGGTCGGCCGACCGGTAGGTCGGCCAGTCGAGCGACGCGCCGGGCCGTTCCCCCAGAGGAGTTCTCCCGATGAATCGTGGCCATGACATATCGCACCCCGGGAAAGACGAGGACTCCTGTCCAGAGGAGGGCCAGCGATCGACTTAAACCTTCAAGAAACGAGCGGCGGTTCATGGCGGGTCTCCAGATTGTGAGGCAGGATGAGCAGCAATGCCCAGGGGGGAGGACAGGGGCAAGTGGGAGGGACAGCAGCTGGAGCAGTCATTTGGTGGCGGTTGAGGAGTAGCGGGCACAGTGGTCAAAGGGATTGCCTCCCGATGCCCATGTTTCGGCAACGTCGGGGATCGACAGTGCCGCCGTCAGTGCTCCGTTCAACTCGTAACGCAGATCGCTCAGGCCGGCTGCGGTCATCGCCCGGTCGAGTCCGTCTGCGGCGCCCTGAGCGGCCATGCGGGTTCGTTCCGCATCGAGATTGCCAACGTCATGTCCAAACAGTTCGCAGTTCACACGACACTGAACCGGGCGGACGGATTGCACCATACAGGTGCCATCGGGGCAGGCAAGAGGGCAGGGAACGCGCGTTGCGCAGCCATTCGCCCCTTGCCGACTGAGCCTGCTGGCATTGGCCTCAGCGCTGCGACGAATCGTTTCGATCTGGTCGGCCGGTCGGGTCTTCTGCAGGTGGGCCGTGATGTTCAGGACTTCCAGTGGGGTGACTCCAAGCCGTGGCGGGCACAGACGGGCTCCGGTTGTCTTTGTCACGCAGGGCCTCGCTTTGTCCTTTCCGGCGCAAGTCCCTTTGCACGACTTCCCGCTGCACTTTGTTGAAACGGCATCCTGTTGAGCCACCAGCAATCCGTTCGTCAGATGTTCGGCGGAGGCAGAGAACCAGTCGAAGACGTCGCGGCTGCGCAGTGGAGGCAATGTTCCTGGGTTGCGGACTGCCGTGCGGGCGAGCTTCGGAGGTTGGAATGCCACATCCAGGAAGGCAAAACACACGAGGGCCGCGACGGCGACCACTGCGACAGTCAGAGCAACCAGTGCGAGAAACATGAGTTCATTCTCCTTGGGCCATCATGTGAGGCATACTCAACAGCCGATCTGAGTCAACACTGTGGGTATGCGGATACAGATGTCTGATTGTGGGGCGTTCAAAATCGAGGAGGACTAAGTGTGTGTGGGGCAGTTGAGGGACTGAAGGCAGGCGGGGCAGGGAGTCAACGGGTCAAGACAGGGCTGGGCAGCCGACTGCAAACTGACCCTTTTGAGAATATCGCATGATAATACGGATATCAATATCCGAATCTCTTGACTTGTCAAAATTGAGATTCAGTCGTGCCGCAGCGTAATGAACTGACGGTCTGGCGTTGGCCCGATGGCCTGCCGGATGCTCGCCGCCGTACCGTTGGCGATGTATGCTGCCGAGTATGAATCGACGACTCTTTCTGCAATGGGGACTGGCGGCATCCTGGGGGGCGCCGCTGCTGGCTGCGGTTCGTGGGGATCAGCTCGACGAAGCGGCTGCTGTTCTTTCTTCCTCCGTGGCTCGCGGACAGGTGGCCGCGGCGGCGATGACCGTGATCCAGGGCGACACGACCTACTCGCGACACTTCGGTAAGGCATCGTCGGCTGAGGCGATGTTTCTGCTGGGCTCCATCTCCAAGCCGATCTGCGTCACAGCGCTGATGACGCTGTTCGATAAGGGGGAATTCCGGCTGGAGGACCGCGTTTCAAAGTATCTGCCGCAGTTCAGCGGAGAAGGGCGGGAGACAGTGACGATTCAGCAGTTGCTGACGCACGTTTCCGGTTTGCCTGATCAGCTTCCCGAGAATGACACGCTGCGAAAGAATCATGCCGGGCTCGCTGAGTTCGTCAAGCACGCCCAGCGAACCCCGCTGCTGTTCCAGCCGGGTGAACGCTATCAATATTCGAGCATGGGCATTCTACTGGCGACACACGTGGCGGAAGTCATCACGGGAACCGACATCCGCAAGCTTGTCGATCAGACGGTGTTTCAGCCTCTGGAAATGCGGCACTCCGCACAGGGACTGGGCCGATTCAAGTTGTCGGACATGGTGCGAGCCCAGACCGAGTTCGCTGCGCCTGAATCTGGCGCGGGTGATCCGACGACAAAGAACTGGGACTGGAACAGCCCCTACTGGCGGACACTGGGAGCACCTTGGGGGACGACGCATGCTTCGGCCCCGGACCTCGGAAAGTTCTTCAGCGAGTTCCTGTACGGGCGCGGCGCGGTCCTGAAACCAGCGACGGCAAAGTTGATGATCGGCAATCGAAACGGACCGGGCATCACGCCTCGCGGGTTGGCGTTCAATGTCGGGACAGCGGCGGGCGTACCGGGATGCTCCGAGCAGACGTTCGGCCACACCGGATCAACCGGTACCATCGCCTGGGCCGATCCTGCGACCGAAACCATCTGCATCGTGTTGACTTCACTGCCCGGCCGGGCCGTCACACCGCATCCGCGCACACTGGTGTCCAACCGTGTCGCCGCAGCCA
>JAGQPW010000016.1:0-24243 GCA_020426515.1 Planctomycetaceae bacterium | reverse complement strand
ACAGGCTGTCAGCCTGTCGAGTGATGTCCGTTCTGGATGGGTTCGAAGCCATCGCAAGAACTGACCGCTGTGACTTTCAGATGCAAGTTGGCCAGCCGGGGGTGGCCGCAGTCATCGACAAAGTCTTCCGGGGCCTCGTGCTGATTGTGAATCTGCACGAGCTGGACATCGTCTCCGTGGTCTTCACCAAAATGAGCACAGACGCCGCATTGACCTTCGTGAACATGAAGCATGGATCGTCTCCTGTTCGAGGCAACTGAAACTCCTGCCTGAAAGGCAGGCCGTTGGCAAATGCATCACCTCTCAGAATGCAGATTGACGCTCTGGGGAGCAAACAAAAAATTCCAGATTCACGAGCGACCTTGCTGCTGACCCGAAACCAGATGAATCGGCACTAATCGTTCAGGACTTGTTGGCACACCCGCAGTGTGTTGCCGCCAAGGATTTGCCGGATGTGATCCTCGGAGTAGCCTCGCTGCAACAGGCCAACAGTGATCAATGGCCAGTTGGTCCAGGCAAGGCTGGCCTGACGTGGCCAGTTGCCGCCGAGGGCTCCATCAGGCCACAGCGAAGCGAAGCGGGGACGCTGCTTGTCGCGTTTGGGGGAGCGGGCGGCTTCGTCGCGGCTGTATTGTGAGTTGTGAGCGACGTCGGTGCCAATGGCAACGTGATTAATGCCAAACTTCTGCACCACGTAGTCAATGTGGTCGAGCAGGGCGGCAATGTCGCCGGTCTTCCCCAGGAAGTTCGGAATGCTGCAAATGCCGATCAGTCCTCCGGTATCGCAGATCGCCTTGATGACGTTGTCGGGCTTGGCACGTATGTGGTTGTTCACAGCAGCACAGACTGTGTGACTGGCGACCATTGGCCTGGTGGAGACTTGCGCGGATTCGAGGCTCGTTTGCCAGCCGCTGTGGGCGACATCGACAATTACGCCCACGCGGTTCATCTCGCGAATGGCCGCTCGCCCGAAATCGCTCAAGCCTCCGTTGGCCGTCTCTGCGCAGCCATCGCCCAGCATATTGCGGCGGTTGTAGGTGACATGCATCATGCGGATGCCGAGTTGATAGAACAGCCTCACATAGCCAAGTTCCTGTTCCACGGAAACCCAGTCCTGTGGCAGCGGGACACCATTTCCGGTGAGGTACAGGCAGTGCTTGCCGGACTTGTGAGCTTCGATGATATCCTCCGGACGTGAGGCCCGGATGAGTGTGTCGCGGAGCATGTCGGTCAGGTAGGTGAAGCGGGAGAGCCGCTTGAGCAGCCGCAGCGGATTCTGTCCTTCCTCGCCGGCATTCTGAAAGATGCAGGTGACGCCCGCGCAGTCGAATGCCTCGCGAAACTCTTGCCGCTCCGCGGGGACGGTGGCCGGGCGGGTCATCGACTGTTCTTCTCGCAGGTCGTTGTACTCGGTGTCGGAGCCACCGGCATCTACGAGTGCTTGTAATGCTGCACCATCTTGCGCTGCACGTGGAGCGAAGCCGTAGCTGTCGAAGACGAGGCTGTCGCGATGCAGGGCGAGTCCCGCTTCCAGTTGAGCCGCCGTGGGCTGCAACACCGCGAGAGCGGCGTCCCGGCCTTTGGTGATGACAGGGTTTGTGGTGGTGAGCAACGGGTGACGCTCAGGAGCATCATCGGCCAGCAGTCTCTGCGGCAGTCCACCCATCCCGGCGAAGGCGAACAGACTGGCGGACTTCAGGAATTGGCGACGGGAGGGGGAAGGCATGGCAGGCATTCCAGTTTGCGGAGGATCAGGGACCTGAACGGATGAGCTCGACACTAGTGCTCTACGGAGACCGCTTCGGCATAGTCGAGCTCGCCGGTGCGGCCGTCGTAGTACTGAAAGATGACTTGTGGGTGAGGGTAAGCGACCCAGCGTGTGCCGCCCAGTTTCTGGGGCATGTTGAACACGTTGTTGACCTGCACAATGCAGAAGTGAGGATAGAGTCGCTCCAGTCGAGGCAGATCAGGGAGGATGTAACTGCTCCAGCGAATGTCGCATTTGCGGGGGCCGAAGGTCCATTTGCCGGTGGCGGGGCGGTTGCTTTCGTCGAGGGCAGGGACGTGATTCACGCTGTTGTGAGGGCCGCAACAGAATTCCCAGATGTTGTCCGTCACCTTGATGGCGAAGCTGTTGTGCAGGTCGCCAGTCATGACGAAGACTTTCTTGCCGAGCTGATCCCATTCACGAATCAGCAGTTCACGTTCGTCAAAGAACCCGGTCCAGGCCTCTTCCTTGTTCTCTTCATCCGCTTCGAATCCGCCCGCACCGCTGTGAGGAATCATGAATGGCACCGAAGAGACGACGAAGAAGAAGTCCGCATCGCTCTCCCGCATGGACTTCAGCAGCCAGTCCCGTTGTGGCTTTCCGAGCATTGAGACACCGGGCTTGTCGCGGTTGCGGACATCGTGCATATCGCGGTCGCCGCGAGTGTCGAGCAGAAAGAAATCGCAGTTGGAGACTCGGAACTTGCCGTAGCTGCGACGACCAATCGAATAGCTGACAGCACCGTCGGCCTTGGCAGGCATATGCAGTTGCAGCGTGTGTGGATCGATCACTTTGACGATGTCGTACACGTAGGAGTTCTGGTCGCCGCGATCATCGTCGTACTTCAGGTCGTTCACACCCGCTTCCGGCGTGCCCCAGTGGACGTGCAGGTTGAGCATTTCCTTGAGCGGGAGTTTGGTGAAGTCAGTATCAGGATCAACCAGCCGATCGCTGTTGGCTTTGAGCTGAGCGCGGCCAAAATGGATGGGCGTGTTGTGCTCCATGGGATTGGCCCAGCCGAGATAGTCGCCCCAGGCGTACGTGCCGATATCTCGGAAGACGGTGCGGCGGTGGCGTTTGCCTGCTTCGGATGAGCCCCAGATGTCGTTCACCAGTTCGTGGTCGTCGAACGTGAAGTAGCTGGGGACATGGCGATGCCAGCGGGCGAGGTCGACACCTCGGCTAAGATAGAGTTTGTAGTTCTCCCATACGCCCACCACGGTCGGCATGACCTGGACCGACAGCGGCAACTGTTCAATTCCCTGCGTCAGCCTCCATGCTTCGACCGGGTGAGCACGCAGTTCCTCGTACAGCCAGTCGCCGTTCATGATGTGAAAGTGGACGCGATCGGCCCAGTCACGATTGAGAACTTCATAAACCGGCTCTCGATGGCCAATGCCATGCAGCGGGTTCTGGTTTGCGCAGGACCCGATTTCAAAACGGAAGTTGAATAACCCGCGCGGATTGTATTCCTCGTTGCGGACATCCTCGGCACTGGGGAGCGTGTGGAAGCTGCCGGGGAGACCGTGGGGCCGTCCATTCACCCAAAGCTGATAGTGATAGCGGGTGTCGGCCTTGAGCTTCTGCAGGTGAGCGACCCCAGTGTTGTCGTGCTCGATCGAGGTGGTCGCGGGCGGGCTGACCTGATTGAGCTGGTCGGGAGACAGTCCGAAATGGACTTCGAACTCTCCCGGATCGGAAGTGCGTCCCCAGACTGCCATCGAGTGAGCTGTGGGCTGGCCCAGCATGGGGCCGTGCGTCAGCCAGATGGGGTCTCGTTCCGCACTCGCCGCCGACGCCAGCAGCAACAGAGCAGGGACCAGGGGGGCAAACGCGAAGCGGTGTCTGATCATGGCGGCGTCCTGAGGGACGAGAAACGGACAGCGAGGCCTGTTGACCGATCAGTCAATGGGCATGTGTCAGACGGTAGCAGGATGATCGGACCATTTCACGCGACGTGAGTGTTGAGGGCAGCGTGCTTCGCAACCTGCGTTGGCAAAAGTGTTTGTGACGTGTTGGGTGGAAAGTTGCTGAAATCTTGTACGAAACCAAGACGAAACTCCCACTAATCACCTGGAGAAACCTGTTTGTTCCGCGAGGTGATGGCGATGCGACTGACATTGAGAACACTGCTGGCCTATGTGGATGACACGTTGCCGCCGGCTCAGGCTCGTGAGATCGGGACGCGTATTGCCGAGGTTCCGGAAGCAGCCGTGTTGATGCAGAAATTGCGGGACGTCATTCGTCGCCGCCGCATTTCTGCTCCAAACCTGACAGGGCCAGGATCAGGACCCGACCCGAACATTGTGGGGGACTATCTGGAAAGCTCGCTCGCTCCGGCGGACGTCGTGGAACTGGAGCAGTTGTGTTACCGGTCCGATATGCATCTGGCCGAAGTGGCGGCCTGTCACAAGATTTTGTCGCTGGTGCTGGGCGATCCGGTGGAAGTTCCGCAGGACATGCGGGAGAGGATGTATGCACTGGGGCGATCGAACAAGTCGCCGTTGCCACAGCAGGAAGCATCCCCATCGGCAGCAGTGGCTGCCGAACGGGAACAGGCTGCAACAGCCGAACAGTCGATGCGGTCAACGGAAGCTTTATTTGAGGATGGCATTCCAGATTATTTGAAGCGCGGGCCGGGAAGTCGTCGCTGGACGACCGGAGCATTCGTGTTGCTGCTCGGAATCGTCTGGCTGGCTTTGTTCATGCCCGATTTCCATACCTGGAAGAACGCCCCTCCGGAACAGGAGGGGACGCCTGAGGAACTCGTGGCTCAGGCGGAACCAAAGCCAGATGCGATTCCAGAGGCACCAGCGACGCCCGCGCAGCCAGCTGGTGCGGCCTCAGCTGATGGTCAACCAGCCAAAGTGCCTGCAGCACCGGCGGCGATGGAACCGAATGCTGTCGTAAAGGTTGGGGATGACAATACGGTTCCCCTGCCAGAGCCACTGGCTGTTCCGGAGCCAGCGGAGATGCCCGAACCGAAAGAGATGACGAAACCAGCCCCGGCTGAGGTCGCTCCGGCGGTTCCCGTTGTTCCGGCTGCTCCCGCGTTGCCTGTGGCATTTGCGGGTGGAGATGGTGTGTTTCTGCATCGCGATGCCTCCGGGCTGCCCTGGATGGCAACCAATGAACCGACACTGCTCAAGGTTGGTGCTCAGTATGCTTCCCCTGTGCCGTTTTCGACGGAACTGCAAGTGGGCAACCAGCTGGTGGATCTTCGACTCGAACCCGGCACGTTGATTCAGAGATTGCCTGGAGTGGAGGGCGAGACACTGGCTCTGCACCTTGATCGGGGGCGCATGGAGCTGATGCGAGTCGTGGCGGAGGGGCATCCGCGGATTCGAGTTGAGGTGGGCAGTCGAGTCTGGACCATTGAACTCACAGAGCCGGGGACAATTGTGGGGGTGGCCGTTGATCTACCAGAACCCACAGGACTGCCGGGAACGGGAATGCTCCGACTGGGTGGGGGGATTCAGGTGGCGGCAGGGGTAGCCATGATCGCTTTGGGCGAAGAGGCCCCAATTCGGCTGGCTCCCGATACGGGACGTCTGGCATGGCCGCAGGTTGGCATGGGCGTGATGCCCGATCCGGTGTTGCCCGGATTTCCGTGGTTGAATGCCGATCAGACAGTCGTGACCTCGGCAGCGACGACATACGCCCGGATGTTTGCCAAGGAATTCATGATGGGGGGCTCTGTGGCGGACAATATCAGTCCGGTGGTCGATAATCGCTCGGCCAAGCTGGCGGAATTCGCAGTGCAGACCATGGCCCTGACGGATTACCTCCCGGGGATGGTTCGTGGCTTGAAGGCCGATCACGAGGAAGCCCGAATTGCGGCGATCGTGGGACTGCGGACGTGGCTGGTTCGAGACCCGGCAAACGAGGAACTGCTGCGTGGTGAACTGGGGCGTTCGTTCCGGGATGCTGATGTGTCGCCAATTGTTCGACTGTTGTGGGGGTACTCAGCCGCAGATGCCATGAATACGGAGACCTCGGCCAAGCTCGTGGCGTTGCTGGGGCATGAAGAAATCGCTGTGCGCGAGCTGGCCTTCTATCATGTCGCTCAACTAACTGGGCGGAAGTATGACTACCGTCCGCTCGACCCGCCGGCGCGTCGCCGCGCGGCGGAATTGCGGTGGGAAGATCACCTGAAACGAGTGGGGGCACTGGTGGCTGCGCAGAACTAAACTGCTGTTGGCCCGATTTTGGCGTTGGGGTAGTGTCCGATTTCCGACACATCGAAACCAGCGGTTCACTCGCGTGCGGAGACCCTCGCGTGAGCCTGTTGGAGAGGCCAAGATCGGGAAAAGCCCATGTTTCGCAGACTCTTATTACTGTCGATCCTCCTGTTGTGCGGGACGGGATCGGGGTGCATGTTCTTTGAGAAGTTCGAACCACACCAGTTGTGGAAGCTGAACAGACAGCCATCCATGATGCGTGAGGATTCCTATTTCAGTATCCCTGCGGTGCCAGTTCCGGCAGAATCCGCCGCTACTGCATCGTCTGCGGAAAAGTTCCTGAATTAATGCGTCAGCCCGACGACGGATCGTTTCATGTTCATGGTCCAACCCCCTCGACGGCATCCGTTTCAGACGAAGCCGTTCTGGATGTTGCTCAGTGCAGGTGCCTTGCTGCTCTCCGTGTGGAAGCTGAACTGGCTCCCAATTCATGATGTGATTTCCACTGTGGCCCCGCTCGTGGTGATCAACTCAACCGAGTCTCCGGCATCACAGCGGCCGCAAGCGCCAGTCATGCAAGTGGACGCTGCAGCGAATCCGGCGCAGCCCGCGCTGATCGAACAGCCATCGCAGGACATGGAGTCGTCTGTCGCCTCGCCGTTCATTCAGCCTGCGGCGTACGAAGTGCCTGCTGCCGAAGAAGAGACACCGCCTGCCCGGCAGGAAATCGTTCGAGAGGCCTCCATCAGCCCTGCCGAGCAGTTGGCGGCGGCTCGCGCAGCCAGGGCTCAGGGAGACGACATCGTGGCCCATCGCGGGTTCTCGACCGTGTACTGGCAGCATCCCGGGTTACGTCCGTCGTTTCAGGCGGAACTCGACGAACTGGCCAGCCGCATTTACTTCCAGCGGCAGCAGCACTACATCCCGGCGTATCGCATCGAACCGGGAGATCATCTGGCTTCGATTGCCCGCCGCTATCAGTTGTCGTGGGAATATCTGTCGAAGCTGAATCAGGTCCAACCCGAGAAGATTCAGGCGGGGCGGACACTGAAAGTTTTGCAGGGGCCGTTCAATGTCATCGTCGATCTGAATCGATTCGAACTCACGGTGCACGCGTTCGGTTACTTTGTGCGGCGTTATCCGGTCGGTATCGGACGGGATGGAGCCACGCCGGTTGGGGGCTTTCAGGTGGTCGACAAGGTGGTGAATCCAACGTATTACGGGCCGGATGGAGTGATCGCTGCTGACGATCCGGCCAATCCGCTGGGGGAACGCTGGCTGGCTATCAACGATGAGTCCGGTTCATTGGACGGTTATGGTATTCACGGCACGATCGAACCGGAGTCAATTGGCAAGGCTGCATCGCGAGGCTGTATCCGGATGCGGGACGCCGATCTCGTGGAACTCTACGACCTGCTGACGGTTGGTTCCGAGGTCACGATCCGTCGCTGACTCGGCTGAGTCTGGTGTTCCGCGACCGGAGATGCCAACGGGCACAGCGCGTGTACTCAGGAGATCTCTCGCGGGAACGCGGAGGACGTGTTGAGAGCGTTGCGCTGAGAAGGCTGTTGAGCCAAACCGGTCTGCCGCCGACGCGGCATCCCCCCTCGCCAATGACCGGACAACCTGATTCGCTGAGCGGAACTTAGCGAACCTTTTCCGCCATGTTGCGGGCCAGACGGTGAATGCGTGCCGCGACGAGTGCTGCATCAGCGGGTGTCTGGAAGGACTCGTCCAGAGCCTGTTTCAGTTCGCTGTCGATCGGTTCTTCACCAAAGATGCCGACGAGGACGACTTCCTTTCCAACCAGCCGTCGCAAGCCATGAACCACGGGAACCAGATCTTGTGGCCCCTTCTGGAAGTCGACAACAACGCAATGCGGACGCAGGTTGACAGCCATGCTTCCAGCCTCGAAGCCGGAGTCGGCGAATTCCACAGACAGTTCGCTCGGGTATTCCCGCTCCAATTGCTTGCGGATTTGTCCGTCCACGGAGATCAACAGGACTCGTGCCGGGCCGACCGGGGCCAGCGCTCCCAGGGGGATGCTGTGCGACTGCATGAAGTCAACAAGGTTGGCGCGGGGGATGCGTCGATCCTGTGAGCCTGGAATTCGATAGCCTTTGAGGCGGCCTGAGTCGAACCATTTGCTGACGGTACGGGGAGCAACCTGACAAATTTTCGCGACCTGTCCAGTGGTGAAGACGGTCAAACCTGTGTATTCACTCATGGCTGTGTGACGTTCAGCAAGAGGGGGAACTTTGGGCCTCCGTGTGTGTGGCGGCGTCCTGCATTTGAAAGCCAAATGCAGCAACTGTGCCGAGACGGCACTGGGACACCATAGACCTGCTGCTCGCGTGTATTTCCGCACAACAGGTCGGGTTGTAACGCGCGTGCGTAACATGTTGACACGTGTACCGAACGAAACGTGCGCGCCAAGAAGTTTGAACACGATCGGCAGCCGGTATCGAGTTGCTCGCGACTTCCATGCCGGTTGGCTCAATCACTCGGAGAACATGGTCTTTTCGTCGCCGGCGGATTCGTTTTCCTCATCGTCATCAAGAACCATGGGCCAGTACAGGCGAAACTTGGCCCCTGTTCCAGGTGAATTCTCAACGACGATGTCGCCGCCATGCTCAGTCAGAATCTTGCGGCTTACCGCCAGTCCGAGTCCCGTGCCGCGTGACCCTTTGGTTGAGGCGAAGAGTTCGAACAGCTTGGGTAATTCTTCTTCGGGGACTCCCGGGCCGTTGTCCTCGACTTCGACCCACAACTGGTCGGGGTGATCCAGTCCGGAGCGGATCACGACACGTGGTTGAGGTATTCCATCAATTGCATCCACCGCATTGGTGATGATGTTCAAGAGAGCCCGGTGCATACCTTCCGGGTCAAACATCGACGAAGGCAGGCTGCCGTCCAGTTCAAGTTCAATTTTGAGCCCGGCGGCTTCTGCGCGGCTGGAGACAAGCTCGCAGACATCGTGGATGAGGGCATTGAGGTCCGTTCGCTTGGGGGCCGGTTGCCGTTCTTTGCTGAACTGCAGCATGTCCATGACCAGGTTGTAGATTCGGTCAAGGTTGCGTTCGACAATGCCCCAGCCTTTGCGTACAAGCGGATCATCCTGCTGGTTGAGGCCCATGTCGACGAGATAACCGCCACCGCGTACTCCCTGCAGGATGTTCTTGATGTGGTGGCTCATCGTCGCGATGGTCTGGCCCATGGCGCCGAGACGTTCCGATTCGACCAGTGCTTCCTGGTAACGGTGATTCTCAATTGCCAGCGCGGATTGCCGACCGATGGCGAGCAGCAGCGTCAGCAGTTGGTCAGTGAACCGTGTCGCATCGTTCGGATTGAGGAGTTCCATTCGCTGCGTGGTATCGACATAGATTACCCCCATCAGTTCGTAGCGACCTTGCATCGGCACGCACATGGCTTCGCGAATTCCGGACTTCAGAATGCTGCGGCCTCCCTCGAAGCGGCTGTCGTGTGATGCATCACTGGTGCGGACGCCTCGGCCATGTTGAATCACGTATTCCACGATGCTCGTCGAGATCGGCATCCGGGAATTCACATCCACTTCAGGACGGTGGCTGACGGTGCGGGGTTCGATCAAGTCGGTGCGGGAGTTGGTGACGAGCATGCATCCGCGATCAGCTCCCACTGTGGTCAGAGTCAGGTCGAGGATCTGCTGTAGCGTTTGATCAAGCGAGGTCGTGGGGCTCACGACGGCCTCGGTAATCCTGTACAGCGCCTGCAGGCTGGAGCCGGCCTGAGGATTCCCGCTGAAGCTGGCGGTGGCGTCCTGGACAATCCGAGATGCGGCATTGCCTGTTGCCGTTCCCACAATGCGGGACTCTTCCTGCGAAGGGTCGGCAACAAGTCGAATTCGCTGCTGTACAAACGATTGATCCGGTTCTTCACCGGAGTGATACAGCAGGATTGTGCGACCGACCTGGATCTGATCTCCCTGTTCGAGGATCTGCGACCGTACAGTCTTGCCGTTGATAAACGAACCGTTCGAACTGCCCAGGTCGATAAAGTGCCAGCGATTTTCCTGCAGTTCCAGCCGGGCGTGTTCACGCGAGACTTCACTGTCAGATATCCGCACATCGCAACGTGAGCCGCGGCCCAGTAGCAATTGCGGGACGTCTAACGGAAAACGATTTCCCTGATCGGTTCCCTGAACAACCAGAAGCGATGCGTCGAGCATGGTGCGTCGGTACAGGCGGACATTCTGAAAGGGGACCACAGTGTCGCCCTTTGGAAGTCGTGAGTATGACACATCAGCAGTAGATGGACCATCGCCGGTCGGTTCACGCCCTGTCGGCATCGACCGGCTGACCCCGCCGTGGCGAATTACTCGCCGCTGCAGGAAGTCTTTTCGACGGTGTCCAGAGTGCTTCCGCAGCCGTTGGCAGCTTCGATCTCGCTGATTTTGTCCAGGCGACGCTGGTGCCGCCCTCCTTCGAAATCTGTCTTCATCCAGATTTCCACGATGCGATTGAGCAGCTTGTCGCCGAGCATATCGGCCGACAGGCACATGACGTTGGCGTTGTTGTGACGGCGACTCATTTCGGCGGTGACATCGTCGTGGCAGCTGACACCGCGGACGCCGCGAAACTTGTTTACGGTGATGCACATGCCCATGCCGGTGCCGCAGATGAGAATACCGCGATCGATATCCCCATTGGAAATTGCAGCGCCTACCTTGGCGGCGAAGTCCGGGTAGTCCACCGATTTGTCATCGCTGGGGCCGAAATCGAGTGCGGTCTCGCCCATGTCGGTCAACTGGGCGAGGATCTGGCCCTTCACTCGAACCCCGCGGTGGTCACTGGCAACAGCAATCTTCATGGTCATCTCAATACAGGCAGTGGCCGGTCCGGGATCTGAATCGAAGTGATTCAGGCCGGTCGGCAGCAATATATGTTATGGGTTCAGGAATTCGCGTCCAGTTCGATGATCAGCTGGTCGACGTAATCCTGAATTTCATCCCGGCAACGCTGATATTCTTCCATCCCGGCCCCCATGGGATCACTGACATCGTTCCCGTCGGGGGACAGCAGCCGTGTTTTGGAGGAGAGATCGGGAAAGGTGTTGATGATCGCTTCGCGATGGGCCGCCGTCATCGTGATGATGAGATCGGACCGAAACAGCAACTCTTCGGTAACCGGCTGGCTGGCATGATCGCGCAGGTCGATATTGTTTTCCGCTTTCAACAGCTGGACGGCCTCCCGGCTGGCGGGCGAACCAGGATAGGCAGCGAGACCGGCCGAAACGACGATAATACCCCGTTCGACCAGTTCTTCTTCGCTGCATTGCATTCGGGCGGCAATGCGGTTGCGGAACAATCCTTCAGCCATGGGGGAACGACAGGTATTCCCCGTGCAGACAAACAGGAACACATCGCACAGCTGGTGTTGGATCATTCGATCGGACAGCACGCCCTCGCGGAGCGTGTCCCATTCATTGCCCTGCACCCGAATCAGCGTGGGGCATTCGCCATATCGAGGTGTTCCTCCCAGCAGCGTCAGATCAACTCCGCCAACCGGTGATGTCGGAGCCACGCCGTGTGTTGGAACGGTTAATGTCAGCAGTGGGGCTGGCAGCAGCCGCAAGATGCTTTGCTGAGTTTCCTCTGCGGGGACGGCAAAGTTCCACCCCTGTTCGGAATCGGCATGGAACCAGCGTGCCGCATCCGCCGACCAGGCACTCGACAACTTTTCCGGGCTGAGCTGCAACTGCAGGATTACAGGGCCGGGAAGCAGCCGGTTGGCCAGCTTCTGGGCGGGAGGGGATTCGACGATGTAGTCGTCGATTAACTCGGTGTAAGGAAGGGAGACAGCCGGGATGGCCGTTTTCCAGTGGGGACGCAACTCCGTCAGGCGCCGGACAGCTTCCGAATGTGAGGACAGGCCGCAGATGATCAGGCCACACTCATCCGGCATGGCAACAACACCCCCTTCGCACAGCGTGCGCACCGCCGCGTGTACGGCATCCTGCGGGTCCTCAACAGATGTGAGGTCGATGGTAGCGGTCATGTGGAGGCGGGTAAGGAAAGGCGTCGCGGCGTCGTGTCCATCTGGAGTCGCGATCGCTCCGACCGATGTCCAGTGCTTCGTGGCAGATTCAGTGGCAAAATCGTACCCGGGGTGGGGCACGCAATCAACCGGCCCGGCAGCATCTCTCTTGGGGCCAAACCGGATGTGTTACTTCTTCGATTGCACATCGGGAGTTGACCGAGTCCCAGATGTCCAGCATCTTCTGCCGAAGTTGAATAACTGATGGCGCGTCCGGTTGTAAGGTCCTCAATCGGAGACATTCTCTGCGATTACAGAATTACAACCGTGGTGTACGTTTGACTATTCCGCGGGATGGGCTCTGGTTTTGGTTGTAATTTTTAAGTGTCGGTGGGTATTGTTGTTACGTGTTTAATCTTGTTTGTTGTGTGCTGTTGGCATGCCCATTGCATTACCTGGTTTCGTTCGCGGCAAGCAAGAATGAATCTGGCAAGTCAAGACGGATTCGCCGGTCGCGAGGTTCACACTGGACAAGATTTTCCAAGGACAAGGAGTACGACAATGTTGGTTCTCACACGCAAGCAAGGTGAAATGGTTCGGATCGGTGACAACATTGTCATCAAAGTGATTTCGACTGGACGTGGCAAGACGAAGATTGGAATCGAAGCACCTGGTGACGTTCGTGTCCTTCGTGCCGAGCTCGCAGAACTGCTTTTGCGAAACGACAGCCTCGTCGAAGTCGTTGATTCATCCGCCACATTGGCCCACAGCTGAGTCTGTCGGGGTTTCAAATACAGAACGTCAGATTCCGCTCACTTACAGCTTCAAATCATCAGCCACACCCAGGAAGGGAATTCATCATGGCTCACTCAAATCACAACTTGAAAAGCAAACTGGTTGCCCTGAGTTGCACTCTTGTACTGACCCTGTTGTTCGGCGCTGCGACGACCGTCCAGGCCGAAGAACCCATGCTGACGGCAAGTCAGCCAGCCCCTGAACGGTACGCTCCTGTTCAGGACGTCAACATCCAGACTGTCAGTGCGTTCCGCATCGTGTCACGCAATGATGCTGCCGGAACACCACGGGCTCGGGAGGATGTGGATGAACTTATCCAGACCGCAGTGGGCGGTTCCACGGCTCCGACTGCCAACGACTCGGTCCTGAAAATCTCGGCCCGTTACCAGAACTCAGAAATGCTGAGCCTGCTGAGTCGGACCAGCATGCAGGAGATCATGACACTGTTCACAGAAGCGTCTCAGCTGATCGACACCCGTCATGTGTCTCCAAACTCCTACGAAGATCGAACCAAGGCTGCGATGGAAGGTGTGGCTCAGGCTTTGGAAAACGCTACCTTCCTGCAGGCCAATCGTGCCAATCCCAACCCTCAGGCTTTGGCAGCTGTGCAACAGCAGCTGCGACAAATGGCCTACAGTCAGCCAGCCCGGTCGGCCAGTGAATCGCTCGGACTGATGCAGTACGCCGCCGAACTGGCCAACCGTCAGCTGGGTGTCAGCCGCGAAGCTGTGGCTCTGGAGTTCCTGAACGCCACGATCGACAGTCTCGACAAGTATTCCGCTCTGTTGCCAAACGCCGGAAGTAATGGACCTTCGGGACAGGTGGAGTCTCTCTACCGGACCGCTGGTCTGGAAGAACGAGTCGTGGGAATTGGAGTGGAGATGAAGCTGGATTCTCGCGGTGCTCTGCTGGAAGGTGTGATCGAAGGCAGTCCGGCTGCCCAGTTGGGACTGCAGGCTGGTGATGTCATCGTGGCTGTGAATCAGCGATCGATCGCTGGTCAGAGCCTGAGCCAGATCGCCGATCAGATTGGTGGGGCCGCTGGAACGACTGTGACTGTCGACATCAATCGCAACGGACAAATGCTTCGCGGAACGATTCGTCGTCGGGAGTTCTATGTCAGCAGCGTGACGGGAACACGATTCCTGGAAAACACGAAGGTGGGTTATGTACGACTCAAGCAGTTCTCTGAATCGTCTAAGGAAGATCTGGAAAAGGCCATGCTGTCACTGCACAGTCAGGGGATGAATGGTCTGGTGCTGGATCTCCGAGGAAATCCAGGCGGACTGCTGAACGAATCGATCGATCTCAGCAACATGTTCCTGCCACGGGGAACCATTGTGGCCACCCGCGGTCGGACAGCTGAAGACAACACTCAGGAAGCTGCGACCTACGAAAAGACCTGGGCTGTGCCGCTGATCGTGTTGGTGGATGAAAACTCGGCCAGTGCGAGCGAAATCTTCGCTGCAGCCATTCAGGAAAACGGACGCGGCCTGATCCTTGGTCGTCACTCTTACGGAAAGGGGACTGTGCAGACTCACTTCCCACTGCGAACCGTGTCTGGATTGCTCAAGCTGACCACTGCCAAGTTCTACTCCCCAACGGGACGCGAAATGGCTGGTGCTGGAGTTGAACCTGACCTGCTGGTGAATAACAACAGCAAGTCCTACGGAACAACCAGCCAGGACCCGGACCTGATGGCGGCTCTGCAGGTGATGGCTCAGGGGACCCCCGCTCAGATGGCTACTGCCTCGGCTCGGGGAGAAGCGATGCCATACCGGGGTCAGCTGTCGAATTACACACAGCCTGTTTCGAGTCCGGTTCAGTATCAGGTGAACTACACTCCGAACTTCAACAACATGTCCAACGTCAACAGCGGACGGATTCCTCGTCCCATGCCTCTGGAACCAGGCGTCCGGGAATTCTAAGCCTCGCAACACTGATCACTCGCCCGCGACGACCTTGCCGGGACTGCTTCTCTCGAAGTGGTCCCGGCTTTTTTTGTGTCGGGCGTTCACCTGGTCAAGTTGGCTTTGACCTGGCACACTGGGAGAGTGCCCCATCGCAGTTGGTGTTGGGCAGGCCTTGAAGTGCTCGGCAGGTCTTCGTTTTATGGCTCGGCGCAGCTGGACTCGTGATGAACTGATTCTCGCGATGAATCTATATTGCCAACTGCCATTTGGACGTTTTCATAAAGGCGCTCCAGAGGTGATCAGGCTGGCCTCAGCCATTGATCGCACGCCCTCCAGTGTGGCAATGAAGCTCAGCAATCTTGCCTCTCTCGATCCGGCTCATCTTGATCGCGGCGTCAAGGGGCTGTCCGGCGCTTCGCAGGCGGACCGGCAGGTCTGGCGAGAATTTCATGACGATTGGGAGCGGCTGTCCTCCGAAAGCGAAGCCCTGCGTGAACGTTACAATCTCGTGTCGGAAGAGGGACGCGAGGAAGTGTTCTCGGACGCGGGCGAGTTCACTGGGGCAACGGATCGTCCATTGACGGTTGCCGCGCGCTGCGCTCAAGGCTTCTTTCGGCGATCGGTACTGGCATCGTATGAGAATCGATGTTGCGTGTCTGAGGTCAATCTGCCTCAGTTGCTGATTGCCAGTCACATTCTTCCGTGGTCGAAGTTTCCCGGGCAGCGTGTCGATCCGCGGAATGGATTGTGTTTATCCCGCTTGCACGATGCGGCATTCGATCAGGGGCTCATCACTTTTGATGAGGATTTTCGTCTGGTTCTTTCTTCATCATTGAAAGAGGCGACGACGAATTCCGTTCTGCGGACTGCATTTCATGGTTACGAAGGGCATGCCATGCGGCAGCCGCATCGTTTTCGGCCACGGAGCCAGTATTTCGAGTGGCATCGGACCGAGTGTTTCCAAGGGTGAAACAGGGATGCGGCGACTGAATCCTGCTGCGATTTATTTGGTCAGAATGAGCCGGTCATTGCGGGTCTTGTGCAGTCGATAGACCTGACCCTCGAAGAGAATGTGGACCTCTTTGTGGCCGTTGGCCAGTTCATCAAAGGCGTAGGCGGGGACAGCCACAGCGCCGGGCGGAGCCTCAATGGGAGGCGGGGCAGGTTGAGACGGCTCTTGGGGTGACGACATGGGTCGGTTCCGAAGTGCAGTGTGCACAGAAGGTTGCGGACTCGTGTTGGATAGAGCGGGCGTCGAGGCTGGGGAATTTGCGGAAAATTCTGTCCCCAAGTCATTGACCCCCGCTGCGGCTTTGATACCTTAGTGCGACTGAGTCTCAATTGCAATGGGGCTCGCACCGACGACGCAGCAAGCCAATCTCGCGATCTCGCGAAAGCCAGCCACGCTCGGCCGCATCATGGTCCACACCGATGGAGGTGTGGGCATTTGTGTCCACTGGGTTCACTTTCGGGAGTCGAGTCATGTTTGCCAGCCGTGCCCCTTTGCGCAGGGGCTTTACCTTGATCGAGCTACTGGTTGTGATCGCGATCATCGCGATCCTCGTAGCCCTGCTGTTGCCTGCTGTGCAGCAGGCGCGGGAAGCGGCCCGCCGCACGCAATGCAAGAACAATCTCAAGCAGATTGGACTGGCGGTGCATAACTACCACGATGTGCACAGCGTGTTCCCTAATGCGAATGCGAACAGCACACTGTCGGGAGGGAGTCTGTTCACTTCGATTCTGCCGATGCTGGATCAGGCGAATGCCTTCAACAGGTATGACTTTGATCGGACGAACTCCGATACCTACAACATTGAGGTGACCGGCCAGCAAATTCCCGGCTACCTGTGTCCTTCGTCCCCTATGCGACGGCAGGTTCCTGGACCATGTGATGCAGGGCGGGCACCGGGGAACTATGCCGTGTCAATTGGCACGGTGAAGTACGATCCCTACGCAACTTACTACGGGACTCCCCCATCGAATCTGGATGGCGCGATCGTCTACACCGATTCGGCTAACGGCAAGACCTCGTTCCGGGACTTCACGGATGGAACCTCCACCACACTGCTGGTTGGAGAGACCGCTTACAACATGCCGGACTACACGTTTTCGTCCGGAGCATGCTCTGGCGAGGCTCGCTACTCATTCACGTATTGGTCAAGTCCGTATCCCGGGTCGACTGCGTCCATTACCAGTGTCGACTTCAACCCGCACGATATCGCGGGAGATGGCATCTACGATACTGACTGGCTCTACTCGTTCCGCAGCGATCATGTTGGTGGAGTGCAATTCGTGTTCGTGGACGGCTCAGTCCACTTCGTCTCGGAAAATATTGACGCTACGCTGCTCAACTCACTGGCCACACGCGCTGGCGGGGAGGTGGTTGGTGAATTCTAAACTGCCTGATGACCGCAATGATTCGCCGGCGGCCGTACATCGCCGAGTGCAAGGCCTGTGCCTGCTGTTCACCGCGTTTGTGATGTGCGGGTGTGGACAGGTGGATGGCCCGCAACGAGCCGCCGTGCAGGGGAGCGTTCTGTTGAATGGTCTACCAATGCCGGCAGGGGTGATTCGGTTCATCCCGCACGGTGACACGAAGGGACCGAAGGTGACCGCAACGATTGAGGTGGGGCACTTCGACCTGCCTGCCTGGAGTGGTCCACTTGTCGGGGAACATCGTGTGGAAATTGAATTGCGCAACAACTGTGCATTTGCTCCGGATGACGAGCAGGCACTGCAGCGATTGCAGTCACTGAAGAGAAGTCAGCGACCAAGAGTCAAATTGGATCGCATTCCGGATTGCTACAACCGTCGCAGCGAGCTGGTGGCTCAAATCTCACCCAATGCGACGAACGAACTGAATTTTGAACTGGTGTCCAAACGCTGATCGTCCGGACATTCGCGATGCGCATGCATCGCTGTTGCTGCTCCTGATCCAGGGAGATGTCGGGGGAGGGTTGGCAATTCTGTTGTCGCCCTCATCCCGATGTGCTGTCGAGGTCAAAAAAGTTTCGCAGGACAGGTTCTTCACTCATACACTCGCTAATCTGAACTCAACGGAGAGACAACATGAAGACTTTCGTATCCGCAGCGTCCTTGCTGCTGATGTGGGCCGGCGCTGCACAGGCCCACTTTATCTGGCTGGTTCCGGCGACTGGAGCGGATGATTCCAGGACGATCCAGGTCTATTTCGCTGAAGAAGCGGCTCCAGATGACCCGGAATACCTGTCTCGTGCGAAAGGACTCTCGATGTGGCGAGTCCAGGGCCGAAAGCCAGCCGAGCCGCTGGCGCCTGTGCTCACCGAGGACGAACTCTCTGCCCCCGTCAGTGCTGATGACACCGCTTCGCTGTACATCGCGACGCATGATCTGGGAGTGATCAAACGGGGTGATTCCGAATTCCGGCTTAAGTATTACGCCAAGACAGGCCCCTCCATTACCCACCCCAGTTGGCAGCGCGTGAAGTGCGGCGATCAGCTGCGGCTGGACGTCGTGCCGACCCAGGATCAGGATAAGGTCTCAGTAAAGGTGCTCTTTGACGGGGAACCTTGTGCCGGTTCTCAGGTGATGGTGTCCGGTCCGGGACTGGATGAGATCGAACTGGCAACTTCGGATAAGGGAGTCGCGACCTTCGATTTTGCGAAGGCCGGGCTGTATTCCATTCGTGCTCGCCACATCGAAACCGCCGCATCGCAAAAAGAGCAGCCTGCCAGGACGGATGTCCGCCACTACTGCACTGTGGCAGTCGATATTCCAGTTCCACTGCCCGTTGTCGCGGCGACGACCATCGCCACGGTTCCCGAAATGGTTACCAGCTTTGGTGCGGCCATCTCTAACGGCAACCTGTACATGTATGGTGGCCACATGGGCGGGGCTCACTCCTATGCCCGTGATGAACAGTCTCGCACGTTGCGGAAACTGAATCTGACCACCAAAGAGTGGAGCGAGCTGGTGGACGGCCCGCCACTGCAGGGACTGGCCGTTGTTGCACATGGCGGCAACGTGTATCGACTCGGGGGATTCACTGCGATGAACGAGGAAGGCGAAGATCACAACCTGCAGTCGCAGAGCAGCGTGGCGCTGTACGTTCCCGGAGCCAAGTCCTGGACGGACCTTCCATCGCTGCCGGAACCTCGTTCTTCGTTCGATGCAGCGGTCCTTGATGACACGATCTACGTTGTGGGAGGCTGGGCGTTGGATGGTGAGTCCGAATCGAAGTGGCACGACACCGCCTGGATGATGAACTTGAAGGGCGAACCGCTCGCCTGGGAACCTGTGCCAGCCCCACCGTTCGAGCGTCGGGCACTCGCGCTCGCCGCCTTCAACGGTAAGTTGTACGCCATTGGTGGCATGAATTCTGATGCAGAGGCGACTCGTGAAGTCGATGTGTTTGACCCAGCGACCGGCAAGTGGTCGCAAGGACCGGACATCATCGGGGATGACGGCCTGACCGGCTTTGGCGCCTCGGCATTCGCTACTGGCGGGGCTCTGTACGTGACGACGATTAAGGGGCAATTGCAGCGATTGAATCAGGATGGTCAGGGCTGGACGGTCGTCGGCCAAACACCAACCGCGCGGTTCTTCCATCGCATGCTGCCGCTGGCTGAAAATCAACTTCTGATGGTTGGAGGAGCGAGCATGCAGACCGGCAAGTTCGAAGCCGTGGAAGTGCTGACCGTCCCTTAGTGGAACCGGACGACGACGTTCGCGAACGTCGCCTCAGATGAGTACGTGAGCGGCTGAGGACCGACCGTGTCGAGTGGGCCTTGATCCCTTCTGGCCAACTCGCCGGTCTGTCCTCAGCAATTTTTTGTAAACTGACCTGTGTGCCCGTGGAGTGCGGAGATCGATGCGCTCGGCGTGTGTCGCGGGTTGATGGCCCGTAACTTTTTCAACTCGAACAGATTTCGATCGGAACACCGACTATGTCCGCGCTCTGGATTCTATTGACAGGACTGGCTCTGGATGTGCCGCCGCAATGGCCGGGATTTCTCGGAGCCGGTGCCGCTCCCGTCGCGGCAGAAACGGTCCCATTGACCTGGTCACCCACCGAAAATCTGGCGTGGACCAGAGAGATTCCCGGCTATGGACAGTCGAGTCCCGTGGTGTGGGGGGATCGCATCTTCCTGACCTCGGTCGAAGGTGAAAACAAAGAGACGCTGCACGTCCTTTGTTTTTCGCTTCAGTCAGGGGAGTTGCTGTGGGATCACAAGGCGGCATCCACAAACCCGGAACGCAGCAGTGTGTACATCAGTCGTGCTGCACCGACACCGGTGGTCGATGCGGAACGGGTCTTTGCCTACTTTGAAGGGGGCGATGTCCTGACGCTCACCCATGCCGGTGAGCCGGTGTGGACCCGTTCGCTGACCGCTGACTATGGAAAACCACAGAACGAGTTCGGGCTGTCCGCCTCACCGGTTCAGACGGCCGACCGCGTGTTCATTCTGGTGGACGATCCGGGACCGTCGTACCTGATTGCTCTCGATAAGAAGAGCGGTGACGTTGCCTGGAAGAGTGACCGCGTCAGCCGGTCCAGCTGGAGTTCCCCCAGCGTCATCAGAGCAGGCGACGCAACGCACATTGTGTGCAGCTCCGCGGGTAGTGTGGATGGCTATGACCCGAAGACTGGCCAACTGCTGTGGACGTTTGCCGAAGTTGGAGGAAATACCGGAACGACTCCGCTGCCTGTTGGGGATGGCAGGTTTCTTGTGGCTGCATCAGCCGGCCGCGAAGGCAACAACGCCGAGTTGGCCAGGCAGTCCAATGGCCTGATGAGCATCAGTCGCAGTGGTGAGACGTGGGTGTCTGAGTTCCGCTGGCGGGCCGATGGCGCGACGCCGTCCTGGGCATCGCCGATCGGTTATCAGGGATACGCCTACTGGATCAATCGGTCTGGTGTCGTGTACTGCATGGATTTGCAGACGGGCGAAAGCATGTATACCGAACGCCTTCGGCAATCGGCCTGGGCGACGCCAGTTGGTGTGGGGGACCGGATTTATTGCTTTGGTAAGGAGGGGAAGACGACCGTACTCGCTGCCGGTCCCGAATTCAAAGTTCTGGCCACCAGCGAACTGTGGACCGAGGATGCGCCACCCGTGAATCATGGGCCAACCACCGAAGAAACCTCTCCGGAACGCCAGCAGGCCGCCGCCATGTTCGGCAAGCCGACTGTGTATGGCGTCGCAATGGTCAATGGCAGCATTGTTCTGCGAACTGGCAGCCAGCTGTTCTGCATTCGGAAGTAGGGAAGCGGAAACGTATGGCGTTGTCATCAACGGGAGATGTGCAGGGAAGCCTGTGCATCTCCCGTTTTTCTTGACCATCCTCACGCAGGGTTCGTCGTGTGGGCGGAATGCACGTCTTTACAAATCCGCGATTCGCCAAAAAAAGTGCACCTTGACATGTATTATTGGAATCTCTACCTTTGGGTGCAGAATTGGGGGTTCGCGAAGGGCGAACCATGGTTGTTGATGACGAGATCCAGAGGAAGAACGCATGCTCAGCGAAAAAACGGTCCAGATTGTCAAGGAAATTACGCCTGTTGTGGCCGCCAATGCGGAAACGATTACGCGTCGCTTTTATGAGCTCATGTTCACAGGCAACCCGGAAGTGAAGGCGTTTTTCAATCAGTCGCATCAACACAGCGGGGGACAGCAGAGAGCATTGGCCGGAGCAATTTGTGCCTACTTCACGCACATCGACAACCTCGATGCGCTCGGACCGGCTGTCGAGCTGATTGCGCAAAAACATTGCTCGCTGAATATCAAAGCGGAGCACTATCCAATCGTTGGCAAGCATCTGCTCGCAGCCATCAAAGACGTCATGGGCGATGCAGCGACGGACGAGATCATTGCCGCTGTGTCGGAAGCCTACGGTCTTCTTGCCCAGGTCTTTATCGATCGCGAAGCACAGATCTACGCTGAGCAGAAAGCGAAGACCGGTGGCTGGAATGGCTATCGGTCCCTCGTGGTCGATCGAAAGGTTCCGGAAAGCGAGATTGTCACCTCTTTCTACCTCAAGCCTGCCGATGGAGAACCGCTGCCTGACTTTCTGCCGGGACAGTACATCACGGTTCGCATCGATCACCCGACAACACCGACGTCACCACGGAACTACAGCCTTTCAGACCGGGCGGGGACCGGGTATTTCCGGATCAGCGTGAAGCGGGAACCGGCACCGAGGGACGGAGCACCGGAAGGATTGGTCTCCAACTATCTGCACGATTCCGTCAACGTGGGGGACACCATCGAGGTTGGGCCACCGTGCGGCGAATTTACGCTCGACCCTGCAGCGTCGAACGGCCACCCGATTGTCTTTCTGGCGGGTGGGATTGGCGTAACACCGTTGCTGTCGATGGTGAAATCTCTGGCCCATCGGCAGGTCTCGACGCCTCTCCATTTCCTGCTGGCGGCCAGGAACAGTCGGGTCCATGCCTTTGCCGAAGAAGTTCGGGCGTTGTCGGGCAACGGAGCCAACATTCAGTCCCGCATTCTGTATGACGAACCACTTCCGGGAGATGTGGAATCTGGCCGCTGCGATGCCGCAGGCTTTCTCACGCGGGAGCGGCTGTGCGAATGGACTCCCGTCGACGAAGCGGAATTCTACCTCTGCGGCCCGGCCCCGTTTATGGCCAGTGCCATGTCCAATTTGAAGGAACTCGGGGTCGGCCCCGAACGAATCCACCACGAATTCTTCGGCCCTCGCCAGGAACTGGTGGGGTAACGGAACTCTGGCGGTCTCCATGCTCTGGCCATTCGGAATCTACTGCAACATTCCGAATGGCGGAGCGAAATTCACGGTCCCTTCAATCCCCTTCAAAGCCTCCGGTTCAAGTTCCAGCGCCATCCAGGCCGGGCCGCCACCAAAGGGGGAGAGGAGCGGGGCGGCCCGTTCCGCTGAGAAGCCGAACTTCGGGTAATAGTCGGGGTGACCAAGGACCAGTACGATGCGGTGTCCAAGGGCGCGACAAGCCTCGATCCCCGACGTGATCAACTCACGGCCAATCCCTTTTCGTTGATGGTCGGGAAGTACGGCCATTGGAGCCAGGGAGAGGGCGGACAGAGTCGCTTCCGGTGTGATGATTTCGAGCGGACTGAAGAGTATGTGTCCGACGATCTCGTGATTCAGTTCGGCGACCAGCGACACAGTCACGCAGTCCGTGTCACGCAACGCATCAACGAGATTTGCTTCATCATCTCCGCCAAAAGCCGCCTGATTGACATGGCGAATCGTCGTCTCGTCGGCCGGGCATTCAAAGCGAATGAGAATGGTCACTGATGAACTTCTGAAGAATTCAAGGGGGGGCAGGTTGGTAGAACGCGGTCAATCGCTGTATGTTAGCTTCGTTGCTGATCGCTTTCCCATGGGAGTTAAGAATGTCCACGAATTATAACGTCACCGCTTTACATCTCGTGGGGCAAGACGAACTGCGTCGGCGCTGGGGCTGGTTTCTCGGCCTGGGCGTGCTGCTGATCATTTTCGGAATGACGGCGATGGGCTCGGCCGCCCTGATGACGCTGGCGACGATGGTGTTCGTTGGCTGGCTGATGATTATTGCCGGGGTCCTGCAATCCTCGCACGCGTTTGCCTGCAAAGGCTGGAGCGGCTTCTTCATCGATATGCTGACCGGACTGTTGTACTCAGTCGTCGGGTTCATGTTCATCGCGAATCCCGGAGCAACTGCGATGACGCTCACACTCCTGATGTCGATGCTCCTTATCTTTGGAGGCATCTTCCGTATTGCGGTGTCGCTGGCGGTCCGATTTCAGAACTCCATCTGGCTGCTGCTGAACGGAGTGGTCAACCTGATCCTCGGCATCGCCATCTGGCGACAGTGGCCCCTCTCCGGACTGTGGGTGATCGGCCTGTTCATTGGAATCGACATGATTTTCAACGGTTGGGCCCTCGTGATGCTGGGATTGGCTGCCAAGAGTCTTCCGAAGGAGGACCCGACCGCGTAGTTTGCGGTCGATGAGAGAATGGCGCAATGGGAACTCAATGGTGAGGAGCGAGATCCCGAGGCGCGGCGAGAGACGTTCTACTCTGCGTCGAATGTTTGAGTGACCGGACTTTTTCCGTCCCAGTTGAGCTCGATGGTCAGGTCCTTTGTGGGGCCTGTGATCTCCACTTCAAGTCCGGAAGTCTCTACATCGGCGTACTCTTGTGGAGCCAGCCACGTTTGGGATGTGGGGCTGTCGGATTGTACAGCGATCACGGCAACGCGGTGTTTGCCCTTCACGCAACCGTCATTCGGTTCGAATGTCGTCAGTTGAAAACGGCCTTGCGCACCGAGCTTACCGGTGGCCGCACGATCGTTCTCGGGGATGACCTGCACGAATCCATGCTCCACGGGCTCTCCGTCAATCAGAATCTGGCCAGACACGGGAACCCGCACGGGGCGATCGTCTTTACAGCCACAACTGACGAGCAACACGGCCAACAGAATCCAGCGTGGAGAAGCAGAGTACATGGGGGCCATCAAATCGTGAGAAGCAGGCAGGAAATCCGCATCGTTGCTGTCCGAAGACGTTGAATCGCGGCACGAGGGCAAACTGAACGAGACCGAACTGTGC
>JAGQPW010000169.1 GCA_020426515.1 Planctomycetaceae bacterium | reverse complement strand
GCTGCTGACACCAGAAGAGCAGGGCGATGGCGACATTTCGTTTTATTCATACATCGAGGCTGAAGCAGGCGACGAAGGGCCGACTCATTGGAACGAGATTGATCCGCAACGAAAAGAACTGCTTACGGACCTGCTGGCCATGGCCATTGAGATCGACAAGAACGAACAGCGGCGGCAGTTGAGCCGCGAACTGAAGTCGCGAATTGAAGCGGAAACGGCTCCCGGTCAGGACAACGAAGCCGCCGCGTCAAACGAAGGTGCAGATTGAGCGTCGGGTGACGGGCACGCCAGATGCCATGCTCACATCGCGTCAGCAGAGTGAGCATGTTTCGGACGGGTGGCCATGTGACGCGAGCGAATACCGGATGCCAGCCATGCCGTCTCTCAACGTGGCCCGCAGACCCCTCAACGTTTCAACGCTTCAACGGACGCAGGGTGGCCCAACCGCTCCTTTTGGGCGGTTGGGTCGCGGAGCGACAAGATGTGTTACCATCAACGCTAATGGTCAATCACGTCCTCAACACGTGTTTCGCTGCACACCATGGTCAAACGACGGGTCTACGACACTCAGAAGCACATCCACTTCGTGACCTTCTCATGCTACAAGCGGCGGAAGCATCTGCAGCATGACCAGGCGAAGAGAATTGTGATTGGCACCATGGGGAGTCGACTGGCAATGCAGCAGGGTCTTTGCCTGGGTTTCGTCATCATGCCCGATCATGTCCATGCACTCCTCTGGTTCCCAGAAACCCTGCAATTGAGTCAATTCATGAGCAAATGGAAGGAACTGACATCGAAGACCTTGAAAACCATTCTGAGTGACCGCTTCCCGAACTACTGGTCGCAGATTGACTCCTCCGAGCCCATCTGGCAGCCACGTTACTACGGATCGGGTGGCACGCCCAGACCGGCGCGATGGGTGTGGCCAGAGGGGACAGCCACGACTAATGCCGCACCAGGTCAATCGTCAGGGGCACCCAGTACCGCATGGCGGCAGTGATGACGACCACGCCCAGCAGGTTGAGAATCAGACCGTAGCGGGCCATTTGTGCCATGGGGACTCGCCCTGTTCCGAAAACGATTGCGTTGGGTGGGGTGCCGACCGGGAACATGAAGGCGCAGCTGGCGGAAATCGTGGCTGGCAGCAGGAGCATCAGCGGCGGCACATCGAGCGAAACAGCCACCGCGGCCAGGACCGGCAGCAAGGTGTTGAGCGTGGCAACATTCGTGGTGAACTCGGTCAGGAAGGTCACAAACAGGCACACGCCAAATGTCAGCACCAGCAGCGGCTGACCTTCCAGTACCATCGAAATGCGGCCTCCCAGCCACTCGGAAAGGCCCGTTTTGTCAAAGGCACGGGCAATGGCAAATCCGCTTCCGATGAGAATCAGCATCCCCCACGGCATCGCCGACTCCGTTTCACTCCAGGTCAGAATCGGCTGCCGCGCAGAGTTCTCCGCGGGCTCTCCCGGAATGAAGAACAGGAGCACGCCCATCAGCACGGCAATCGTCGCATCGTCGACATATTCCGGCACAGTTGAGAGATCAATTCCCAACTGGCTTCCTGCACTCGCCAACAGATCGGTCCATCCGGGGAGTAGCTGAAACTGGTCAAAAATCAGCGGCTCGCGAGTTAGCCAGAGGACCGCCGTCACTGTAAAGAGCACGGCCACGATCCGTTCAGAACGATTCATCGTCCCGAGTGTTTGCAGCCGCGTGCGAAAGAAGTTGCGTCCCAGATCAGCCAAAGGGGAGTGCCTCGGAAGGCGCCAGGTCAGCACAGCGCCGACGATGAGAATCATGATCAGGCTGACGGGTACGAAGGTCAGCATCCAGGCTGCGGCGGAAATGTTTGCGTACCCCTGAGCCACAAACTGATCGCCCCAGTAACCGCGAAAGGCGACATTGGTGGGTGTGCCAATGAGCGTCGCAAAGCCGCCGCAACTCGCTCCGTAGGCAATCCCCAGGAGGACCGGGACATTCATTTGAGCGATCTGGCGATCAAACTCGCCCGGTTTTCCCGATTCCCGCAGGGTGGAGAGTAGTGCCAGGGCGATGGGCATCATCAGCATTGTGGATGCGGTATTGCTGATCCACATCGAGAGAAAGGCCGTTGTCAGCATGAAGCCAAACACGATGGGAATCGGACCACTCCCGACCCGGCTGACCAGATGCAAAGCCAGCCGTCGATGCAGCCCCGATTTCTCGAGTCCCATGGCAATCAGGAACCCGCCCAGGAACAGAAAGACATTCTTGTTGCCGTACGGAGCGCTGACATCTGAGGCGCTGACAATTCCCAACAGGGGATACAGGGCCAGCGGTAACAGACTTGTGACCGCAACAGGAACCGCCTGAAACAGCCACAGGATGGCCATCACGACAGTCACAGCAATCAGCCGCTGCGCAGTCGCGGGCAAATCAGCAGGAGCAGGCAGCCACAACACGACGAGCCCAGCAAGTACGGCGGCCATCAGCCCGCCCAGATGCAGGTCGCCGGGAACGGTCTGTTCGATCGAGGTCTTTTCTAAATCCGTCATGGACTCACAGGCGCAAAAAAATGCCCCGCCACATGCCGGGCAGGGCACTTCAAGTTCGAAGCGTAACTAAGCCTTGTAGCTGGGGGCGAGTTCGTCTCGCACACGTTCCATCAGCGCCTTGGTTTTCCGAATTCCGTCTCGCTCAGACAACATTTTGCCTTCGTATTCGATGCCCACAAACCCACGGTACCCGGCATCCAGCACAATCTTCATCATGCGGGTATAGTCGGTGCGGGTTTCGTTCCCCTGCTCATCGAAGTCGTGTGACTTGGCACTCACGGCCTGAGCAAACGGCATCAGTTCTTCCACGCCCTTGTACCGGTCGTACCATTCATCGCCCTGAATGCGGAAGTTGCCGAAGTCCGGCAGGGTGCCGCAGTGTGGGTGATCGACGGTCTGCATCACCTTGGCGAGCCATTCGCCATTGGAGGAGAGGCCACCATGGTTTTCGACCAGCACACTCAGGTTGTGCTGCTCGGCGAATTCCGTCAGTTGGTGGAGTCCATCTGCGGCTCGTTCGATCTGTTCTTCATACGTTCCGCTGCTGGCGGCATTCACGCGAACCGAGTGACAGCCCAGCGTCGCCGCAGCTTCGACCCACTTCTTGTGATTCTCAACGGTCTGCTTCCGCTTTTCGGGTTCCGCCGCGCCGAGCTGACCTTCACCGTCAACCATAATCAGCAGGCTGCGCACGCCATGATCGGCAGCGCGGGTCTTCATCTGGGCGAGGTAGTCGGCGTCTTTGGCCTTGTCCTTGAAGAACTGGTTCACGTACTCGACAGCCTCAATGCCAAATTCCTCCTTGGCTGTCTTGGCGAAATCCAGATGGTCGAGCTTTTTGCCGAACAGTTCCCCGTGCAGCGACCACTCCGCCAGGGAAATGCCGAACAGCGGACGCTTTTCGTCCGCGGCAAACAGAGGCAAACGACCGGCTGCGGCTACAACACCAGCAGCCAACGAGGTTTGCAGGAAGAAACGACGATTCATGGCTCGCGACATACTGATTTCAACCTTACGACGGGACGTCCCGCATCTCAACAGGATAACATCAAACAACGCTTGAATAGAAAACGATCCTCGATCGGAGTCGACAAGTCAAACGAGCGACGTACGAATTCGAGCCAAGACCGCAATAACGACGTCGCGAATGCCTATTCCGGACAATCGTCGACGACGTTGATCATCCAGCTGATTCCAAAACGATCGACCAGCATGCCGAAGCAGGGGGACCAGAAAGTCTTGTTCAGCGGCATCTGCACCTGCCCCCCATCAGAGAGTTCCGCAAAGGTCTTGTGGGCCTCGTCTTCGGACGTCAGCGCCAGCGAGAGCGAGAAGCCTTCGAACTTCGGTTCCAGATCACAGCCGTCCGAGACAAACAGATGTGTGGTCCCAATCTGCACGGCGGCGTGCATGACCTTGTCCTCGAAGCCGGGAGGAATGGAGCCCGGAGGAGGCGGATCGGGGCTTTCGCCAAAACGCATCAGGAATTCAACCTGAGCTCCCAGCACGCGGCCATAGAACTCAAGGGCTTCATCGCAGCGGCCACCAAAGAACAGATAGGGTTGAACGGAAGTACCAGCCATGCGAGTTCCTCGTCGGGAAGCAAAGGGGCAACACTGCTGAACGTTGATGGAGTCAAGTGGCCTTCTGTGCGGCACGTTCGTGGTACAGCCGCGCCAGATAGGGGCGGACGATGGCCTCCAGCTTGGGCAACTCGGACTCGATCAGAAACGCATCGTGACCGTAGGGGCTGTCCAGTTCGGTGCAGGTGACATGCTTGCGAGCCGCACTCAGGGCCCGGACCAGTTCGCTGCTCTGACTCGTCGGAAACAGCCAGTCGGTTGTGTAGGACACGATCAGGAACCGGGCCAGCGTCTCGGTCAGTGCCGTGACCAGATCTCCATGCGACTGGGCGAGATTGAAGTAGTCCATCGCGCGGGTCAGCGCAACGTAGCTGTTTGCATCAAAGCGTTCGACAAACCGCTTGCCCTGATAGTGCAGGTAACTTTCAATCTGAAATTCCGTTTCCTTCCGCAGGTCAAAGGCGAGTTCGTTGCTGTGCTGCAGCCGACGACCAAACTTCATTTCGATTGACTGTTCCGACAGATACGTGATGTGCGCCACCATGCGGGCCAGCGCCAGTCCGAATCGCGGTTTTTCCTGCTCGCCATAAAAGCGTCCATCACGGAACAGCGGGTCCATGAAGATGGCCCGACGGCCGACCGCGTTAAAGGCAATGCCCTGAGCATTCAAGCGGGCACCACTCGCGAACACCAGTGCGGCCCCCACCTGTTTCGGATAACGCACCACCCAGTCCAGCACCTGCATGCCGCCGAGGCTGCCACCAACGATCGCGAGCACCTTGTCGATGCCGAGATGCGCCAGCAGGGCATGGTGGACATTGACCATGTCCGAGATGGTGATGAAGGGAAAATCCGGTCCGAAAGGTTCGCCGGTTGCCGGATTGATGGAACTGGGGCCCGTCGTTCCCTGACACCCCCCGAGGACGTTGGCACACACAACGAAATACCTGTCGGTATCGATCCCTTTTCCGGGGCCGACAAAGCCATCCCACCAGCCCGGCTTGCGGTCTTCGGGACGGCGGCGCCCGGCCACGTGGGAATCGCCAGTCAGGGCATGGCAGATAAAAATCGCATTGTCGCGCTGCGGGGAAAGAGTGCCGTACGTCTGATAGGCGACGGTGATTGGCCCAAACTCTTCCCCACTTTCAAGCACCAGCGGATGCGGCGGTTCGAACAACGTCGCGAACTGGCGTTCAACAAGTCCTTCTTCAGGACTTGGCAACGGCTGGGATGGGAGGGTATCGAGACTCATCAGCAACGCGGTCTGCAGGTCAATGCTCAGCTCTCCGGAATCATTTCCCGGAGAGTCCATGAAATCTGATCCGAATCATACCCCGTAGCGGGAGCAAGTTCGACCATCGCGAACATCACACCCGGAGAGAGACCGGTTTTCCTGCCGCCGGGTTCGATTTCTCCGCACCAAATCCCGCAATCTTGTGTGAACCCAAGCTTTCTTCAGCCTCTCGCACCCCATACACTGAGGCGCCCGCCATCGCTGCGGGCCTCGCACGCTGGCTTACTGAACATCCATGGCAGACTCTGTTTACGAATATGACATCCTCGTCATCGGGGCCGGACACGCCGGTTCGGAGGCGGCACTCGCTGCCGCCCGACTGGGGGCAAAGACCGCGTTGCTGACGATGAACTGCGATACCGTCGGTCAGATGAGCTGCAATCCGGCCATTGGCGGCGTGGCCAAGGGGCAGATTGTCCGCGAAATCGATGCCCTGGGTGGTGAGATGGGTCGCATCATTGATGCGACCGGAATTCAGTTCCGCATGCTCAACCGAGGCAAGGGCCCGGCGATGTGGAGCCCCCGCGCCCAAGCCGACAAAAAGGCCTACCAGTTCCTGATGAAGCAGCGGGTCGAGGAGCAGGACAATCTGGCGCTGCGGCAGGAGATGGTCGAAGAACTGCTGGTCGATCAGACCGACCCCGCACGTCCTCGCTTCACTGGAGTGCGTGTGCGAGGCGGGGCCATCTACCGCGCGGGAGCCGTCGTCATCACCACCGGCACGTTCCTGCAGGCAATCATGCACACCGGCGAAGCCAAGACCGCCGGGGGCCGAGCCGGGGAGGGGACCACCGGCACAATGTCCGACAGTCTGCGGGCACTCGGCTTCGAGCTCGAACGCTTCAAGACCGGAACGCCCGCCCGACTGAACGGACGCACGATCGATTATTCTCAGCTGGAAATTCAGCCGGGCGATGACGATCCGCAGCCGTTCTCATTCCTGACCGAACGAATCACGCAGGAGCAGATTCCCTGCTGGCTGACGGAAACGAATGCTTCGGTCCACGAGAGCATTCGTAACAATCTGCATCGCGCCCCGATGTACAGCGGACAGATTAACTCCACCGGTCCGCGGTACTGTCCTTCCATCGAAGACAAAGTGGTCCGTTTCGCCGATAAGTCCTCTCACCAGATCTTTCTGGAACCGGAAGGCCGGAACACGCTGGAGGTATACTGCAACGGCATCTCCACCAGTCTGCCGCGCGATGTGCAGGATGCGATGATCCACTCCATTCGCGGGCTCGAAAAAGCCGACATCATGCGGTACGGCTACGCAGTGGAATACGACTTTGCTCCACCAACGCAGCTGCATCCCACTCTTGAAACCAAGCGAGTCGCAGGACTTTACTTCGCCGGGCAGATCAACGGCACAACCGGATACGAAGAGGCCGCTGCGCAGGGACTGCTGGCCGGAGTCAATGCCGCCCTCAAGCTGCGGGGTTCAAAGCCACTCATCCTCGACCGCTCGCAAGGCTACATCGGAGTGCTGCTTGACGACCTTGTGACCAAGGGAGTTGATGAGCCCTACCGCATGTTTACTTCGCGGGCCGAATATCGGCTGCTGCTGCGTCAGGACAATGCGGACCGTCGGCTGACGAAAGTCGGACGCGCAATTGGTCTCGTGGACGATGAACGCTGGAATCAGCTAACGACCTACGAAGCCGAAATTGACAGGGCGATGCAGTTATTGCAGACGACCCGCCATCAGGGGAATTCGCTCGAAGAGTGGCTGCGTCGGCCGGAGATTGACTGGCCACAGTTGCAGGAAATGTCGAGCGATGCAGCGGCACTCGACATCAGCGATCGGGCCCGGCAGCAGGTGGCCATTGAAATCAAGTACAGTGGCTATGTGAAACGACAGCAGCTCGATGTTGATCGGATGCAGAAGCATTCGTCGGTCCGCATTCCCGAGACGTTCGACTTCCTTGCCATCACGCAACTGCGTAAGGAAGCCCGCGAGAAATTCAGCCGAGTGCGTCCCCGCGACCTGTCGCAGGCGGGACGCATCAGCGGCATCACTCCCGCCGATCTGGCGGTGCTCACCTTGTATTTGAAGTAACTCTGAAGTCAGCCCGTTTATACGAGGCACAACTCCCCGCACTGGCGGCGATTGAAGACGAGATTCCATGAACATTCTGCACCAGCTTCAGCAACGCTTCGCCCTCGCTCTGGCGGACTTCACCGAAGACCCGACCGAGTTCGCAGCGATGATTCGCCCGGCCGCCGACACTCGCTTCGGCGACTTTCAGGCCAATTGCTGCATGCCGCTGGGTAAACGCAACGGGGTCAATCCGCGCGAACTGGCGGCCCGACTCGTCGACAAGCTCGATGTCTCCGATCTTTGCGAGCCACCCGAGATTGCCGGTCCGGGCTTTATCAATCTCAAGCTGCAGGATGAGTTCCTGCAGCAGCAGTTACAGCACATGGCCGCCGATCAGCGGCTGGGTGTCGAACCGGCTGGCGAGCCTCGCAATATCATCGTCGACTTCTCCTCGCCCAATGTCGCCAAGCCAATGCACGTCGGCCACCTGCGGAGTACCGTAATTGGCGATTCCATTTGCCGACTGCTGCGATTCCTCGGGCACAACGTCACCAGCGACAATCACATTGGCGACTGGGGCACGCAGTTCGGGATGATCATTTACGGTTACAAGAACTTCCTCAACACAGATGCCTACGCCACCGATCCCGTTCCCGAACTGGCCCGGCTGTACCGACTGGTCAATCAGCTCAGCGACTATCACGCTGCAAAAGAAAGTCTGCCCGCACAGCGCGAACGCCTCGCAACCAGACAAGCCGAACTGCAATCGCAGGAAGCCACGGCCCCGGCGGGTGACAAGTCGGCCCAGAAGGCTCTCAAGAAACTGCGGTCCGAGTTGGAAGGACTCAAGGAAGAGATCGCTTCGCAGGAGAAGAAGGTTGCGACCATCGATGCCGATGCTGAGCTGCAGCAGCTTGCCAATGCGCATCCGAACATCGCCCGACTGGCTCGCGATGAGACCGCCAAACTGCACGGGGGGGATCAAGAAAACCGCACGTTGTGGAATCAGTTTCTACCGCAGTGTCTGCAGGCATTGCAGCGAGTGTATGACCGGCTCGGTATTCAGTTCGATCTCGCACTCGGGGAAAGCTATTACGACGACATGCTCGGAGAGGTCGTCGGCGACTTGCAGAACAAAGGGATGGCGAAGGAGAGCGGGGGAGCTCAATGTGTCTTCATTGAAGGCAACGAAGCCCCTTTCATCGTGCAGAAGACCGATGGAGCGTATACCTACGCGACGACCGATCTGGCCACCATCCGGTATCGCGCGGAGAAACTTAACGCCGATGAAATCCTGTACGTTGTCGATGCCCGGCAGGGGGAACACTTCAAGTTGCTGTTCGCCACGGCCGAGCAGTGGGGGTACTCGCGGATTAAGTTTGCCCATGTCAGTTTCGGCACGGTAATGGGACAGGATCGCCGCCCGTACAAGACCCGCTCCGGCGATACCGTTGGGCTGGAAAGCCTCCTGGACGAAGCTGTCAGCCGGGCTGCAGACATCGTTGCCGCCAACGATGACTCAAAAATCGACGACGCTGGCAATCCCACTCCCGAACTCGATGCCGAAACCCGCCAGCGAATTGCCGAGATTGTGGGACTTGGCGGCATCAAGTACGCAGACCTGCATCACAACCGCGAGAGCGACTACGTCTTTGACTGGGACAAGATGCTCGCCACCACCGGTGACACCGCGACCTACATGCAGTACGCCTATGCCCGTGTTTGCGGCATCCTGCGGAAAGGCGACGTCACGGCCGAGGAGTTGCAGGCGATTGACGGCCCGATTCGTACCACCGAGCCCGCCGAACGTGCCCTCGCCTTGAGACTCTGCCGCTTCTCGGAAGCGCTCGAGGCCGCCGCCAATGATTATCGTCCCAACCAGCTCACGCAGTATCTGTACGATCTGGCGGGCGACCTGACCACGTTCTACGCCAACTGCCCGGTCCTCAAGGGGACCGATGCAGCCACTCGCGAAAATCGCTTGAGACTCGTCGAACTCTCCGGCCGCGTGATCGCCCAGGGGCTCGACCTGCTGGGAATCGCCGTCAGCGACCGGATGTAGTCGGCTGCGAACAGTGTCCAACGGCAGAACACAAGCGTAGTACACCGCCGTTCCATTACGAAGGTGGCCGGCGTGAGGAC
>JAGQPW010000168.1 GCA_020426515.1 Planctomycetaceae bacterium | reverse complement strand
CCTGCTTGAGCTTCTTCAGGATGAGGGCTGAGATGAATTCCGGGGTCAGCTTTTTGCCCTGGTAGATAATGTGAAAGTCCTTGTTGCCCATCTGCCGTTTGATGGCTTCGACGATGTTCTGGGGCTTTTCAATGGACATTCGCTCGAACGATGGTCCCACAATCACCTTGCCATCGTCCCCCAGGAGCACAACTGAAGGGGTAATGGTCTTGCCATCGGCGTTGGTCAGCGAGACGGGATCTCCTTCGACATTCAACTGAGCGATTGCCGAATACGTGGTCCCCAGGTCAACACCAACTGTCTGGCCGTCCAGAATCTTCATTTGAAGCCTCGTCGTGTAGGTCCGAATATGGGCGATTGCCTGCTGCGAAAACGCGGCGGGAAGTGCGTTCAGATTGAGCTAGACCGAAATAATGGCGAATCGGACGACGAGTCGCAAGTTTCGCCGATAGACGAGATTTCGCGATCGCTGTTCTCGGGAACTGCCAACCGCTGTGCGGCGAATTGGTCTGAACGGGCCTGGGTGTCGTCGAACCTGCTTTGAGATGCAGATGAATGCGGAGGGCAGTCTCGGGGCGAGAGCAGAAAACAAAACAGGCATTCACCCCCGAAACGTCTTGTCACGTTAAGGGGTGAATGCCTGACAGCCGGGGAGAAGGAGCCATCCCGGCCGGTTTTGGCGGCAGGACATCTTGCCCTGCCTGGATCCGCATGCCCGGTAGCAGGCGGAGACTCCATCTATATTCAGGATCGACGCTCATGCGAGTCGGCGATCATATTCACTGGGAAAACGTCCATGGAATCGGTTGTTCCGCTTTTCACGGCGCGCACGTCCGACAGGCAATGTCAACACGGTGAGCGCCAGCACTCAGGGACGGCGAAGTCAATGACGACCTCAATCCGACCGGCACTTGAAAAGCACCACTCCAGTTCCGGCATCGGAACTCGAGTGTCAGTCAGGGGCTCCCTTCCCGAAGGAAAGGACTTACAAATACAGCCAACATCCTTGGTGTCAGGAAAAGGCGTTCCATCGATCCCAAACTCCAAGGGGAGCCCGGGGTCACTTCTCCTCACGACCCCCACTTGGCTTCCAAAGATACCCGGATTCGGGAGTTCGTCAATCGCGATTTGAGCCCTCTTTCCCCTCCACCGGCACGGTGTGAACGAAGGTTGTTGAGCACATTGGAATTGGAAGTTTCCCTTTTTTTTGGAGAGGTTTGGCACACCCCCCGCCATCGGCAGAATTGTCATCGGGCGGGCAGTAGACGAGTGTACAACTGGCCGTAGCGGTCTGAAATAGATTCCCACGTAAACGATTTTGATAGAACGAGATACAGCTGTTCGGACGCCTCGGGTTTCGCTCCATCAGCCGACAGGGCCCTCTCCAGGCCGGCCCTCAAGTCAGAGACAGAACCGCTCTGAACGACCTGCTTGGGAGCCAGTTCACCCATCACATCCGCCACCCCTTCCACATCGGTCGCCAGGACCGGAGTGCGGCTCGCGAGTGCCTGCAGCAGGACATTCGGCATCCCCTCCCAGCGGGAGGAGAGGACAAACAGTCGAGCGGCCTTGAGATACCGGACCGGCTGTGGAGTCCATCCCGGCAACAGCACGCGGTCGACCAGCCCCAGATGGGCGACCTGAGATTCCAGTTCGGCCCGTTGAGGCCCCTCCCCTGCGATCACCAGAGCACAGTCCGGGCGACTTCGAAGCAAAGGAGCCGCCGCTTCAATCAAGAGATCGAACCCTTTTTGCGGATGCAGCCGACCAATTCCCAGCAGGACGTTGGCCGTCGACGGCAATCCGATCTCCGCCCAATCGAGCGGCGGCGTCTCTTCCACTTCCGCGACGTTCACACCATTGGGAATGATTGTGACGCGTTCGGCAGGGAATCGCAGCTGAGTTCTGGCAAAATCGCCGACGCCCTCGCTCACCGCCACATGCTGCATCGCCAGCCCACCCGTCCAGCGTTCCAGCCAGTTGTGCCAGCTGTGAGACCGCTCGGCAACACGCAGTCCAGACACAATGACTGGCACACCGGCCAGCCAACCGGCCAGTCGGCCAGCAACATTGGCGTGGAAGAGAAATGTCTGCAGCAACTCCGGCTTCCAGCGACGTAGTGCCCGACGCAGACGATCCACGACGAGCAGATCCCGGCCCGATCGCGCTCCCAGGCACGTCACCGGAATTCCGGCGTCCCGCAAAGTCTTTGCAAGCGGCGCCTCCGGCCCCAGACAAAACACATGCGAGTCCCATTGGTCTCGCGGCAGTCGAGTGACAATATCAACCAATGCCCGTTCTGCCCCGCCGGGGTCCAGTTCGGTAATGCAAAAGGCGATGCGTCGGGGCGTTGCGTCGGGCACAGAATCATTCATTCGCAAGGCGACAGCGAAAGCGTCATGCTATCGTGAACCAGGAGGGGGAACGAGCCACGTTTTTGGCGAAAGCCCGTGGAATTTCCGTCCCCTCGATTTGGAACCGTCTACAATCTGCGGTGTGCTCAGCAGGAAGGCTCTTGTGAACTCTCTTCGTGGCCAAAATGCAATCGTAACCGGCGGCGCTGTGCGTTTGGGTCGCGCCATGGCACTCGAACTCGCACGAGCGGGTGTGAACGTCTGCATTCACTATGGCCATTCATCGTCCGAGGCTGAGGCGACGCTGGCCGAGCTCAAACAGTTCCGAGTGCAGGCCCTGGCCGTCCAGGCAGACTTCACTTCACCCGTCTCCGCAGCCCGGCAGGTGATGCAGCATGCCCTTCAACACCTGGGGCCAGTCGACATTCTCGTCAACAGTGCCGCCATCTTTGAGCCCGCGACAGTCTTGGAGACAACCGAAGACCAGTGGGATCGGCATTTTGACATCAATCTGAAGGCTCCCTTCTTCCTGTCACAACAGTTCGCTGCACAGGTGGAACAGGCGGGGGCCAGCATTGTGAACATTATCGACTGGCGAGGCTCCGTTCCCGTTCCCGGTCATCCAGCCTACACGCTGGCCAAGGCTGCGCTCGCGGCCCAGGTCAAATTGCTGGCTCAGGAGTTTGGTCCGAAGATTCGCGTCAACGGCATTGCTCCAGGAGCCATCCTTCCCGCACCGGGAACATCTCCCGAAGCCTTTGCCCAGCGCGCCCTGTTCAACCCGCTGCAACAAGTCGGCGGGCCAGCGGACATCGTCAGAACGTTGATGTTCCTGTTGCAGTCTCCGTTCGTCACTGGCGAGATCGTTCACATCAGCGGCGGTGAACAACTGGCCGCTGGAACCCGATATTAAAGTCTCTGAGCCAACGTCAAACACCTCCCACGATTGCCCACCCTGGAATCTGAATCCTCATGGCCGATTACGTTGTCATCGAAGACCTGCTGCTGAGAACCATCATTGGGATCAATCCCGAGGAACGGGTGAATCGCCAGGATGTCGTTCTGAATCTGAAGTTGGAGACAGACACACGTGCCGCCGGGGAATCGGACGCTATTCAGGATGCCGTCAACTACCGTACCATCTGTAAACAGGTCATTGCCCTGGTCGAGAGTTCGGAGTTCCAGCTCGTCGAACGGATGGCCGCCGAAGTGGCGAAATTGTGTCTGGCTGATCAGCGGGTGAGCCGCGTCTGGGTCAGTATTCGCAAGCCCGGTGCCCTGCGATTCGCCCGGTCTGTCGGCGTGACCATCGAACGGAGCCGCAGCGATGTTTCATAATCAGCAGGCCTTTATTGCCCTGGGCTCAAACATGTCCCCAGAACGCAACCTGCCGCAGGCTGTTGCCATGCTGCAGGCACGATTCCCGATCGTGCGGGTCTCGTCGGTCTGGGAATCTGCTCCGGTTGGTTATCACGAGCAGCCGCACTTTTGTAACGCGGCTGTGCTGATTGACGTCGCAGGCTGCTCGCCGCGGAGGCTCAAGCAGGAGTGCCGGCGTATTGAGCAGGCCTTGGGCCGCGTTCGCGATCCCCGCAATAAGAACGGCCCTCGCACGATCGACCTGGACATTGCCCTGCTCGGCCAGACGATCATCGAGGAAGACGACCTGCACATCCCCGATCCGGAAATTCCGGACCGCCCGTTCCTCAGCGTCCCGCTGGCCGAACTGGCCCCGAATTTCATGCACCCTCAGCTGCATTGCTCGCTGAAGTCCATTGCCGAACGCTCTCAGCACTCGGATCTGACCCTGCGTTCCGACATCAATCTCGCCGCAGCCTGCCAGCTTCCGGTGCGAGTTCCGCTGAATTAGTGGCAAGGGCATCGCGAACCAGTTCGGTCGTCCGCTGTCCGCTTGAAAAGACCCCCTCCTACCGGCTAACCTTCCCCGCCGCACTGAGTCAGGACTCGTCTGCATCTCCTCGCTCAGTGCGCCCCTGTTGCGACCCGAAATTCTCGCCAGCCGCAACAGAACAAGTCCACGCCGAAGTGGCGGAATCGGCAGACGCGCTGGATTCAAAATCCAGTGGGGTAACACCCGTGTGGGTTCGAGTCCCACCTTCGGTACTGATGTGAGAAAAGGACGCGTGACCATTGGTTGCGGGTCCTTTTTTCGTGGTGGCGTCGGGGTGTGGAGCTTTGATTGGGAATTCTGCGGAAGGCGCCGTACTCTATGTCGGGGCGGTTGCCGGCCTCCTGGCGTCTGGCATGCTTTCTGGATGTGCTGGCGGCCATGTTCGATCTGTTCGACCGGAACTCGAGGTCTCTGATGAGATATGTCCTGTGGCTGATCGCGATCTTTTCCGCGACGTTCTCGCATGCGGCGGAGCGTCCGAACGTCTTGCTGGTCGTCAGTGATGACTTGACTGCCTGCCTGGGCTGCTATGGAAATTCGGTCTGTCGCACCCCGCATCTGGACCGACTGGCGGCGGAAGGAGTGCTCTTTGAGCGAGCGTATTGTCAGTATCCCGTCTGCGGTCCCTCGCGAGCCTCGCTGATGAGTGGGCTGTATCCCAATCGCACGAAAATGCTCGGCAATAACTACGACCTCGGGGCCTACCGCGTTTCTAATCCCGAACTGGCTGAGCATCCCAGCATTGGCGGATTCCTGCGTCGCAACGGCTATGTTTCCTTTCGAGTTTCGAAGATCTTTCATATGGGGATTCCCGGAGGCATCGAAGCGGGGGATGCCGGAGGAGATGACCCGGACTCCTGGGATCGGGCCTTCAACGTGATGGCCCCGGAAACCGCCAGTCCCGGCATACTGGAGCTGCTCTCGCCCAAGAGGAAGCATTACGGCTCCAATTTTACGAGGATTGCCGTTCCCGATGAGTTGGTCGCGACGCAGGCCGATTATCTGGCAGCTTCGCAGGCGGTGGCTTTGCTGGAAAACCGAGCGCGAGGGCGAGCGGACTCGAAGTTCCTGCGGCCGGAAGAGCCCTTCTTTCTGGCGGTTGGTTTCGTGAGGCCTCATGTTCCTCTCGTGGCTCCGCAGCGTCTGATGCAGAGCTATCCGGATGACGAAGCGCAGTTGCCAGTTGTCCCCGAGGGCGATCTTGATGACGTCCCCCGCCCTGCGGCCGCCATGGAGAATCTCGGCCGGTACGGCATGAACCTGCAACAGCAAAAGGGAGCCCTTTCGGCTTACTATGCCAGCGTCAGCTTTATGGATGAACAGGTCGGCCGGCTGCTGGACGCTCTCGATCGTCTCGAACTGCGAGACAACACGGTGGTGATTTTCACTTCCGATCACGGCTACAACCTGGGCGAACACGATTGCTGGCAGAAACTGAGTCTGTTTGAAGAGAGCACTCGGGTGCCGCTGATCGTTTCGGCTCCCGGCTACGTTCAGTCACGCGGGCAAAAGTCGACCGCAATTGCCGAACTGATCGATCTGTACCCCACCATTGCCGACTTGACGGGACTGACGGACAAGATGCCAGCCAACCTGCAGGGAGAAAGCCTGGTTCCGCTGTTGCAGAATCCCGGCCAGCCGCGGGAAAAGCAGTCGGCGTACACAGTGACTCATCAGCGGGGAGAGTCGCTACGGACCAGCCGATACCGATACAACCGCTGGGGAGAGGCTGGCGAGGAATTGTATGACCACGAACAGGATCCCCGGGAATTCACCAATCTCGCGGGCGATCCTGGCCACGCAGCCATCCTCGCGGAATTCCGTCAGCAGCTCGAATCTCGCCGCGAACTGAGCCGCTGAATCCATCCGGGACCGAGAATTCCCTGCGTGTTTTCGACTCCCGCTTTACCACACTGCCCGCCATCCGTAACATCCGCCCGCTGGAGCACCAGTGATTTTGCGAGGTTTCGATGTCGGTTTTGTTGCAGTTGCGGAATGCGGAAAAGAGCTACGGCGACCAGTTGCTGCTGGATAACGCTGAAGTCACTCTGTACGAGGATGTGAAAGTTGGCTTCGTGGGCCGCAACGGGGCGGGCAAGTCCACACTGTTGCGCGTCCTGCTGGGCGAGGAAGAGCTCGACAGTGGCGAGGTTGTCCGCAATCCGGCCCTTCAGATTGGCTATCTGCGGCAGCACGATCCCTTCCTGCCCGGCGAAACGGCCCAGGAATTCCTGATGCGGGATTCCGGTCAGCCCGACTGGAAGTGCGGCGAAGTCGCCGGTCAGTTTGAACTCAAGGGGGCCTATCTTCATGGCCCGCTGAGCGAACTCTCGGGAGGATGGCAAACCCGAGTGAAACTGGCCGCGCTGCTGCTGCATGAGCCCAACCTGCTCATGCTCGATGAACCGACGAACTTCCTCGACCTCCGAACGCAGATTCTGCTCGAACACTTTCTCAAGAATTTCCGGCAGGCCTGCCTGATTGTTTCCCACGACCGAACGTTCCTCGATGCCACCTGCGATCACACGCTGGAACTGGCCCGTGGCGAGCTGACGATGTACCCCGGGTCTGTCGAACAGTACCTGATTTACGATCAGGAACGCCGAGAGCAGCAGGAGCGGGCGAATGCGGCGATCGAATCGAAGCAGAAGCAGCTGCAGCGGTTCATCGACAAGAACAAGGCTCGGGCCAGCACCGCATCCCGGGCACGTTCGCGTGAGAAACAACTGGCGAAGCTGGAAACTGTGGACATCGCGGCGGACGATCCCACTGCCCACATTCGCGCTCCCATCGTCGATCCGCGGCAGGGCCCAGCTGTCCGCGTGCGCGACCTGGCGATCGGGTATCCCGATCACGTTGTGGCCAAAGACATCACGCTGGAAATCGATCACGGTGAGCGGGTCGCCATCGTGGGGGACAACGGTCAGGGGAAAACCACCCTGCTCCGCACGCTGGTGGAATCACTGCCAGCCAAGGGGGGCTCGGTGCGCTGGGGCTACGGCTGCGAAATTGGCGTGTACGCCCAACACGTCTACACCACGCTTCCCAAGGACCGCACGGTTCTGGAATACCTGGACTCCTGTGCCAAGCCTGGGACCACCGCACAACAGGTGCTGGCGGTTGCCGGCTCAATGCTGTTCCGGGGAGCCCACACGAAAAAGAAAATCTCCGTTCTGTCCGGGGGCGAGCGGGCTCGACTCTGCATGGCTGGGCTGCTGCTGGGAACCTACAACATTCTGGTCCTCGACGAACCGGGGAACCACCTGGATGTCGAGACGATTGAGTCCCTGACCGATGCACTGCTTGCCTACAAGGGCACGGTCATCTTTACGACGCACGATCGTCACTTCATGCAGAAGATTGCCACCGGCATCATCGAAGTTCGCGATGGCACTGCCCGCAATTACGGCGGCGGCTACGAAGCGTATTTGTACTCGGTCAACAAGGAGATCGACGACGGGGAACGCGAACTGGCAGCCAGCAAGGGCAAAGCGGCCCCCGTTCCCGGCAAGCCGATCAAAGTGAAGGAACGTCCGCAGCGGGATGAACGTCAGCTCCGCAAGGAAATCAAGAATCTGGAAAAGACCATTGCGAAACTGGACGAGCAGAAAAGGGAGCTTAACGCTCGGCTGCTGAAGACGTCCGATGCGGGAGAAGCGCTCAAGGTCCACACGGAATTGACCTCGGTCACTGAAGAACTCGACAGTGCAGAAGAACGCTGGCTCGAACTCGTCGCCGAACGCGATGGGACATAGTCGTTACCGGGATTGCCAAACATTCATCAAGTGCTCCGTTGGGGCATCCGATCTGAAATTCATCAGTACGTGAGCCGGCACCATTTCATACTGGTCAAATCCAGTGTGATTGATGCCGGGAAACGACGTATGCGAGAGCGGGTTGAGTTCCTAGAATCGGGACCTTGCGTTCACTTGGAACGCCGGTCGGACGTTCGGTTGGCTCGCCGAATCGAGACCATGTCGTGTATGATGTGCGACTGCATCGGAGATCGAGTGCATGAGGATCTGGCAGGGCAAACCGTATCCGCTGGGAGCCACGTGGGACGGGCACGGTGTCAATTTCGCGGTCTTTTCACAGAACGCGTCACGCGTCGAACTATGCCTGTTCGATGCCCCCAGTGCCCGCCATGAGGCGCACTGCATTCCCCTGTTCGAGCGAACAGACTTCATCTGGCATTGCTATATCCCCGGACTCCGCCCCGGCCAGTTGTACGGTTTCCGCGTTCATGGTCCCTATCAGCCCGAGCACGGCTTGCGTTTTAACGCCCGCAAAGTGCTGTTGGACCCGTACGCCAAGGCAATCGGTCGCACATTGCGCTGGGATGATGCGCTGTTTGGCTACGACCTCTACGATCCCAAGCAGGATCTCTCCCGCAGTGAAACCGACAGTGCCTTTTGTGCCCCGCTGGCAGCTGTGGTCGACACCCGCTTCAACTGGAGTGGAGATACGCAGCTCAAGACACCCTGGCACCGCACCGTCATCTACGAAATGCACGTCCGCGGCATGACCATGCGCCATCCGGGAGTGCCGCCTCACTTGCGGGGAACGTATTCCGGGCTGGTGACGAAGCCCATCATTCGGCATCTGAAGCAGCTCGGTGTCACCGCTGTCGAACTGATGCCGGTCCACCACTACATTGATGACCGTCATCTGGTCACGCAGGGGCTCACCAATTATTGGGGCTACAATACGCTGGGCTTCTTTGCCCCGGAACCCAAGTACGCGGCGAATCGCTCACCCGATGGATGCGTGCGAGAGTTCAAGCGGATGGTGCGGTCGTTCCACCGCAATGGCATCGAGGTGATTCTGGATGTGGTCTACAATCACACAGGCGAGGGAAATCACTGTGGTCCGACCATTTCTCTGCGTGGCTTCGACAACTCCCGCTATTACCGAGTGGTTCCCGATTCGCCGCAGCACTACATGGATTACACCGGCTGCGGCAATACGCTCAACATGACCAGCCCCCGCGTGCTGAAGCTGATTATGGACAGCTTGCGGTACTGGGTTACGGAAATGCATGTCGACGGGTTCCGCTTCGACCTTGCCAGTGCCCTGGCCCGCGAGCTGCATGCCGTTGACAAGCTTGGCGCGTTCTTCGACATCATTCATCAGGACCCCATCCTGTCACAGGTCAAACTGATTGCCGAGCCCTGGGATCTGGGTGAAGGGGGCTATCAGGTTGGCAATTTCCCCGTCGGCTGGACCGAGTGGAACGGCAAGTACCGCGACAACATTCGCCGCTTCTGGAAGGGAGATGGTGATGCCGTCTCCGAGTTCGCCACCCGCCTGACCGGCAGCAGCGACCTGTACGAACGGGATGGTCGCCGCCCCTACGCCAGCATCAACTTCGTCACCTCGCACGACGGAT
>JAGQPW010000167.1:8990-9857 GCA_020426515.1 Planctomycetaceae bacterium | reverse complement strand
GCCTCCTTTCGGAGACACTACGATGCAACTGCTTTGCCAATCACCAACGATCTGAGGGTTTTGCAATTGCCTCTAATGGCGCCATCGATCCACACGTTGGTATGGGATCGTCTTTTATGGTCGAAGGAAGGGAACTCGCACTGAGGTCCATAGTACGTCTCGGGCCCAGAGAATTTCGAGAAGTTTGAAAGCTACCACGCAATGCCCCCCTGCGCACCCTCGCTCCGTCCTTGCTCGACCACCCCCTAACCCAGGGCCGCGAGTGAGACGTCACTGACCACACGTGTCAGGACCCCGCTTGCCCCCATTGCTGGAGGGGACAATGCCCATCGGGAAATGTCTGTCGATTCGAATATCGCCCCGCAGCTGACACTCGTCAATGTTTGATATCGCGAAATTGTGCAGTTTTGGCAATTTGCGAGGTTTCTGGCGATTAGCCTTGAGGGGGGTTACCCTCAGGGTAGAATGTTTACTGAAATTGCCTTAAGTGTCAATTGGGAGGAACGCCACGTGGAGTCGATATTGCTACCCATTCGACGGAATGAAGCTGGCTGCTTTGTCTGTGGAACGATTCGTCGTGGGCGCGGGTTCACATTGGTTGAGCTGTTGGTCGTGATTGCCATTATTGGCATTCTAATGGCTTTGTTGCTCCCGGCCGTACAGCAAGCCCGAGAAGCCGCGAGACGCACTCAGTGCAAGAGCAACCTAAAGAACATTGGGTTGGCAATGCACAATTACCATGACCAGCATCGCGCATTTCCATCCGCCGAAGTCCATGGGATCAAGAGCGGCTACGAGGCTCATTGTGATTGGGACGGCTCGATTGGTTGTTGGGCCGCGGCAATTCTGCCGCAATTGGAGCAGGCG
>JAGQPW010000167.1:0-8981 GCA_020426515.1 Planctomycetaceae bacterium | reverse complement strand
GGCTACGAGGCTCATTGTGATTGGGACGGCTCGATTGGTTGTTGGGCCGCGGCAATTCTGCCGCAATTGGAGCAGGCCAATGTCTTCAATCAAATCGACTTCTCTGCTTATCCACAGTACACGACGCAAGAAAACATTGCGGTCATGCAGATGAAGTTTCCGGTATATCAGTGTCCCAGCGATCCGTATGATGGTGTGTACTCAGGCTGGAATGGGAATCCGTTGAACGCGTCGCGCGCCATGCACTATTTCGCCGTATCGGGCTCGGTGGAATTTTCGACGACACACTGGCCGGATTACAACGTTCCCGACGCACACTGCCGCCCGAACGATGGGATGTTCTACAACGACTCCTTCGTCCGAGCGAGTGGCATCACTGATGGACTCAGTAATACAGCCATGATGTGTGAAGTCCGCGGTCGATTTGCCAATTCCGGAACCCCGGCTGATGGTCGCGGGATGAACCTGCATGCGGTCGCTTACCTGAACGCTAATCCGAATCGAAATCCCTCTTCACCTTGGTATCCGAATAGCTTTCACACGGGTGGAGTCCACGTGGGGATGGCTGATGGGAGTGTTCGCTTCGTTAGCGACAACATGCACTTGCCGACGCTGAAGGCGATTGCCACGATTGCAGGCAATGAGACGATTCCTGAATTCTAGCGTTTGTTGTGTGGTACTGCAGGGTTGCCTCTGCGGTGTAAGATTCTCCGAACGCCATTGACGTGTGGCCCGCTCTCAGCGGCTACGGTGTGGCCGTTGGTCAAACGAGGTTTTCGCGTGGAGGCGGCTGTTGCCTCGAACTTGTTTGAGGTGAAGTTGAGGGCTGATGCTGCATCTCCCGCTGGGGCTTGGGGAAGCTAATCGAAGAATTCATCTGCCGGATCAAACTTCGGGAAGACGATGTTGATGATCTTCATCTGGCCGATGGCCCGGTGCCGCGTATAAGCGGGGATGAGGATGCACATGCCGGGCTTGAGGGGGACGACGTCCTCGTCCAGTTGCATCCTCGCATCGGCCTCGCATTCGAGAATGTAGTAAGTCTCGGTGTGATGTTTGTGGTAGTGGACGCGGGCATCATCGGCAATTTCCGTGACGTGCACCGTCGCCGGGTAGTCGGGTACCTCAGCAAAGGCTCGGCGAGCCGTGCCGCAGGGACAGGGAACGCCGGGTATAGTGGCGAAGTCGACGATCTGGTAATTGGGCATGGGGCGTTGTTGGTTCAGGCTGGCTCCGGCTTGCCGATGGCGGCGAGATCGACGTTCAGGAGTGTCGAGTCGAATTCAAGTTACGAGGATAGTGCATCCGGATGCATTTCGCAGGCGAACCGGGGACGCTAACCCCCGAACTGCACTGGAGACGCCGCCTGCTTTCCCAGCTCCAGTCCCACCAAGCGACCACTTGTCAGTGCCCAGGCGATGTGCAGGCCGTGTCCCCAGAGGATCTGGCCTCCCAGTCCATTCTGGCCAACGGCGTACAGGCCGGGGATGGCGTTTCCCTGCTCATCAAGCACACGCAATTGCTGGTCGATGGCGGCCCCCCCTTCCGTGGTAGTGAAGTAGGCATTCGCGGGGCCCAGTAGAACCCAGCGGCTCCCCTGCAGTGGGTGTTGATCATTCGTGCGGCCCAAGGGATCGGCCTGTTCTCCCAAGACATAGCGATTGAATTCATCGATTGTTTCGCGGAGAGCTATCGGGTTCAGATTGCGTCGCTGTGCGAGCGAATCAAGTGAAGGGGCGGCAATCGTGACATCAGGCCGCAGCTTGAGATAGTCGTTAACGTAAGCGTACGCGATCTTAGGAGCAGTGGAGATGAAGTGCGGCCACGCGGAGTACATCTCGGCCAGTCGTTGATCGAGCAGCAGGAAAGCGATTTTGCCCGGTTGTTGAGCGAGTGCGATCTCTCTGTCCGGCCAGCTGCGTTCGTTGCAGAATCGTCGTCCCTCCTGGTTCACGAGAATGGCTCCGTGATCGAACAACGCATTCTCGGGGTGCTGCCAGGTCACCAGCAGGCGTTTGATCATCCAGTTGAGCAGGAACCGGGGAACGAAAGGCAAGGCCCGCCCCATCACCTTTGCGGCCAGCGGGCTGGAGGGGAGCAGTTGCTGAAAAGCTTTGCCCGGCGGCGCGACAAACCGAATTTCGGGACCGTAGGTGACATCCATGTTGAGTAGTTTCGCCCCGGCGGACTGGGCGAGTCGATGGCCGTCCCCACCGGCGTACGGATTGATGCCCTCAATCTGGGAGAACTCGTTCCCTTTGAATTCCGCAATGATCTCCGGTGAGTTCGCGTAGTCTCCGGCTGCGAGGACGACGCCACGACGGGCCCGCACACTTGCAATCCGTTCACCTGACTGGCAGAACTCAACGCCAGCGACGCGCCCAGCACTGTTGAGGAGTCTGGTGACGTGAGCAGAGCGAACTATTGTCGCGCCTCGCTGCAGCAATTCCGCCTCCAGGACAGCGATGTAGGCCTTTGCCGCCGGGACCACATTGTGCATGCGTGGCACGCGATTGGGGGGCTCTGGATTGGGACCGTAGAATGTGAGCCCCTTGTCCATCAGCCAGTTGAGTGTCTCTGCGGCGTGGCTGAGGAAATAGGTACGCAGCGCGGAGTTGTTGCGTTGTTCAACCTCGGGAGCCGCGAACTTGCCGGCATCTTCTTCGTGCTGAAGTGGATCGTCGACGATGCCCGCCGCTTTCTGTTGCGTGGTCCCATTGGCTGTGAACGAGCCGACGGCGATGCCCGTCGTTCCCCCGAGATGAGGCTGCTTCTCCAGCACGAGGACGGAGCAGCCGGTCTCGACCGCGCTGGCGGCCGCCGCCAATCCGCTGCCGCCGCCACCAACCACAATGACATCGTATTCCGTGTTCATGGTTGGCAGAGGGTTTTCGGTTCTGATGAGTAGTTGGCGTGCTGGTGCGTGATCGAGAATAGCCTGACCGGGCGATGGATGCACTCCGCCAACTCCTGCGGAGACGGCGAGGGCTGGTGCCTCGGGGCGAATGTTACTGGCGACTATTCGCCGCTTCGCAGTTGACAACGACTCGCATAACCTCAACAGTGGGAGAAAGTTTGAGCGCAGGTTCAGTCGAAGCTCGCCATCGCTCCGAGCCGATTCTTTTTGATTGCGAAGGAAATGCGATGAGACCTTGTGCGACGAATGTCTTTGCGGGATTTTGCTGGGTGTTGGCGAGTTTGCCTCTGGTGGCATTGGGACAGGATCCTGAGCCGGTCAGACCCAAACCGGCGGGCTATTTCGTGCCAGGGCCTGCAAGGACATCGGAACAGCTGCGTGAATCGGTAAGTGGTCTGAGCCTGCCTGTTGGTTTTCACGGAAGGATCTCGCCGGACAGCCCCACCGGACAGGTGGGTGGCTTCATCACCGGTCCGGAAAAGCTTGAGATTTACTACAACGTCGCACCGACCGGCGCCTATCAACTCGCTCCCAGTCAGGCATACTTCTCCTCCACGGCACGGGAGATGAAGGAAGGTGAGCACAGGTGGTCACGCGAGCAATACATCGCCGATGAGCGAGTCGAGATAACGCTGAACATGGACGACACACTGGCCGTTTCGTTTCCAGGCCGTGGCGTCAACTTCATCAGCCATGTGAAAGGAATGGGGCAGCTGTCCGATGTTCTACTGGTAGCGTTTTCCATCACGAATCGAGATCGACGTGTGTCGTGGGATGAAGCGAAAAAGTTGATCGCAAGCGAGAACGTCCACAGCATTACCAAACTTCATACAGGGGCAGTGACGATTCATTTTGAGGATGGCACGACTTGCTATACACAAGATACCCCGGATGACGATGTGGTCAGCTTTGTTCGCAAGATCGGTAAGGCGAAGAAGATCGGGATCGCCCTGGACTAAAGGTGCCTTCCCGATGGCCTCGAGGCTGCAGGATCGCTGACGGCCCCTTGTCGAATTGAATCGAGATCCAGCGCCTGAGGCCGGTGCAACTCCTTTGGGGCTATTCCTCGGTCGTTGTCCGAAAGATGGTCTTCCAGTCTTTCTTCATGTCGACAACGGCCCAGCCCTGTTTCCCGGCGACCTCTTCAAGTTCTTCCGTGAATGCCCCGACGAGTGGAGTCCGCATGCCGCGAGTGGGACCATAGGCGAATTCACGCTTGGCATCGGTGTGCATGACGAGAAGCTGAAACGTGGTGCCGCTGTGGCCCTGCGTGTACTCCAGCATCTGGCGATCCCCGTCGGAGTTGCCAAATGCGGCAATCGGTCGGCGGCCAATGTGCTGGTTGATGCCAACCGGCTTCCCTTCCTTGTCGTCGATGAAGTTCACTTCAGCGAGCCGCACGAGGACTGCCTTGCCATCCCGAACTTCAAATTGCGTCTTCAAGCTGCTGCCGACAACCTGTTCTGGAGGAATGCCGTAGACTTGTGCAGCCCAGGGACGCATGAATTCGATTCCGCCGCCGGACACGATGAATGTCTTGAAATTGTTTGCACGCAGGTAGGTGAGCACTTCCAGCATTGGCTGGTAGGTCATATCGAGAAAATTCTTGCCAGTGGTAGGGTGTTTTGCAGTGGCGATCCAGTCACTGACGGTCTTGTCAAATTCGTCCGTTGTCATCCCCGCGTGAGTACTTGCGACAATCTGCAACAGGGCCTTCTTTCCACCGGTCAGGGCCTGTTTGACGTCCCCTTTGAGGATCGAAGCATAGGGTTCTTCGGTTTTCCACTCGGGGTGCTGCGGTGCGAGTGCCTTAACGCGATCCAGCGCAAAGTAGAGTTGGACCGGCAGAGGCTGTTCGCACCAGAGAGTTCCATCGTTATCGAACACGGCAATCCGTTCGGCGACTGGCACGAAATCCGGCGAATCAGCTTTGGTGACCTTTTCCACAAACGTGATGATGGACTGTTTTACTGGGCCATCGTTCCATGAGGGGAGCGCATCATCGGCGTGTGAAATCGATGCGATGGGGGAAAACGCTGTCAACAGAAAGACGGCGATGGACACCTGGCGGTAAAGCAAGCTCATGATGAAATCCAAGGTTGAACGGATGATACGCGGGGTACGGCAGTCGATGGGAAATTGCTGTGCTCAGGCCCCCCGGTTATTCTGCCGAGATGCCTGATGATTGGCAACGGCATCGCGTATTGGCGATTGGCTGACTGGAACCATTTTGAATTAAGAGATGTCACGCTGGTGCTTCTCGAATGGCGCAGGCCGGGATAACTGGCAGGTGTAATCCGGTATTTTGAATCCATTGCCGGATTAGACTGTTTCGCCTGCCGTGGCTAATGCGATTCGTAGAGCCGGCCAAAAATTGCTCTGCTCCCGTTACGGGCATCGGCAACCGGGAAATGGCACAGTTTTCGAAGGGCAATCGGATCATGCTGGCTCCGAACCTGTGAGAGTGACTATTGGGGCTTCTGGGTTTCCAGCATACGTTTGACCCGCTCCTGTTCTTTGATCAAAGCGGTGCCGGTCACGGGGAGAGGCTGGAAGTCAGGATCCGCCAGGAGGTTTTCATCTTCGGGAAGCTCTCGCCAGCGGAGATTGCGAAACCACACATCCTGCCCGTGATCCTGCAGCCACAGTCGACCGCCGCGAGCGGCGAGGTTGGCTCCCCGAATCCGCAGCAGTTCGACTTCGTGGGCCCATTTCGGATCAGTGTAATCAAACGACAGTACCCGCTCCCCGTTCACCCAGTGTTCGATCACCGTCCCTTTGCACTTCACGCGACCGGTGTTCCATTCGCCAAACGGCTTGGTGGCATCCTTTGAAGGAGCCATGCAGAAGAATAGAGATCCAGCGGCCTGTCGCGGGTTTTCGCCATAGGGGCTGTGGACATTGTCGAGCACCTGATACTCATATTGAGCCGGTCGATAGTAAACCCCCGAGTTGCAGCCTTTGGAGACCTTCCACTCAAATCGCAGTTCGAAGTCGTCCGGCACTGTCGCCTTTATGTACGTCAGTGAGCCACCCGCCTTGTTTCGATAAAACGCGCCGTCCTCAATGATCCAGTTCCCTTTGTGCTCCCAGCCCTCGAAGGACTGCCCATCGAAGAGAGACGTAAATCCCGGTTCCGGCTCGACGGCGAGGGTGGGGGAGAGGAGGAACAGAACAGCAAAGAGCAACGTTGCAATACGCATGTTGAGCGACTTGGGTTTGAAGACGGATTGGCAACCTTGGGGGGCCCAGCCGCTCATTTTGAGCAGTCGGACGCCGCTGGCACAAGATGCTTTGTCACAGGCCTCCCGTTTCTCGGACCGGACTTCACCAGTTCGAAAGCCCATGGTGAGGACTTCGTGTCGCTCTGCGAATCACGGCGGCCCCAAGTTGGTTTCCAACCTGGGGCGACGCGGTCACACGAAGGCGGGCCGTCAGACGAACCTCCATGGTCTGTCGGCCCCCGACGGTTGCGGAGGAACCGGGGCCACTTTGCGTCCAGGTCTGTGTCCCCGATGCTGGCGGCCGGAATCGCGTATTCGTGATCGTCATCCATAGAGGCACGTTTCAGGTGCGTAACGACGAAGGTGTGGCACCGCTACCAGCGAGAGCCTATGTGGAAACGGGAATGAAGGTTGAAGCCAAGCAAAACTTCGCCGACAGAGGGGCTGGTAGCGGTTGTCCACCACCGTCTTGTTAGCCTTCTTTATTTGTTTCATTAGACGTGCTCCCGTCGGTAGTGCATCGCAACAATTCCGTTGCGGAGCGGACTGGCCGATACCAGTTCCAGTCGTCGCACGTCAGATAGTCCGCCTTGGTAAAGGGTCGGGCCATGACCGGCGATCCTGGGTTGAACGAGGATCCTATATTCATCAATCAGATCCAATCTATCAAGTTCTGTAGCGAGCTTGCCGCTACCGAGTAGCACGCCAGCCGGGGTCGCGTCCTTCAGCTTCTGCACTTCCGTGCGCAAGTCGCCGCCGATGTGATGGCTGTTGGTCCAAGGGAAGTCTTTGCGATTTGATGACACAACATACTTCGGCTTGGCCTCCAACGTGAACGCCCATTCGCGAAACGATGGTGGTGCCTCCACGGTGCCGCTGGCGACCGCTGGCCAGTAACTCTCCATCATCTCGTAGGTGACCCTCCCCCACAGCATCGCTCCGCTCTCGTCCAAGAGGCGAGTAAAGAACGCATTTGTCTCGTCGTCGGCAATTCCCACTTCGTGGTCGACGCAGCCGTCTAAGGTAACGTTGATAGTAAAGGTTAAGAGTCCCATGGGGGTAATTTCGGGATAACGCCTGTCGTAACCGGGCACGAACGAAAGGCTTTGATTTCAGTTGCCGCCTGAATGAGTGCTCCGGTTCACGGATTTGTTAGCCGTCACTGCGGGGTGACTTCTCGCGGTTTACCAACCATACGATCAAAGTCGGACGGCGGTTGGTCACCCAGCCACTCTTTGGGAATATCCTGTTTTGCCAGTGCAGCTGGTAACATGTCCTTTTGCCGTGTCATGTAAAAGCTCAGTGGAAATTTGACAAACGTGCTATTTGTCATTTCCGGTGGCACCGCCTGCATTCTGACTTTACACCGGTCAGGTTGCTTCGTTTCCCAGAGTCGCAGCATTGGAAAACCGCGTACGATGATTCCGTTCTCGGCTGGGATCCAAGGAACTTCGCCGAAACTGTAGCCTTGATCCAAGAGTGCAAAGACGGCTTTTTGATGGGGCTGAATGATCAGATAAATGAAAGTTGTCTGGTAGTGGGATGTCCATATTCCAGCAAACGAATCTGATCTGGTCTTCGCTTCGTCTTCTGCTTTGCAACAGGGGTTCAGCGCAAGGCCCGCCATCGCGCTCCCAATTGCTACTGCCGCATTTCGTCGAGATAGGTCCATGATTCTCCCCAGACGGTTAACGGCTAACATCACACGGTTGCCGCCAAGTGACTTTGATTTCAGGAAACGCCAGATCGGCAACTCGGGTGCATTTTGTTGTTATCCGCCGGTTTGATTTGCTGGGCTACTGGATACGTCGGCATTGAATCGCTCGTCAACGATTGGTGTACCAGATGGCAGCAGAATGCGATTCAGATCAACGATGTTTCCATCGACAACCAGCTCGATGTAGTTGGTATTGCCCCAACGAGATCGGGATTCTTCAGTGTATCCTTTGATTGGGGCTTCGGGGGTTTTGGGGTTATCCCATTGTCCTTCGGGAGGGCAGTGAATGACGACGCCAGCTTGTTCTTTGTCTAGAAAGAAATTTGGTCCGCGCACCAAGAATATTGGTGCCCCTTGGCTTTTGACTTTCAAAATATGCGGCCATGCCGCTTCAAATTCATTGCGATCAGCAAATCGGACTGCAAAATGTCGGGCGCTGAGCGTTGGACCTACCAAGGTACGAGATTGTTTGCGTAGTGGGTCGAGTTCAATTGGCCAGTCCTTCGGCCAAGTTCCCTTCTCGGAAACGCTATAGAGCGCGAAGGCGGTTGAACCGACGGCAATGAATGCCACAGCAACAATTAACACAACGGTTTTCGTCATGAGGGGGACTCCGTTTCAGTTTGATGAAAGGGCGCATACAGAGAAGACGCATGACGCGAGGCTTTATTAGGTCGGTTTGGGAAAATTCAGTCGGATGACGACAAAGCTAACCGACTGGCCGATCAGGGGTTATGAATTCAGTCAGGTCACGAAACCGGCCAGTCCGGTTCAGCGTCTGGTTAGGGGGCCTGGGAGGGCTGTCCCTGCGGTACATAATGCGTCTGCTCCCTGCCCATCGTCAAGACGTCCCTTCGACGAACCGTCTGGGGGCGGCGGCGGGCGGCTGTGGAGGGGAGGGGACGGGGGGCCCCTTTGGGGTCCGGCCACTCCCCGGAGCAGCACTCGGGCCAGCGTCCGTCGTCGCCGGGGCCCAGGCGGTTTGTCGGCGTTGCCTCTGCCGTGCTGCGGTGCTGGGGCGGTCTGCGATGCGGCTGAGAGCCTCAGGGAGCGTCGTCCGGGAACTGGAGGCCCGTGTTCTGGTATTACGGGCCTACAGCACAGCCATGCAGGAACAGCAACA
>JAGQPW010000166.1 GCA_020426515.1 Planctomycetaceae bacterium | reverse complement strand
AAACTTGCAAGCTTCGAACCCGACATCGAGAAAAATGGGGACCTCATCATCGGCAAGGGAGTAGACCGCCGCGGTGATCCGGTTCTCGTAAGAAATACGTTTGAACCACTGGACGAGGTGTGGCTTCAGTTCGTCGGCGGCCAGCAGGCCACCGGGCATATGCCAATAGCGACGATCAGGAAGTACCGCCAGAACGCCCTGTCCGCATGGTGTAGCCAGCAGCGAACCTTTCGAAATGACGACGTCGTACGATTCCGGAGCGGAACCGTAAGCAAAGGCGATTCGTTCCAGATTCTCGCGATTTGCCCCCGTGAACTGACTGCGGCAGATCAGCTTGCCTTCTTCCGCGGGCCATGGAAATGCGGGAACGGATGTTGGCGTTGCCTGGTCGACCGGATCAACGACTTCGGCAAGATTGACGCCCATGGCGTGTGTGTTCCTCAGACTGACTGTAACTTGAAACAAACCGTTTTACCGACAATGAGCTGTATCTTTCGCCAGGATCATCGCCACAGCAGGTGCAGCTTTCTCAAACGGGGAATTGGCTGTACGCCATTGGCCCACGTCACCAGCGCATGCGAATCCGCAGGCTTCCATACCCAGCCCCATCTGAGGAACGTTGATGCTGGATAGTCTCCCCCGCGCAATTTCAATGCTACAACAGCATTATCCTGTTGCAACCGCAGCAGTACCGAATTCAGCAACTCCGTGCGGATGCCTGACGGAAGTTCGGATACGAACATCAGATCGAGAATTCCCATGTTCTCGAGGCTTCTTCCCAGCATGGGAAGCAGGTGATACCCAATGCAACCCTGAACTTGCCCATTCACTTCCGCAACAAGCGACTGGCCGAATCCATGCAGGCCCAGTTGATGTCCGAGACGCTCGGCAGTCCAGACGAGTTTCAGGTCACAGTCCGCAGTCGCAAGGTTGGCCAGTTCCAGGCAACGGGGCAGGTCGGCCGGCTGAAAGGGGCGAATGACAACGCCGGGCGGGTGTCTGAGGGAATGCAGACCGAGCACGGGAGCCGCAGTTCGTGTCAGGCGTCCTTCCCAGCGGTTGAGATTCCAGTTTCCGGCCCGCGTGGGATTGAGAACTCGGATCCAGAATCCCATCTTGCGGGCAAAGGTGGTCGTGGTTTGTCTTTGAGGTCGCCAGAATTTGCTGCCCAGTGATGCCGATGAGCCAAAGTAGCGATATCCGACCTTGAATCGATACTGCTCCTGGCGGAGGAACTCCCGGGAGCCATCGGTCAGTACGGTGGCAATGCCCCGGCCTCGATACTCGGCGGGAACGCTCAACCAGCTCGCCTGAGTCGCGGGGAATTGTTCTCCCGCCATCTCCATCGTCATGGGGACGTGTGCAATAACTCCGACGGGTTGCGTTCCTTCGTATGCACAGAGCACCTGCTTCTCGCTGCCCGGCTGGTCGAGCCGAAGCTGCCAGCGGAAATAGTCGGCGCTCCAATGCGGCACCACCATTCGTCCTTCGTAAGTAGACTTCCAGGCGGAAACCACAAATTCCGACAGTTCTTCAGGTGTGCCCTCGAAGGATCGGATTTCAATCATCGTACTTTCTGGCTATTTTCCTGTGGCTTGATGGTTTCGATGGATGTCGGCAGTGAAATTGATGCTTACAGGCTCGCGGCAGGAAATCTACCGTCATGGGAGGGAATGCGAGAGAAAGAGGGGGATTTGTGACTCAGTGTTGCCGGGATCAGGCGACTGTGAAGTCATCTGATCGCAACCATGAAGCCATTGCCGCAGGAATTGGGAGCCTGGAAGCGAGTTTTGAGCGGAACAAGGATAATACGATGCTGGTGAAGTCTTTTGGTCCTGCGTGCCTCGCGGGGATCACGTTGAGTGACTGGTTGGTCTTGCTGGCCGAAAATGGCTTTCGAATTTCGCCCCGATACTGGGGAAAAGTGCCATTCCTCACTCTCAGCAGCGCAGTCACTTCGCTTTGTCGACCAGTCGAGCAGGCCATGTATGGCACTCAAGTCCGAAACGTACAGCCAGATCCACCTGTGTTTATTCTGGGCTGCTGGCGGAGCGGGACCACTCACCTGCACAACCTGCTGACCGTCGATGACCAGTTTGCTTCGCCCAGCATGTTTCAGACGATGTATCCCCATACGTTTCTGATGAGCGAAGCGTGGTTGCGTCCGCTGCTTGACCTGATGACTCCCTCGAAACGGTTCATGGACAACATGCATCAGGGACTGCGTGAGCCGCACGAAGATGAGATGGCACTGGCGATCATGTCGCTACGATCCAATATGTTGAGTTGGGCCTTTCCCAGAAACGAAACCCGATACGATCGATTCCTCGATTTCCATGATGTCAGCCAGCATGATCGAGAGGTCTGGAAACGCTGCCTTGAACTGTTTGTGCGCAAGGTCACTGTACGGACCGGAAGGCAACTGGTACTGAAATCCCCCAACCACACGGCTCGAATCCAGTTGCTTCGAGAGCTGTATCCCGCAGCCCGATTCCTGAATATCCGCCGACATCCCTACGATGTGTTTCGCTCTATGTGCCATATGGCCAGCAAGGTGCAGCCCGTGTGGGGACTGCAGACCATGGACCCGGCGGACATTCCGGAGATGGTCATCAACACCTATAAGCGCCTGTACGATGCGTATCTGGAACAGAAGGTTTCGGTGCCCGAAGGGCATTTGCATGAAATCGCGTACGAAGATTTGGTCGCCCGGCCTGTGGACGTGTTGGAACAGGCCTATGGGGCGTTGGGGCTGGACGGCTTTGAAGCAGCGAAACCGCAACTCGAATCATATGTGGCCGAACAGTCCAGCTATCAGCGAAATCGACATGCCGAACTCCCAGACGACGATGTCGAGCGGTTGAAGCGGGAATGGGGACGATATTTTGAAGCCTTGGGATACGATTGTTGATGGACGGGGGGGGCGGGGCCTGATGGGCCATGTCCGTGGAGGGAACAAGGTCCCGAACTTTGGCCCCGAAGGCACAGATCGTTAATACTTGCAAACGGTTGCCGGGGAAATCATCATGCGTATTGGCAGGAACGTAAGGGTTTTGCCAACTTTGCTGTTCGCTCGAAGGACCTGCCATGGCGGGTGGACTGAGTGGATGCTGTCGCTTGCTTTTCGTAAGCAATCTCGCGAGTCTGCTGCCTCTCTGCGGTCACAATTGTTGATGGGATTGTCATCAACAGGCAGGTGATGTCCCGGCCAGAGAAGACACGGTATCCACGGAGCATTCGGCCATGAGCCGTCAGACAAAAGACCTCTTCGAAGAATCGACCATGTCGTTCGGCGAGCACCTGGAGGAGCTGCGCACGCGGCTGATCCGTGCGTTGCTCTGGCTGGCCATCGGCGTTTCGGTTTGCCTGTTCAATGGTGGAATTGTCGTCGACTTCGTCCGCAAGCCGATTGATGATGCCCTGCGGCGCTATTCGAAAGCCAATATTCAGGACGACACCGCGGCCATCAAGTCGTGGTCCGACAAGATGTACGACGAGTGGGGGCTCGATATCATTCTTGGCGAACGAAAGAAGCCTGCCAGCGGCGAAGAAGAAGTTGTGCCGGAGGTTGAGTCCAAGCTGCCTGCGGGGACGCTCAAAGTCAACGTTCCAGTTGACAGTCTTCGCCGGGCGTTGCATCAGGTGAACCCCGATGCGTTTGGTGAGCCGCTACCAGCTGCTCAGGTTCCCGAGCCTGCGCCGACAGAGCAGGGCGATGCTCCCAGTCCCAAAGCCGCTCCACAAACTGTTCCGCTGATCATCTCCTCACCGGAACTGGCGGAAATGCAGGCGGTTGTTGAGCAATCACGCCGAGCTGTGACGCTGAAGGTTGAAGAAGCCTTCATGACCTACCTGAAAGTTTCCACGATTGCCGGATTCCTGCTCGCGAGCCCGTTCATCTTTCGCGAATTGTGGATGTTCCTTGCCGCCGGACTCTACCCACACGAGCGACGGTATGTGTACGTGTATGGGTTCATCAGCCTGATTCTGTTCTTCGTCGGGGCGGTGTTCTGCTTCTACGCCGTGTTCCCGTTCGTGCTCAAGTTTCTGCTTGGCTTCAATGCGTTTCTCAAGATTCAGCCGCAGATTCGGCTTTCCGAGTGGATCAACTTTGCAGTGATGTTGCCGGTAATGTTTGGCATCAGCTTTCAACTGCCGCTGGTGATGCTGTTCCTGGAACGGATGCAGATCCTGCAGGTGGAGACGTATTCGCAACAGCGAAAAATGTCGATCCTGGTGATCTCGATCATCTCGATGTTTCTGACTCCTGCTGACCCGATGAGCATGATCCTGATGATGGTGCCACTGATCGGGCTCTATGAACTCGGCATTCTGATGTGCAAGTGGTCGCCCCCTGTGTCACCATTCGAGGGAGCGGCGGAATCGTGACCGACAGCGGCCATCGCCAGAACCGGCTGCTGCCGTTGCTGCTCGTCCTTGCGGCGACTGCGTTGCCGCTGGTTCTGCTCTGGCTGACGCCTGTTCCCCTGGGAGTGCCCGGTGAATGGGTCTGGCCACGGCTGCCACTGGCGGATCAGTTGCTTCCGGGACTGCTGCTGGCGGTTCCGGCTGGCACGTTTTATGTGCTGCTGGTGCTGCGAGGCTACAGGGTGTTCCCGCAGTTGTCGTCGAGGATGCGCGGGCTGTGGCTGCTCGGGTTGATGCTTGCCGGTCTGCTGTGGACGGCCGTTGTAATTCAGTCCACCCCGGGGCTCGCAGGGCCTCCTCGATTGCCACTTGTGCTGTATTATCCCCGAACCGAGGGGTATTTCTGGCAGGCTCGCCACGATGTGGACAGCCTCGGCGAATTCGTGCGCACGTATCCCGACCGAATTCGTGATTCATCCGTGCCGGAGAACTATCTGCATCTCGGCACCCACCCTCCGGGATTGACGCTGTCGTACTGCGTCCTGTGGAACCTGTTCGATTCGTCGCCCATGCTGTGCCGGACCGTGCTCAGTGTGCAGCCAGTCGAAGTTCATGAATGGATGGAGCAGATTCGGCAGAACTCAGCGCTGCACGGCCAGATCTTCGATCAACGGGACGAAGCCTGTCTGTGGGCTGCAATTTGCCTCACATTGCTGCTTTGCGTGGGAACCGTGGGGCCGCTGTATCTGCTGGCGCGTCAGACGACATCGCCTCAACTTGCCTGGCTGGGGGCCGCAATGTGGCCCCTCGTTCCGGCGGTGCTGGTGTTTCTGCCGAAGTCAGACTTGCTGTATCCCAGCATTGCGGTTTCAGCTCAGTGCTGCTGGTTGATCAGCTTGCACAAGCAGCGATACTGGTTTTCGGCGATTGCCGGGCTGCTCCTGTACGTTGGGACGTGGTTGACACTCGCGTTCGTTCCAGTGGGGGCCATGTTGTTCGTGCAGGCTGTCGCAGCGATCTTCGATCGTACGCATCGATCGAGCGCGATCAGGACGCTGCTGGCCGGGGCTGCGGGGTTCTGCGGGCCCTTGCTGCTGACGCTGTTCTCCGGTGTGCCAATTGTTTCGATCTGGTGGCTGAACTATCACAACCACGCCGCGTTTTATGAGCATAGCACGCGGACGTTCGCCATGTGGTTGTGGGTCAATCCGCTGGAGTTCCTGGGAGCACTGGGGGCGCCGATGGTGGCCTGGGGCGCACTCGAGCGATGGAAGCAGGATCGCTGCGGGACTTTGTTTCGCGAGTGGACAACGCGCACGCCAGTACTGGTTGTCTGGATGCTGTTGTGGTTGACCGGAAAAAACATGGGGGAAGCGGCCCGTTTGTGGTGTCTGCTGTTCCCGCTGGCGATCTGGCTGCTGCTGCCTGCCGTCTCTGACTCCGACGACGAACCGCAACCCACCTCTCGGGTGCTGATCGCTGCACTGGTCGGACAGTTGCTCATCTGCTTTGGGACGGCAATTCGCATTGACGGCTTTGATTTCGGAGCCTTCGCAAAGTGAAGCGGAGGATGAGCCGCACACAGGACCAAGTTGATTCACGTGGCACGGTGAATGGCCCTCACAAATCTCCGGGCTCGTCGATGCGGGCCGCAGCCCCTGTCAATGCTCAGTGCTTTAACGCCGTTGCAAACCAGTGAAAGCCGAGTTCCGAAGGCCCTTCGCCACTTCTCATTTTTGAAGCGGTCCGGTATGGTTTATCCGTGGAGAACGAGGCGGTTGCCGGTGGATTGGCACGTCCGCTCTGTTGATTGAACATCTGAATTGAAGAGGTAGCTCGCTATGGCCATGGACCCGGACGAGATTTTGCTGGATTGTGAAGAGCGAATGGAGAAGGCGGTTGACGTCTTTCGCGGACAGTTGCAAGGCCTGCGAACGGGACGTGCCACGCCGGGGCTCGTGGATTCAATCCGTGTTAACAGCTACGGTTCCCCCACTCCAATGAAGCAGGTCGCGAACATCAGCTGCCCGGAACCTCAGCAGATCGTGATTCGCCCGTTCGATGCATCGCTGCTCAACGAAATCGCAAAGGCCATTCAGTCCAGTGATGCCGGACTGGCTCCGAATTCGGATGGTCGGCTGATCCGCATTAATGTTCCCCCATTGTCGACCGAGCGTCGCCGTGACCTCGTGCAGCGGGTCAACAAGTTTGCGGAGGAGTCACGGATTTCGATTCGGAACGTGCGTCGCGACGCGATCAAGAGCGGCGAAACTTCGGAGAAGGACAAGCTGATCTCCGAAGACATGCTGAAGGACCTGAAAGAGAAAATTCAGGATCTGACCAAAAAGTACGAAGGCCTCGTCAACGACAGTGCCAAGGAAAAAGAGCAGGACGTGATGGAAGAATAGGTCCAGGTTCGCCCTTGAGTGTGAGCTCATTTCCAACAGTGGTTGCTTCTGCCCGGCAGAGGTAACCACTGTTTTTTTTGTGGGGCTCTGCTGCATTCGCCATCACAACTCAGATCGCGGCAGCACCGATTCAGGCGGCTCAGGAGGTCCGGCGACGCGAGTGACCGGTCCTCTTCGATGGCACCCAGGTGTTCATGCCTTCTTTCAACTCGCGGACTTCGTCGACTGTTGGTGGAGCGTTAGTTCCGAAGTGCTGACGCTGCTGTGGCGTGCGAACCTCGGGGAGATAAGTCAGCGACTCATCACGGTGGCGAGCGAGAATCCAGTTGACTCGGTCGGCCAGAAAACTGCCGGGCCGGGAACTGGTGAGCCACAGCATGACAATGATGGTCAGCAGCCCCCCCACCACACAAAACGTCACATGCTCAGAATTGTGTGTCGCGGTGCCGGTAAAGATCGCTCCCCCAACGGTTCCAACCACGAGGACCAGGGTGGCCGCGAGGATCGATCCGGTGCGACGGCTCGGTTTGACATCAAAATCGTGCGTCATGCGAGAGCTCTGATGAAAGGATACGCACTGAAACTCCCTGTTCAGTTTGACTTCCTGACGACCAGTATACGCTCAGTCTATCCGTGGTGTTGGAAATGTGCATCCCTTTTTATGGGAGACTTGCCCCGCCGCTGGCAACAGAGGAGACTGATGGTCACTGACCATTGGTAGGGAATCCGTAAGACAGGCGGGAGAGGCAATGCAATCGAGTTGGCAAGTTACGGTGCTCGGGGGGATGTGCTGCTGGTGGGTTTGTCTTGGGTCTGCCGCCTGCGCGGAGCCACTGGGACTCAAACCGGTCCCTCACCCTGAGGCAAATCAGCCTTCGGAGGAAAAAATCGCACTGGGGAAGCAGCTCTATTTCGATCCCCGGCTCTCGCGAGACAACACCATTTCCTGTGCCAGCTGCCACGATCCAGCCAAGGGCTACAGCAATGGCGAGCAGTTCGCGACCGGAGTTCGAGGGCAGAAGGGAGGCCGCAACTCACCCACCGTGTTGAACACCGCGTATCAGAAATTTCAGTTCTGGGATGGACGCGAAGGAAGCCTGGAAGGGCAGGCTCTGGGCCCCATTCAAAACCCGATCGAAATGGACCTGACCCTCCCAGAAGCGGTGGACCGACTGAATGCCATCAACGGTTATCGCGAGCAGTTCCAGAATGTCTTTGGAACCGAAGTGACCGCCGAGGCTATTGGTCTCGCCATTGCTGCCTACGAACGGACGGTGGTTGCGGGCAATTCGCCCTACGATCGTTGGCAGGCCGGAGAAAAAACGGCACTTTCGGAAGCGGCGGATCGCGGCCGAAAGCTGTTCTTCGGCAAGGCCAATTGCAGTGCCTGCCACGCCGGTCCAAATTTCACCGACAACGCGTTTCACAACATCGGCGTGGGCATGGATCAGCCGGAGCCGGATAAGGGCCGGGCGGCGATCAGCGGGCTCGGTGGCGACACCGGGGCCTTCAAAACACCGACACTGCGTGACTTGTCGCGAACGGCTCCCTACATGCACGATGGGTCCATGGCGACACTGGAAGAGGTCATCACACACTACAACAAGGGAGGCATTGCCAATCCCTACCTGGACGAAGAAATTTTCGCCATGAACCTCTCGCCACAGGAGCAGGCCGACCTGCTGGTCTTTCTGAAGGAAGGCCTGGCGAGCGGCGACTATCCCAATCACACACCGCCGAAACTCCCGCAGTAATGCGAGTGCTGCGGATGCAAGGATGTTTCAACTGTTTGATAATTCACACTCAGATCTCTAGGAGAGCTTTCACCATGACCAAGTTTACGCTGAGTTTTGCCTCGCTGGCATTGATGCTGGCAGCTACCGCGATTCACGCGGATGACAAGAAGCCAGCTCCGGGCCCGCGCGCCGTGGCCGGCAATCTGGACAACCCTTCGGGGATTGCAATTCATCCCGAAACAGGACACTTCTTCATCTCGGAACATCGTGGTGTGCTGCGACTGTTCCCCCAAACGGAAGAAGGCAAGAAGGGAATGGCTCGGGCCTTCGAGGTGAATCACTTCCCCTCCGACATTTATGGCAAGGGACCGATGTACGACATCGGCCCTTTGGGCGTCGGTTTCCTCGACAATGAACACCTGATCGTCGCCGATGGCAGCCGTCCCGATGCGTCCGAACTTGTTCGCGTCTATAAGATTGGGGCAACCGCTCCGGCCAAACCTGCGAAGGAAGATTCCGCCGCGTTCACTCTCGGCCCGGTGGAAGCGGGTGACACCTCCGCCAAGGGAGAAGGCAACTTCTACGGCGTCGCTGTCACGAATAACGCGATCCACATCACCTCCAATGGTGACGACACCAAAGGCTGGGTTTTGCGATCGGTCATCACCGACGGCAAGCCTGGCAAGCTGGAAGGCTTCATCGCCACCAAGCAGGATGTCGCCGTGGATGCCCCCTGTGCGATCACCGTGGACAAGTCCGGCGATCTGGTGATCGGCCAGATGGGCGAAGTAAACGTCGCCGCGGACAGCCTGCTGCTCGTCTACGATGCCAAGACCGGCAAGCTCAAGAAGCAGTACGAAACCGGTCTCTCCGACATCATCGGACTGGCATACAGCCCCGTCACGGGGAAGCTGTATGCAACCGACTTCTCCTGGGTCGATGCAACCAAGGGTGGGCTGTTTGAACTGACCATCGAGGGAGACAAGTGCACTGCTCGCAAAGTCGCATCACTGGACAAGCCAACCGCCATCGCGTTCGACGCCAAAGGGCATGCGTACGTCACGACTTTCGGCACTGCGGAAGAGGGAGCCAAGGGCAAGCCCGGCAAGTTGTTCCGGATCGCCAAAGGACAGCTGTAGTCCATTTTGCTGAGGATTTTCCCACGCGCCCGGCAGTCAGCGGGCGTAAGTTTTCCGCTGTTGGTTGAAAGTCAGAAGCGGTTCGTGGAAAATCTTGTTGAGGAGAGTTGACAGCGAACTTCGCTCCGATACACTCCCGAACCCCCAAGCGGGGAACGATCTTTGACAACATGGTTGGTAGTTGATGTGAGCTTTAAACGTTCGCGTTCAAACGTGGTTGGCTGGAGGTGAGTT
>JAGQPW010000165.1 GCA_020426515.1 Planctomycetaceae bacterium | reverse complement strand
GGCGGATTACAGATTCTCATGGCTGATGGGTCAGCCCGGTTCTTTAGCGAAAACGCGGCCAGCGTGATTCGTTCCCGGCTCGATACGATTGCCGATGGGAAAATTGTCGGCGAATTCTAGTCCGGCACTCTGGCAATGGCCTCGCAGGGCCGCTTCCCCATGGCGAAGCGGCCCTGGTTTGAGTTCTTACTCTGTCGCTGGAGAAGAAGCGGAGCTGTGTCGGCTGACCGCGCCCCCTCTCCTGTCACTTTTCCGGAAAGGCTGAAGGTCCGATGAGTGAGTTCTGCCGTGAGTCTGTTCACGAGTTTCCACGACTCGGTTTGCTGAGCTGGAGTGCTTGCTTTGGCCTGCTGCTGATTGGCTGCGGTTCCAACTCAAACCAGCCGAGTTTCCAGAAGGATCTTGTTCCTGTTACCGGAAAGGTCACATATCAGGGGGCGGCGCTGGTTGATGCCGGAGTTACGTTTCGGCCCACCGGTGACAATGCGGTTCGCGCAGCCTATGGACGCACGGATGAAGAAGGAAACTACTCGTTGATGACACCAATTCGCGATCTGACGCCAGAACAAAGCCAGGGTGCGGTTCCGGGGACCTATCGCGTCATCATCAGCAAGCTGAGCATGCCAGATGGTTCGGCGATCCCATTTGGATTGACCCATGCCGAGGTGGAACAGCTTGGGGCCGTCGAATCCATTCCCGCCAAGTACAGCAGTGAGGAGAATTCGACCCTGACCGCCAACGTTGTTCCGGGGGGGGGATCGCATGCCCCGCTGAACTTCGAATTGAAGTGATTACGCACGAACAGTGACGGTTCGCGAGTCGGCGGCATTCACCGTCCGGGATCCGGCCTCCGGGACGCCATCATCGGATGGCGCGCAGTCGGAACACATCTCTCAGCGGCGACGCAGCCGCACTGCAGTTGCAACTCTGAACGAGTTTTGTGGCAATTGGCGCAAGTTTGCGATCCCGGTCGGCTGTTCAAGGGAGGCCAGGCCGGAAACCTTTGGCGCACGGTTCACAAATGGCTGCGAATTATCAACACTACTGGATGTGACCGGTTTGTAAGACTACCGGCGACGCGGAATGCGTCGTTTCCTTTGATCATATTCTGCCCAAGGAGCTCTTCATGTCAGAACCCACCCGCCGCGATTTCTTGAAAACGACTTCGGTCGCCACGCTTGGAGCTGGCGTCTTGAGCAGTCTGTCGAGTGGTGCTTACGCCGCTGGGGAAGATACCGTGCGTATCGGTCTGGTTGGCTGTGGTGGTCGTGGAACGGGAGCCTGTGCTCAGGCGCTGAAGTCTCCCGGTCGCGTCCGTTTGATTGCCATGGGCGATGTGTTCCGCGATCAGCTCGATGGCTCGCTGCGGAACGTCGAAAAGGCTGTGGAAAACGACGATTCAGCTGAGATTTCTGTCGCCGAAGAAACGAAGTTCACCGGATTCGATGCCTACAAGCAGGTGATCGATTCCGGTGTGGATGTGGTTATCCTCGCCACGCCTCCTGGTTTTCGCCCGATGATGCTCGAGTACGCTGTGGAAAAGGGCGTGCACGTCTTCATGGAAAAGCCCGTGGCGACCGATGCTCCCGGCGTGCGCCAGGTGCTGGCCGCTGCCAAAAAGGCCAAGGAAAAGGGCCTGAAGATTGGTGTCGGTCTACAGCGTCACCACCAGGCTCCTTATCAGGAGTTTGTGGGGCGGATCCACGATGGAGAATTTGGTGATGTGCGTGCCCTCCGGGTGTACTGGAACGGCGGCGGCGTGTGGGACCCTCGTCGGACCCGTGATCAGGTGAAGTCGGAAATGGAGTATCAGTTGCGGAACTGGTACTACTACACGTGGCTGTGCGGCGACCACATTTGTGAACAGCACATTCACAACCTGGACGTTGGCAACTGGGTGATGAGCAAGGATGGCTGGCAATTCCCGGTAAAGGCAAACGGTATGGGGGGCCGCGAAGTTCGCAAAGACCCCAAGTACGGAGAAATCTTCGACCACCATGCGGTTGAGTACACCTACGCCGACGGCACCGTGATGATGAGCCAGTGTCGCCACATCCGGAACTGCTGGAACAGCGTGACCGAGCATGTCCACACCACCAAGGGGATTGTGGACTTCGGTGGTCGTCGCGGCGGCTACGGAGCCACGCTCTTTTCTGGTGAAGACATCCCCTACAAGGGAAAGTCGCCCGATCCTTATCAGGTCGAGCACGATGACCTGTTCACCGCCATTCGTGAAGGCAAGGACTACAGCGAAGCAGAATACGGCGCCATGAGCACGATGACCGCCATTCTGGGCCGTATGTGTACCTACTCCGGCAAGGAGATCACGATGAAGGATGCCCTGGAACGAGGGATTGGCATTATGCCGACCGATTTCTCCTGGGATGCCAAGCTTCCGAACGCCCCGGATGCCAACGGTGTGTACGCCGTGGCCGTTCCGGGCGTGACCGAAGTTCTGGAAAAGGCCTAGTTCGCCCGGTGCAGCGGGGGGCGCTGGCCCCCCGTTTGTCTGTTGCCACGGGAGTGAATTGCGCTCGTTTCTCAATGTCCGAAGCACGGTCTTTCTTTCGCAAGGCGTGCTTCGGATTTTTTGTGTTCCCTCTGTTGTCGCTCGGCATTCAAAACCATGACTTCTGCTACTCCTGACGATCTTGACACTCTGCCCCCCGAGCTCGATCCCGCTACGGGCACTGGAACGCTCGAACCGCCTCGCACATGGTGGGGCACGTTGCTCATGCTGGGGCCGGGATTGGTCATTGCCGGAAGTATCGTCGGTTCGGGCGAACTCATCGCCACGACCAAGACCGGCGCGCAAGCGGGCATTTCGTTGTTGTGGCTGATCGTCATTGGCTGCCTGATCAAGGTGTTTGTTCAGATCGAGTTGGGGCGACACACCATCACACATGGCGAGACGACGCTCTCGGCCCTCAATCAGGTGCCGGGACGGATTGGGCCGGTGAACTGGGTCGTCTGGTTCTGGCTGGCAATGATGGCGGCCAGCCTGGCACAGCTGGGGGGCATTGTAGGCGGAGTGGGGCAGTCGTTGGCGCTCGTCTGTCCCCTGACGGGCGACTACAAGAACGCCATCGTGGTTCCCTCGCACACAGAGGTGACCTGGTTAATTCAGTGGCAGGATGACCGCGCCAACGGTGGAGAGGAGTTCCAGCAACTGACCGCAGAGCGACAGCAGCGCGTGCAGATTGGCGTGGATCGGCTGGAGGAGCAGTTGCGTCGATTGGGCGACCGAGGAACGCAAGCGATTGAAACCGTTCGCAATGGAGGAACGCTCAACGATCCCTGGACGTGGGATGATCGCTACTGGGCTCTGGCGATTGGTGTGTTTACGGTGCTGCTGCTGTACAACGGGCGATATGGTGTGATCCAGAATATCTCGACCGCACTGGTTGTGCTGTTTACGTTCATCACAATTGGCAATGTGATTGCACTGCAGTCAACACAGCAATGGAGCCTGAGTGCGGCGGACTTCATGCGCGGGTTTGCGTTTCGCTTGCCGCCGGGCAAGGACCCCTGGACGCCTCTCACGACCGCTTTGGCCACATTTGGCATCATCGGGGTCGGGGCAACGGAACTGATTACCTATCCGTACTGGTGCATTGAGAAGGGCTATGCCCGCTTCACTGGGCAACGCAACGACAGCGACGTGTGGGCCGATCGAGCCCGTGGCTGGTTGCGGGTCATGCACTACGACGTGTTTCTCTCCATGATTGTGTACACGATTGCAACGATCGCCTTTTTCCTGATGGGCGTGGCTGTGCTGTATCGAGAAGGCCGCGATCCTGAAGGAATGCGGATGGTAAGCACGCTGGCTTCGGCCTATGCCCCGGTGTTCGGTGCCTACGCCGAAGTGCTGTTCCTGCTGGGGGCCGTGGCTGTGTTGTATTCCACATTCCTGGTAGCCAACGCGGGGCATGCCCGCATGTTTACCGATGCCGCCAAAGTATTCGGCATTCTGCCCAAACACGATCAGAAGGCCCACGACCGCACACTGTCCGGCCTGTGCATCTTTCTCCCGATGTTGTGCGTGGTGTCCCACTGGTCGGGGGTGAATCCGGTGAAGGCAGTGCTGCTGGCAGGTATGATGCAGGCGGCCATGCTGCCGATGATCGCCATCGGGGCGATGTACCATCGCAAGTACACCTCCGATCCGCGGCTCGCACCGGGACGCTGGTGGGATGTCCTGCTGATGCTGTCCTTCCTCGGACTGCTGGTGGCTGGTGTCTGGGGCGCGTGGGGGAAGATCGTGGAGATCAGCAACATGCTGATGGGGTGATCGCCAGCCTCGGTCCTGTGTTCCGGACGTGGTCAGCCCGCCGCTTCGGGCGGTTCATTGTTGCTGCCGGTGGCCGTCTGCGCGATTTGTTTGCGGAACTCCTCGCACTCTTCCTTGGGGGTTTTGCACAGCTCACACATCGACTGGCCACTGGCGTCCTTAAGTCCCTGCAGGCCGCCACAGGTCCCCTTGAGCTGGCGATTGCTCAGAATGACTCCGATGCCCAGCCCGCACAGCGCAATGGCAAAGACAATGATGGTCAGCAGGACGGTGAGCCAGGGGGAATCCCCGGTGACAGGTTCGGCGGCGGGAGCCGGCGGTGGCTGGAACCGGCCAACGGCAGCGGTGGAAGACTGTTCGATCAACTGCCCGTCGTTCGCGGCGATCAGGTAGGTCGCCAGTCCGAGGCGTTCCGCCAGTGCCAGTCCTTTCTCGAAACCCATCACGGTGAGGGCCGTTGCCATTCCATCGGCCGTCATGCAGTCTTCCGCCAGTACGGAGACGGAAACAAGCTGGTGGGTGACTGGTCGGCCGGTTGTGGGATCGATGGTATGCGAGTAGCGAACCCCACCGATTTCGAAGAAGTTGCGGTAGTTGCCGGACGTCGCCAGAGACTCCGATTCCAACTCGACCACACGGTACGTTTCCACCGTGTGCTCGACCGGCTTCAGAATGGAAATCCGCCACGGTGTGCCATCGGGCTTGCTGCCAAACGTCCGGACTTCGCCGCCAATCTCCACCATTCCTCCGGTGATATCGGGCTGGGTAACCAGCCACTCGGCACACACATCCACCCCAAATCCTTTGGCAATCGCAGACAGGTCGACTTCCAGATCGGGCAGGTCCTTCTGCAGGGCAGGGGGATCGAGCTGCACGTGCAGATTCTCATAGCCCACTCGCTTCTGTCGCTCTGCAATTTCGGCGTCGGTGGGAATGCGTGGGGCCATGCGGCCTTTGCCAAAATTCCACAGTTCGACGAGAGGACCGACCGTAGGATCGAACGCTCCGCCTGACAGGGCACTGATCTCCAGCGCCCGAGCAGTGACACGAGCTGTATGAGACGAGACAGGAAACGAGTCCGTGCCTCGGTAAGCATTAAAGCGGGAGATTTCGGATTCCGGATCGTAGGTCGACATCTGCTGGTTAACCTTCAGCAGCAACCGGTCAATCTCGGTTTGCAGTTCCGTACTGCGTTCAGCGGCAGGGCCCACCACACGGATGTGGTACGTGGTCCCCATGGTTTGCCCTTCGGGAAGTTCGAGCAACTCGCTGGCCTGACCGGCGGGCAGGTTCAGCAGTTGACTGGCTAGCAGCAGCGCTGGCCACAAAGTACGCAATGCGGTGTTCATGATGAGGGTCTTACTGGCGGGGCAATAAAGACGGCGTGGGCTGCATTGTAGGCGTGGCTACGTCCGACGCGAAGACACCTCGCAGAGGGTTGCCAAATCGCGGAATGGAACGCACTTTCGCCAAAGAGAGCGAATGTTGCGACGCCTCAACGGCATTCGATTTTCGTGTGGCGTTCCGGCAACATGTGGTGATTAGTCAACACGTCCTCTTAACTCTTTGGAATTTGTTGGGTTACGCCAACTGGACAACCGCTCGCGTTACTGTGGTGTTGCTGTGAGGCAGCATGAGCGCCAAGGTGGGATCGGGCTGTTTAACAAATTGTTCAAGGTGTGTTTGTGAGTGTAACTCGTTATTGAATCAGCTGTTGTGTTGATGGCGCTGCACGCCGCGATACGGTGTCAGGCTTCTTTGGCACTCGAATCGCTTAACAGGGCAGCAGTTCGATTCAAAACAAACCTCGACTCAATCTCTCACAACCTGGAGTCAATCATGCTGGCACTGGCAACCCAACTGTACAACGACGAAGCTGGTTTCATCGTTTCCGCCGAACTCGTTCTCGTCTCCACCATTCTCGTCATTGGGATGGTGGTCGGTCTGTCCGAAATTTCAAACGGTTTGAATCAGGAACTGGAAGACGTCGCTTCCGCCTTCGGGAGCGTCAATCAGTCGTTCCGGTATGCAGGTCTGAGCGGGCACAAGGGGACCGCGTTTGGCAGCTCGTTCCACGATGTGGCTGATTACTGCGACAGCCAGTTCGACGTCACCTGCGACGGCGGATCAACTCCCGAAGCCAACAAGCACGACCGCTACTAATTCACGGCTGACGCCCGTTGCGTCGTGATGTGAACATCAACGGCCCGCAGATTCTCCGGAATCTGCGGGCCGTTTCGCGTTACTTCAGGCAGCGAGGCGAGAGGCTTGCGTCACTCCGTCAGTTGTTCTGGGCACCCTGGAAGCGAAACCCGTCTTCACCAAGCACAGCCTGCAGTTCGTGCTTCAGTTCCATACGGGCCGAAACCGCCTGTGTCGCCGTCAGGAACGCCCGCAGGCGATGCCGCGGTGCATTGTTGTCCGAGGTCGCATCATCGGTGTCCGGGGGATGTTCATTTCCGCTGGTTTCGCCATTGCCATTGGGCTGGGGCGGCTGAGTTTCGACGACGATGATCACAGGCGTCTTTCCAGGATAGCGGGACAAGATGTCGCGGACCCGCTTCATGTCTTCTTCCGTATGAAATCCGGATACGAACTTCAGCGCAATCTGCCGTGTGAACTCCTTCTCTGCTTCATCCAGCGTGAGCAGTTTATTGACGATGATGTTCGGTTCACGTCCCCGTGAATCGATGCGCCCCTTGATGACAACAATCTCCTCCTGCTGGACCTTCTCTCCATGATTGGCAAAGTCATCGGGCCACATGATGCAGCGGACCACACCGGAAGGATCTTCCAGATCGAAGTTCACGTACCGGCTGTTTCCATTGCGTGAGGGATTCTTTGTTTGTGCCTTTTTAATGGCCCCAATCATGCCGCCAATGAGAACTTCCTTGCCATCTTCCAGATCACGTAGATCTTTCACCTTGTTCTGAGTGAACGACTCGATCTGATCGGCAAATTCGGTGAGCGGATGGGATGTGAGATAGAACCCCAGCACTTCTTTCTCGAAGGCCAGCTTCTGCGAATGAGTCCAGTCTTCTGCCGGGGGGATGCCCATGTCGGCGGCATCTTCCACCACGGCGGCCTCTTGGTTGCCGCCGCCAAAATCGAACAGTGACCGCTGACCACGGGCCTTGTCCCGCTGCCTTGAGGCGGCCCCCTGAACGGCACGGTCGACGACGCCCAGATGTTGTGCCCGGTTGGGACCGAAGCAGTCGAGCGCCCCGGCCTTGATCAGGATTTCGAGAGTGCCCTTCGTCAGGTACTTGCCATCGACTCGCTCGCACAGGTCGAAGATGTGCTTGTACGGACCATTGGCTTCCCGTTCGTCAACGAGGGCCTGCACGGCAGCCTCGCCAACTCCTTTGATTGCGCCCAGTCCGAATGCCAGCTTGCGCGTGTGGTCGAGCTGTCGTCGGCCATTCTCGTCTGGCTGTCCGTTGTTCGGTGCCTTGGCTTTGGAGTCGACAACCACGCTGAATTCGACATCGCTCAAATTGACATTGGGCGGCAGCATGTCGATACCGATGCGGCGGCAGTCCTCGGAATGTTCGTTGATGCGCTCACTCGACTCCATGCCACAGGACAGCAGGGCGGCCATGAATTCGTGAGGATAGTGGGCTTTCAGGTAAGCCGTCTGATACGCAATGGCTCCGTACGCGGTACTGTGAGATTTGTTGAAGCCGTAACCGGCGAACTTCTCAATCAGATTGAAAATGTCGGCCGCCTGCTCACGAGGCATGCCCTGGGTAACTGCTCCATCGAGGAACTGTTCCTGGAACTTCGCGATGATGTCCAGCTTCTTCTTTGAAATGGCCTTAATGCATTTATACGACTCGGCCAGATCGATGCCTCCCAACCGGTTGAGAATCCGCATCACCTGTTCCTGGTACACCATCACGCCGTACGTTTCGTCGAGCACCTTGTCGACGATGGGGTGGACCGTCGGGACCGGTTCGCGACCGTGCTTGACGTTCACGTACGTCATCACCATCCCCCCTTCAAGCGGGCCGGGACGGTACAGGGCCGAGGTGGCGATGATGTCGGCAAATTTGTCCGGCTTCATCTTGGTGAGCAGATCGCGCATGCCCCCCGATTCCAGCTGGAAGATCCCTTTCGTTTCGCCCCGCTGGAGGAGTGCAAAAGTCTCTTTGTCGTCCAGCGGCAGATCCTTGGGAACGATGTCGACGCCGCGATGCTTTTTGACGTTATTGACTGCCTTGTCGAGGATCGACAGGTTGCGCAGACCCAGGAAGTCCATCTTCAGCAGGCCGGCCCGTTCCACATCGGTCCACTGCGTGAGGATGTCGTCCTTGCCGGAGAGTTTTTGCAGCGGGACATACTCCATCAGCGGCTTGTCGCCAATCACCACCCCGGCGGCATGCGTGCCAGCGCTCTTCGCCAGACCTTCCAGGTTGATGGCGAAATTGATGAGCTCATGCACCTGAGGATCGTTGTCGTATTGCTCCTTAAGTTCCGCGCTCTCCTTGAGAGCATCCTTCAACTTGATGTTGAGTGTCTCAGGCACCATTTTGGCGATTTCATCGGCCCGCTTGAGCGGAATCGACAGGGCGCGGGCGACGTCGCGAATTGCGGCCTTCGCTTTCAGAGTGCCGAAGGTGCCAATCTGGGCGACGCTATCGTGCCCATATTTTTCCTTCACGTAGTTGATGACCAGCTCGCGGCGATCGCGACAGAAGTCGATATCGATATCGGGCGCTTCCGAACGATTGGGGTCGAGGAATCGTTCAAACAGCAGGTCGTACTGAATGGGACAAACATCAGACAGCCCCAGCAGGTACGCCACAATCGCACCGCAGGCCGAACCACGGGCAGTGCAGGGGATTCCCTTTTCGCGGGCGAATCGCGCGAAGTCCCACACGATGAGGAAGTAACTGGAATACCCCATTCGCTCGATCACGCCAAGCTCGTAGTCCAGCCGCTCGTGATACTTCTGGTCGGGATTGTCTCCGTAACGCCACCTCAATCCCTCCTCGCAAACTTCGCGCAGATATTCGACGTCCGTCTTGCCCAATGGTGGGGCGAAGACCGGGAAGTGACGGGTCTTCAGGTCGAGGTCGATGTCGACACGGTTGGCAATCTCCTGCGACCGCTTGACTGCCTCCTCGCGATTGCGAAAAGCATCGTACATTTGCTCTGGCGAACGGATGAAGAGCTGATCGGTGTCGATCTTCATCCGGTTGGTGTCGCTGCGGTACGACTTCGTATTCACGCACAGCAGGACATCGTGCGTCTCGGCATCGTCCTGGCACAGGTAGTGAGCATCGTTCGTGGCCACCAGCGGCAGACCCATGCGATCGGCAAGTCGAATGGTCGCCTCGGCACACGACTGCTGAATCTCAACGCCGCCGTCCTGAATCTCCATGTAGAATCGGTCGCCGAACAGGTCGACGTACCACTTGACCAGCTGTTCGGATCGGTCGAGATCATCGGCCAGCAGCAGCCGCGAGAGTTCGCTGGAGGCACAACCCGAGAGTAGAATGATCCCTTCCTGGTGTTCTTCCAGGAGTTCCTTGTCGATCCGCGGCTTGTAGTAGAACCCTTCCAGAAACGCCTTCGATGCCAGCTTGGTGAGGTTCTGAAAGCCCGTTCGATTCTGTGCCAGCAGCGTCA
>JAGQPW010000164.1:2194-9958 GCA_020426515.1 Planctomycetaceae bacterium | reverse complement strand
AAGGGGCGGTGTTTTTCACCTATTACCTGCTCTATACCGGCTGGCTCGTGCTGTCGGCACAAGCGTGGACAATGGGACTGCACCGGCTGACTGTGGTACTGTGGGGGCTGATTCCACTGACTGTCGTGGCGATCATCTATTCGCTGATTCTGGAATCACGACAGGCAAGAATTGGTTCGTTGGAGAAGTGAGTGGTCCCGGTCTTCGGCCAGTGTCGATTGAGACCACAGCGCGGCCAGATTTGAGAACGGAGGAGCGGAAAAGCGTTCCGCTGCGAGGACTGCTATTATCCGCGTCCGGCGTTCCGATGACAGCAGCGGTGCGGCGTGTGGAACGCAGATTCAGAGCAGACTACTACTGGCGACTGGTCGAGAGACACTCATGACATGGTTATGGTTGGGATTGGGATTGGGCGTACTGACACTGGGGGCGGAATTGCTCGTCCGTGGAGCCGTCGGGCTGGCTTCGGCCATGCGTGTCTCCCCGCTGGTCATTGGGCTGACCGTCGTGGCCTTTGGAACCAGTGCTCCCGAATTTGTCGTCAGTGGCCAATCGGCACTGACCGGACAGCCCGAGATTGCGCTTGGCAATGTGCTGGGCAGCAACATCTTCAACATTCTGCTCATTCTCGGGATTTCGGCACTCATTGTGCCGCTGCGAGTTGATCAGCAACTGATCCGGCTTGATGTGCCACTGATGATTGCCGTCTCCGTGACCGTGTACGGGATGTCGCGCGATGGAAAACTCGATCGGTTGGAAGGGGCGCTGCTGTTTACTGGACTGATCAGCTACACCGTCTGGTCGATCATCAAAAGTCGTCAGGAATCCAATCCCGAGGTGGTGGCCGAATACTCGGAGGAGTTCCCGGAACGTCCGAAGGCAACCTGGGGCTACATTCTGGTTCAGGCGGTCATCCTGATTGTCGGCCTGGCGATGCTGGTTCAGGGAGCCAACATGTTCCTGGATGGGGCCGTAAAAATTGCCCGGGCCTGGGGCTTTTCCGAGCTGGTGATTGGTCTCACGCTGGTGGCGGCCGGAACTTCATTGCCGGAAGTGGCTACTTCGGTGATGGCGGCCCTGAAGGGGGAACGCGATCTGGCGGTAGGAAATGTGGTGGGAAGCAACCTCTTCAATCTGCTGGGGGTGCTGGGCTTCACCTCGTTAATCGCCCCCAATGGCATCCCGGTCAGTCCCGAAGCGATGTCTCAGGATCTCCCCATGATGCTCATCGTGGCGTTTGCCTGCCTGCCAGTGTTCTTGACGGGACACGTCATTCACCGCTGGGAGGGAGCAATCTTCCTGACATTTCACATCCTGTACACCACGTTTCTGGTGTTCACCGCTCAGCAGTGGACGGCTGGTGTGAACATGGTCACGACCATCCTGTGGGTATTGGTTCCACTCACCGTCGCCGCGTTTGCTATTTCATTGACTCGCGAATGGCGGAGCCCCTCAGGTCGAGAGACATCCGCCTGATTCGTCAGAGCAGTAAAGAGCAAACCTGTTGCTACTCGGATGCTCGATGCTGCGCGAACAGCCAGTCGAACAGTCCCGGTTCTTGCATGGCCGGTGTCCACGAGTTGTGTCCCACGCCGGGATATTCGGTGTACTTGGGGTTGCCGCCCGCTTCTTTTAATGCGGCCACCATCCGCTGCGAGCGAATGACTTTGACGGCCCCGTCCTTGTCTCCATGAAAGACCCAGACTGGAAGCTTCGCGATTTTTGGCGCCTGAGCTTCGTCAGCTCCTCCGCAAATGGGGACCGCAGCAGCGAACCGGGTTGGCATGCGGCTGACCAGATCCCAGGTGCCGTATCCACCCATCGAGAGCCCCATCACATATTCTCGGTCCGTGTCGATGCGGTATTCCTTTTCCAGTTTGTCGAGCACTTCGATTACCAGCTGCATCGATGAGGACGGTTCTTTCATCATCGAGTGGTGATCGGAACTCCAGTCAACGTTGGCCCACTTTTCGTCTTTGGGGCATTGCGGAGCCAGTACGAAGCAGGGGTGTTTGGTTCGGAGATCGTCTTCCAGGAATCGGCCACAGCAATGCACGAGTTGGGCATTGTTGTCACTGCCTCGCTCGCCGGCCCCGTGCAGGAACACCACCACCGGATACTTTTCCGATCCGTTGGGATCGTAGCCAGCTGGCTTGAGCAGTCGGCATGGCAACACCTTGCCGTTGCTGCCAGTGAATTCAAACGCTTCGTAAGGCGAGTCGGCCATGGCGGGAAGGGTGGTGAGGGTAAGAAACGCAGCAAGCAGCAGTGGTCGTGTCATCCGAGCGCTCGTGGCTAAAGGTCAGGTCCAGAAACAACACTGCGATTATGGGGTGTGCGGTTCCAGGAGTAAACATTTGGAGTCTGTGGTGTTCGGTGAGTCGGATCCGTCAGACCTCGGTTCCTTCGCAGCAGGGGGACTTTCCAGAGACAGCACCTTCCGCCACTCGCACAGCATTTGACGGCTGCCCAACAGACTGTCAGGCTGGAGATGTTTCGATCCGTGTTGATGCGAGGCTGGAATGAAGACGTCACCTGCGCTCCTGGCTTTTGTCCTGACAGCTGCTTCTGCTTTGGCCGCAGAACCTCGGCTGATTCAAACCGACTTCCTGATCGTCGGCGGGACGGAATCGGGCTGTGCAGCCGCGGTTGCTGCGGCCCGCGCTGGTGTGAAGTCCATTGTGCTGGCAAACGACATTGAATGGCTGGGGGGGCAGTTCAGTGCGGAAAGCCTGGCGGCCATCGATGAGAACCGCGGTCCAGAGGGATACGGTCACGGCGTCCCCTTCCCACGCAACGGTCTGTTTCGTGAAGTGATCGACCGCATTGAGTCGCTCAATCGCGAAAAGTACGGGCATCCCCGCCCCGGCAATACGCGAGTCATTACCACCAGTCGGCCGGTCGATTCGGAACAGGTCTTTCGTGAATTGCTTCAGCCCTATGTCGAATCCGGACAGGTGCGGATGATCTCCTGGGCCGTTCCGGTGGAAGTCTTGAGGGAGGATTCCGGAAAGCGTGTCACTGGCGTTCGTTTCGAACAGGGCGAGGAGAACGAGTCGGTCACTGTTCATGCCCGTCTGACAATGGACGCCTCCGACTGGGGAGATGTCATCCGCATGAGCGGAGCGGCGTATGAGTTTGGCCCCGACCTGAGATCGACCTATGGTGAACCGCTCGCACCGGAGTCACGCGAAGACTATCCACTGACGGATATGAATCCCATCACCTACTGCATGATGCTTGAAGAGACCGACGGTGATGCATTGATTCCCGCTCCACCGGGCTACGATCCGGAAAACTACCGCCACCATACCTATCCCAAAGATCCGCTGTGGCTGTATGCGAGCCGTCGCGTTGTGGATCACTACAACCTGCCGGAAGTCATACATCCCGATGTGCTGCTGCTCTGCTTTCCGGCCTTTGACTATCCCGTTGATGTGTATCCCGCCGCCCTCGCTGCACAACTCGAAGCCGATCAACCGGGCGCTTCTCGCAAGAACATTGTCGAGATGACCCGCCATCAGCGGCAGTTGGTGTTCCAGAATGCCAGGGAGTATTCGCAAGGCTTTCTGCGTTATCTGCAGACGGAAGTTCACGACACGATGCCGGACAAGACACACAGCTTTCGCCGGTTTCGCCTCTCCCATGAGTTTCGCACTGCTGACCACATGCCGCCCAAGCCGTATGTGCGTGAGTCGCTGCGGCTGAAGGCGATGTACATGCTGCGTCAACAGGACACGATGGGGCACAGTGGACGCGCTACCAATTTTGCAAGCGTCATGCAGCACGATGGCATTGCTTGCTGGCAATTTGAGTACGATTTCCACCCCACCCGACGCAAGTTCCTGACCGACAAAGCTCCCGCTGGTCCGTGGCTCGCCGACTTCCGCAAAGGACGCACCTGGGGGCCTCCGTACAGTGGCCGCAGCCTGTTTCCGGTACGTTCACTGGTTCCGGAAGAGATTGATAGCCTGATTGGCGGCCAGAAGAATCTCGGGTACACCAGCATCGTCAGCAGTGCTGTCCGTCTGCATGACCAGAGCATGGCCATAGGGCAGGGGGCCGGTGCCGTCGCAGCTACTTGTCTCAAGCACAATGTGCAGCCTCGCGAAGTTCCCTGGAACCAGTCGTTGCTCTCGGAAGTCTGGTCGCAATTGACCAGCACGGAACAGGGAGCGGTGCCGCAAACGTTGTGGCCCTTTGCCGATCTCGATCCGCTGCATCCCGATTTTGTCGCTGTGCAGCAGTTGGCCATACGCGGAGCTTTCCCGCTGCAGGCCAGTCAGATCGAGTTTCAGGCTGATCGTCCTGCTGATGCAGATTGGATCGGCCAGGTCGTTGCCCGTTCCCGCGAACGCAAGCAGTTCAGTGCCGACATTCAGCCACCTCCGGGAGACCTGTCGCGGAGCGAGTTCGCCACTGCCTGGTGGGCTCTTATCAAGGATGCACCAGAAAAGGAATTTGAGAGCGTGAAGGCCGGTGATCGTGATGGGGACGGCCTTGCCGATACCGATGATCCACTTCCCTGGAGTGTTGAAACTTCGTCGTGGCCGGTGACGCCAATTTCCCCCGGCGAAGATGGCCTGCCACCCACGGAACTTTCTTCACTCGTGGCCGCCGTGAACTTCGCAGGTCGAGACGTGGTTGGTCCGGAACCATTTCTGCTCGATATGGGAGCCACATTCAGTGACGATCGGGGATTCGGATGGAAGCGGGAATTGTCGGCCAGCGTGCGGCAACGTCAGCGCATGCCGGAAGTCATTCGAGACACGTTTCTCTTCACTCGCTCGCACGACGTCTGGGAGTATAAGCTGCCCGGTGGAAACTACCGCGTGACTGTTTGCGTGGGGGACTCGGATCACGAGCAACTGGGGCAGAATGTAACGGTCGAGGGGCAGACGCTGATGGAAAATCAGAATACCGAATCGGGGATGTTCCATGAGGCTGTCACCACAGTGGCGATCAACGACGGCCGACTCACAATGGAAATCGGTCGACCTGGATCGAAGACCAATACCTGCGTCAACTGGCTGCTGATTGAACGGGTGGAGTAGCCTTCGTCTCAGTGGGCGGAGTGGCGTCAGCCTTCTGACAATGAATACCCGGTTGCATGTGATGCGACTCTTTACGGAAATGGACGATGTCTGACCTGCCGACTGATGCCGAACTGCTCGCCTTTGTCGAAGAGATGTTGCCCGCCCAGCGCGCCACGGCGGTTGAGCAGCTGCTGCGTGAATCGTCCGAACTACGCGAACGGGCTGCAGAACTGATTCGTGTTCGCGATCAGGGGGGCCGCACAGTGGGAGAGATCTGGCGTCGGCATCGGCTCAGTTGCCCCTCACGCAGCGAACTTTCCAGTCTCGTGCTCGGCGTGCTCGATTCGGAACTGGCGGACTACATCGGCTTTCATATCGAACAGGTTGGCTGCCGCGTCTGCGAAGCCAATCTCGAAGACCTGCAGGAAGCCCATGCTGCACTCCAGCAGTCAGCCCCTCCGGCCTCGCGTCAGGAACGAATCTTTGAATCCTCTGCTGGCATCCTCCGCGATCGATCCCGTCGGGACTGACTGAGATGTTCCTGCATTAGGTGTTGAGCAGACAGCGTTCACTGTGCGCGTTCGTGGCGTGACTCCTCGCTTCCATCTCGCCATGGACCACTCCCGACGGTACGCTACACCTTGACCGGACCGGCACGTTTTCGCGGTCCGAATGAGACGATTCAGGGTTCCATCCAGCATGCCCGAATTTCAGTACACGGCTCGCGAGGCGTCCGGCCAGCAGGTCAGTGGCAGTATTACCGCGAATACGCAGCAGGAAGCACTTTCCGCGCTCTCCTCGCGCCGACTGTTTCCACTGCAGGTGGAAATGGCGGCAGCATCCGTCAAGCAGCAGTCCTATGCCGGGAAACGGGTCGGGGCTCGGCAGCTGGCGATTCTGTATTCGCAACTGGCCGACCTGCTGAAATCTGGCGTGCCGCTTCTACGTGCCCTGGAATTGCTCAACCGACAGGCAACCAAACCGGCGCTGCGGCATGTTCTGGAAGAGATTCGCACCGATGTGGCCGACGGAACCCGCCTTTATGAGTCATTCCGCAAACACCCCCGCGTGTTCAACGAACTCGTGGTGAGCATGGTGCGGGCGGGCGAGGAAGGGGGCTTTCTTGAGGAAGTCCTCAAGCGGGTCGCCGCGTTCACCGACCATCAGGAAGACCTCAAGGGACGCGTTATCGGCGCAATGATTTATCCCATCATTCTGTCGGTCTTCGGCAGCGCGGTGGTGATCTTCCTGCTGGTTAAGTTTGTTCCCAGTTTCGAGCCAATCTTCGCCCAGATGCGTGAGCGAGGCGACCTGCCCTGGGCCACAACGTCGCTGCTGGCGATGAGCCGCTTCGCGCAGAACTATTGGTTCGTGCTGCTGGGGCTTGGGGCCGCCGCGATCTATGGAGCCTCCCGCTACATGCAAACGACGGAAGGCCGGCTGGTTGTGGATACGTGGCGGCTCAAAACGATTGGTCTGGGACGCATTGTCCGCAATCTGGCGACCGCCCGATTTTGCCGCGTGCTGGGAACACTGCTTCGCAATGGGGTGCCCATTTTGCAGTCGTTGCGAATCGCCAAGGACGCGACCGGAAACCTTGTGCTCAGCAACGCCATTTCCAATGCTGCTGACAACATTTCGGCGGGAAAGTCGCTGGCGAAACCGTTAGAAGCGAGCCGGCAGTTCTCCGAAGAAATTGTCGCGATGATTGCCGTGGGGGAAGAGTCAAACAACCTTGAAGAAGTGCTGATCGATATTTCGGAAAACCTCGAGCGCCGCACCAATCGAGAACTCGATCTGGCGGTCAGACTGCTTGAACCGCTGATGCTGATGGTGATGGCCTCGGTGGTGTTATTTGTGATTGTCGCCCTGTTGCTGCCCATCCTGCTCAGCTCGACCAGCGTATAATGCTCTCATGAAACTGGACGACGAGTTGTGTTACTGCTTTCACGTTTCCAAACGGAAAATCGTGAATTATCTCAAGGTGCATCGCCCCCGGCGACCCAGTCAGCTCAGTGAGTGCGGCGGAGCGGGAACCGGGTGCGGCTGGTGCGTGCCCTACCTCAAACGCTGCTTTGATCAGGCGCAGGAGGGGCAGGTTGTTGAGAACGATGGCATCTCGGTCGAGGACTATGTCGCCGGACGTGCCCAACATCTCGAAGAGCGCAAGCGTCCGCCCGCTGGGGGATGACTGCGTTCACTCAGTCGCGAACATCAGTGGGCGCCCAGTTCGTGCACCATCTTCACCAGCTCTTTGACATGGTCCGGGTTCATGTCTGGATGCACTCCGTGGCCCAGGTTGAAGATGTGCCCCGGTCGACCTTCGGCGGCATCGAGCACATCGATCACGCGCTCCCGCATGAAGGGATAGTCACCGTAGATCACGACCGGGTCCAGGTTCCCCTGAATCGCCCGGTCGTAACCAATCGTCCGCCACGCTTCGCCCAGATCCATCCGCCAGTCGATGCCAATCACCTGTCCCCCCGCCTGAACCTGCATGGGCAACAGTGACGGGTTGCCGGTCAGAAAGTTGATGACCGGGGTTTCTTCCGGAATCTGGTCAATCAGTTTCTGAGTGTAAGGCAACACGTAGCGTTTGAAGTCGGCGGGGCACAGGCAACCGGCCCAGCTGTCGAACACCTGCACTGCCTGACAGCCCGCTTCAATCTGAGCCAGCAGGTAATCGGCGAGGCTGTCGACCAGCTTGAGCATCAGTTCCTGCCAGGCC
>JAGQPW010000164.1:0-2095 GCA_020426515.1 Planctomycetaceae bacterium | reverse complement strand
TGACAGCCCGCTTCAATCTGAGCCAGCAGGTAATCGGCGAGGCTGTCGACCAGCTTGAGCATCAGTTCCTGCCAGGCTGCTTCGTCGGTGTACATCAGCTCCTTCGTAGCGATGTAGTTCTTCGACCCGCCCCCTTCGATGGCATACGACGCCAGCGTGAATGGCGCACCGCAAAATCCAAGCAGCGGAATGTCCGCGGGCAGATCGCGACGGATCAGCTTGACCGCGTCAAAGACGTAGCCGAGATCGTCCATGTTCTCGACCGGCTTCACTCGCCCCGGATCATTCGTTTTGCACAGCGGGTTGTGAATGACGGGGCCTTCCCCTTTCACATACTCCAGGTCGAAGCCCATCGGTTCGAGGATCGGCAGCAGATCTGCGAACAGAATGGCTGCATCGACATTGAGAGCTTCGCGGGCAGTCAACGTGACTTCGGCGGCCAGATCGGGCCGCTTGCACAGTTCGATGAACGTGACCTGATTGCGGACCGCCATGTATTCCGGCAGATACCGTCCGGCCTGACGCATGATCCAGACGGGGGTGGTGTCGGTCGGTTCACAGCGTGCCGCCCGCATGAATCGGCTGTTGGCAAGTTCGGGTGTCAGCATTCGGTCACATGTCGATGAGGAGCAGAGTTGTCAGGGACACAGCTTACCGAGTTCGAGGACTCGGCAGAACCGAGCGGGAGGAACGTGCGCTGCCCCTCGGCAAAGCCCCCAGCGTTGGAATTTCGCTCCGGGGTGCGGTATCGTCTCAGTGATTAATGTGACCTGCTCCCAGAGAGCCAGACCGTGTTGGATTGCTGAATCATGCTCGACTTCGATTTTGCGGCTCCCGAGAGTCTCGCTGAGGCTGTGCAGATGCTGGGACAGCATGCCGGGGCCGCGAAGCCCATGGCCGGCGGAACCGACCTGATTGACTATGTGCGAACGGGTCGAGCGGCTCCCAAAGTGGTGGTGGATCTCAAGCGGATTCCCGAACTCAACGTGCTCACGATTGACGCGAGCGGCCTGCGACTGGGGGCAGCTGTTCCCTGCTACAAAATCTATCAGCATCCTGAAGTCTGCAAGCACTTTGCAGCTCTGGTCGATGCCTGTTCGATCATCGGTGGGATTCAGATTCAAAGCCGGGCCAGTGTGGGCGGAAACCTGTGTACCTCCGGTCCCGCTGCGGATTCGACCCCCGCACTGATTGCTCTGGGGGCGACCTGCGTGATTGCCGGGCCGAGCGGAACTCGCGAGCTGCCAGTGGAAGACTTCTGCACCGGGCCCTCGCAGAATGTTCTGCAGTCGGGAGAGATTCTCCAGGAAATTCGTCTCCCCATGCCTGATGAGGGGAGCGGCAGTCACTACCGCCGGTTCATTCCCCGCAACGAGATGGACATTGCTGTGGTTGGCGTCGGAGCAGCAGTGACGGTCAAGGGGGGTAAAATTACCCAGGCACGCGTGGGTTTGGGAGCGGTGGCTCCCAAACCGCTGTTGGCTGCAGAACTCTCCGACTGGCTGGCCGGTCAGCCCGCCTGCGACTCAACCTATATGGAAGCGGGAGAGCGAGCACGGAAGATTATTTCCCCCATTGACGATCATCGTGGCACAGCGGAATTTCGCCTGCATGTCACCGGCGTACTGGTCGAACGCGTATTGCGGGAAGCCGTGCAGCGTGCGGAGTCACCGCAAGCCTGACCACGCAAGGTCATTCCTCATTTGCCCAATTTGCGAACACAAGACCCACGGGAACTTCAATGGCTGCTCAACGAGTTGTGACCGCCGACATCAATGGCCGCAATCGGTCGTTCTTGTGCGAACCGCGTCAAACGCTGCTGGAAGTGCTGCGTGACAATCTGGACCTGACCGGCACCAAGGAAGGTTGCAGCAACGGCAACTGCGGAGCCTGCACGGTGTTGCTCAATGGCCGGCCTGTCGTGAGCTGTCTGGTGCTGGCCGTCGAGTGTGACGGAGCTACGATCGAAACAATCGAAGGCATCTGCGAAAAGGATGGCCTCACCCCGCTGCAGAACGCCTTCTTGGAAAACGCGGCATTGCAGTGCGGTATCTGCACTCCCGGTTTCCTCATGTCGACCAAGGCGATGCTGCAG
>JAGQPW010000163.1 GCA_020426515.1 Planctomycetaceae bacterium | reverse complement strand
TGCTGGGACGCAAGGGAGCATTTGTGCTGTATCACGCGGTTGCGTTCGTGATGACGCTGGTCCTGTTCAAGTTCCTGATGGTGCCCGGCACATCTCCCCTGCTGCTGGCGCTGGCGTTACCGGTTTTCGGCTTCTTCACTCTGGGGATGCATGCCGGCTATGCGGTGTACTTTCCTGAGTTGTACCCGACCCGATTGCGCGGGACCGGTGCGGGCTTCTGCTTCAACATGGGACGGCTCGCCACAGCGGCAGCGTTCTTTGGATTTGGAGCGATTACCATCAGCGATGAACAGAAGGCGCTTTCCCTGGCCCCTTTGTACCTGCTGGGGATCGTGGTTGTGTACTTCGCTCGGGAAACGCGGGGACAGGAACTGCCCGAGTAGTCGGCAGCAGAGCGACACTTAGTCGTTGAACTGGCCCTTGATCAGCCGCTGGGTTTCTTCCCATTTCGTGGCCAGAAACTCGACATATTCCTCGGCCGACATAAAGCGGCCTTCGGTGTCGAAGTGATACAGCCAGCCTTGCCCGTAGCCATCGGTATTGATGGTGGAGGGATCATCCAGCAGCAGATCGTTGAAGTGGACGATGCGGCCATCGGCCGGGGGATACAGCGAGGAAACCGCCTTGGAGCTTTCGACCTGGCCAATTTCCTGCTTGCGTTTGACCTGCGTGTCGGCCTCGACGTCCCAGTCGAGAAAGTAGACATCCTGCAGCAGTCGGACAGAATAGGCACTGAATCCGACGCGAAACCCCCCTGCCCCCTCCTGCACCCAGAGGTGATTCTCTGAATACTGGCGGTCGGTTGGGATCTGGGCTTCAAACTTCCCCATTGGGAAGATCAGCGAATCGGACATGGTGCTCTCGTTGAATTGATGCGTTCGTCGCGCGGATCGTACGTCCGCAGGACCGCCGGGGGCAACCGTCCTCAGGGAAACGCGTGTGTGCGGACATTAGATTCCCACTGGAACTCATCCAGTCGGGAAGACTCCTCTCGTCCGGAGCGGGCTTCAAGGCATAGCCAGCACGATCGCTCAGACGAACTCAGGCTCTCAGCGCTGAGGAGACCAGAAAGCACCAGACCAGCAGCAGCACGCGAACCACATCGCGTTTTGTGCTTTGACGCTGCATGTACATTTCCACAACCTGCGCGGTGGTTTTCCGGCAAATGGTCAGCACAACCTGACATCGGGAAATGACAATCGGATCAAACATGAGCAGCGGTTCGAAAAAGATTCATGTCACGCGCCGTCGCGTGTCACCGCATGTTAGGCAGCCTCCCCTGAGATTCTGAAGTGAGTTTGGTCGCGATTCCGTGAAATCCCCGGAGCGACGAAGGGTTTTGACAGGCGGGCGGCCTTGAACGGAAACGCGGGCTGGACCCGGGGGAATCGACAATGCCCGGGGTATGAACTGTCCAGATTCCGAAGGCCTGGAAAGGTCTGGCGAATTCGCGGAACAACTCGGAAATGTGAATTTTTGAATTCCACTTGTGCTCATGGTGCCCTGAAGTGCGTATAACAGGAAGGGCAGCCCTTTCCGCCGCATCCAACCCGGCATCCGGCGAAAGGCTTCGTTGCAGCCCCCCCCCCCCGAGCTTTCAGAGGATGCGATGACCACATACGAATTCCCTCCCAAAGTCCCGCCAACTGAAGAGTTTACTTCCGAGAAGGCACCTGTCTCGACCGGCCAGCGGCTGATGAAATTGCTGCAGTGGTCGCTGTACGGCGTTGTTGCATTGCTGGTGGCCGGATTTCTGGCTTTGCAGACAAATCCAGGCGTGGCCAACTACCTCACCGCCATTCCGGGGCTCAGTGCCGCTGGTGGAAAGTCCTGCCCGATGTCGGCTTGCTCCCAAGGCCGCGCCGAAGGGTGTTGCGCACATCAGGCAGCGGTTTGTCCGACCACGTGCCCGGCCGAGCAGGACACTCAGGAACTGACACAGCCCCCTGCTCCGCCGATGCCGGAACCACTCTCTGGCGAAGGTGTGACACTGTAGTTCCATCGCCTTTCCTGGTCCTTGTGGTCGCAGCGACACCAGCAAACTTCGTGTGTGGCTTGCGGGAACTCTCTGTTCTGTCTCGACAACGCAGACAGAAACGACCAGAATGCGGACTGGAAAGGTTGCCTCCAGGGGTGTTGGCAGCCGCTAATCTTGGGTCCGATTGACGTTTGCGTAAAACATCATGTCTGAACACGCTGTTGCCGAGCATTCCACTCCCGTCGATGAGCCGCTGTTCTCCCGGGACGAGTTGCGTCAGTTTGAAGCTGACGACGCCGAGGCCGGAAGTGCCATTGGCCAAATGCTCTCGCTGTTCTTTCTCTACACCATTGTCGTCATGACGATTTCCACGCTGGTCACCATCTGGTGGATCAGGCTGGGCGTGTAGGTCGTCTCGTCTCGGTCGGGTTGAGACACTTTTGATGGTGGAGAGAGCATGTCTTGCTATGTGCGCTGCTGCGCGGTGCTGACCCTGTGGTTTCTCTCGCAAAGCTTCACCCTGGCAATTGCGGCCGACGCTGCTCCGCGTCCCAGGAATGTCTTGTTCCTGATCGCCGATGACCTGAATTGCGACCTGCACTGCTACGGTCATTCGCAGGTTCGGTCTCCGAACATTGATGCCCTGGCCACCCGTGGTGTCCGCTTTGAGCGTGCCTATTGCCAGTACCCGCTGTGCAGTCCCAGCCGCACGTCACTTTTGACCGGACGACGTCCCAATCGGACCCGGGTTCTGACGAACGCGCGGACATTCATTCGGGGCGTTGAGAATACGGGGTCGCCACACTTTCGCGAGTTCATTCCAGATACTGTCACGCTGCCGCAACTGTTTCGGAATCACAAGTACTTTTCGGCCCGTGTCGGGAAGCTGTACCACTATGCGGTGCCGGCAGAAATGGGGACGAATGGGTTGGACGATGACGCGTCTTGGGACTTCGTTGTGAATCCCGCCGGCCGCGACAAAGCTGAAGAGAACAAGGTCTTTTCCCTGATTCCTGGCAGCTATGGTGGCACGCTCAGCTGGCTGGCCTCTCAGGGCAGTGATGCCGAGCAGACCGATGGACTGATTGCGACGGCCGCCATCAGCCTGCTGGAAGAACATCAGCACGAGCCCTTCTTCCTGGCTGTTGGGTTCTTTCGGCCCCACACGCCGTATGTTTCTCCTGAGAACTACTTTGAACACTATCCCCTCTCGGGAATTGACCTGCCTGCGCTGTCTCCCGCTGATGTCAATCGGGAACCTCCAGCTGCCTATAAGAGTGCCAATCGCGTGCAGGACAAAATGTCCGATGAGCTGCGTCGTCAGGCCATTCAGGCATACTGGGCCTCCATTGAGTTCATGGACGCCCAGGTTGGCCGCGTGGTCGCGGCGCTTGATCGACTGGGCCTGGCAGAGAACACCGTTATCGTGATGACCAGCGATCACGGTTATCACATGTATGAGCACGGGCTGTGGCAGAAACGCAGCCTGTTCGAAAATTCCGCCCGCGTCCCATTGATCATTTGCGCTCCCGGAGCCGCAGCGAATGGAACATCCACGGCAGCGCTGGTGGAACTGGTCGACCTGTACCCGACCCTGGCCGAAGTTTGTGGGCTGCCTGCTCCCGATTACCTGGATGGCGTTTCACAATGGCCGGTTCTCCAGAAAACAAAATCCCATGTTCGCGAGCATGCCCTGACGCAGGTGCGTCACGGAAAAATTGATGGCTACAGCCTGCGAACACCCCGCTATCGGTATTCGCTGTGGGACAGCGGAAAATCTGGACAACAGCTGTACGACATGGAAGCTGATCCCGAAGAGACGCACAATCTGGCCGACGAACCACAACATGCCGAACTGATCCACAAACTGCGGACAACGATTGAGCAGGAAGCGGCCCGCTAGTCTACAACAGGGATCTCGACGCCAAGGAACATCCACATGAATACTGCGCTCTTCCCGGCCCTGTGCCACGAAAAAGTTCTCGATGCGACCAACACCGAGGCCAAGCTCAGCACGAGCGATTGGGCTATCCGTCGCGGACGACTCTCCGAAGGAGTCTCCGCCGGTGTTGAAGTCGTGCAATTGAACAACGGCTCACTGACCGTCTCGGTTCTCCCCACTCGGGGCATGGGAATCTGGAATGCGCTCGTGGGCGAGTTGCCTGTTGGCTGGACCTCTCCCGTGCGGCAGCCGGTCCATCCTTCGTTTGTGAATCTGAAGTCGCGAAACGGTCTGGGATGGCTGGATGGTTTCAATGAGCTCGTCTGCCGCTGTGGCCTGGCATTCAATGGCCCCCCCGGCACAGACGACGGTCAGTCCAGCCCCATTGAGTCCGATCTCACGTTGCATGGCCGCATTGCCAATCTGCCGGCCCACTCGGTGACAGTGGAGGCTGATGCCGCGAACGATGTGCTTAAGGTTCGAGGGGTCGTCGACGAGACGACCTTGTTCGGGCCGCAACTGCGAATGACCTCAACGGTCTCGACCCGGCTCGGAACGCAGCAATTTACCGTCACCGATACGATCGAAAACTTTGGGGCGACGTCGACTGAAGTCCAGTTGTTGTACCACACCAATGTCGGACGCCCGTTTCTCGATGCCGGAGCCCGGTTGATGTGCCCGGCAGGCCGCGTTGTTCCGCGCGACCCTCGCGCCGCCGAGGATATCGCCACGTGGGATGAATACCTGGGCCCGACGCCAGGATACGCTGAACAGGCTTACTTCTTTCAACTGCAGGGCGATGCCGACGGAAACACTCTCGCACTGTTGAAGAACGCTGCGGGCGAACGGGGCTTCTGCGTCCGATTCAATACGTCGCAGCTCCCCTGCTTTACTCAGTGGAAGTGCACACAGCCGGAAGCAGCCGGCTACGTGACCGGTCTGGAACCGGGCATCAACTTTCCGAATTTCAAAAGTTTCGAGCGTCGGCAGGGACGTGTTCCGAAATTGGAGCCCGGCGCTCGCATGACCATTGAGCTCAATTTCGATATCCTGACGTCAGGGACGCAGGTGGCCGCTGCGGAGGCCGAAATCCTCGCGCTGCAGTCTGCTCCACCTGTGGTCGAGCCCGTTCCCGTCAGCCCGTTTTGTGCCGTCGACTAAGCCTCTATGTCCGATGCGTATTCCCTAGTTCGAACGTCAGCGCCTCTCAGCAGCTCTCTGTGCCTGCAGGGAGAGCGGGTTGCCTTCACCGGGACACTCGCCTCGATGACGCACGCCGAGGCGGCACGTCTCGTCGAACAGCATGGCGGACAGGCTACCGAACATATCAGCAGCCAGACATCGATGCTCATCATCGGTGAAGAGGGCTGGCCACTGGAAGACAATGGGCATCCTTCGCTCAAGTTGACTCAGGCGCTGCGATGGCAGCAGTCCGGGACGGAACTGCAGATTGTGAATGAGTCCGATTTCCTGACGCTGCTGGGGCTGACCGAACATCGCGATGAAGTGCATCGGCTGTACACGCCAGCCATGCTTTCGGCGGTGCTGGATGTGTCCACGCATGTGATTCGAAGCTGGGCACGCAAGGGGCTGATCTGTCCGGTCAAGCGCGTGCATCGTCTTCCCTACTTCGATTTCCGCGAAGTCAGTTCGGCCCGTCGTCTCAGCGATTTGCTGCAGGCCGGCGTGCCACGGCGACAGATCGAAGAGAGCCTGCGGCGTCTGCCCGCCGTGCAGCGAGGCGATGCCCGTCCACTGGAACAGCTTGAATTGCTGGCGCTCGATCACGAAATCGTGGTTCGAGACGCACATGGCCTGGTCATCCCCACGTCCGGCCAGCGGCTGTTCGATTTCGATCCGGAAGAGCCGCAGGATTCGACAGCGGACCACCAGGAGATCCCGTCGATCCGCATGATCCCACATCACAATGAATCAAAACCCGAAGTGACCAATCGAGACTGGCTGGTCGAAGGGTGTCGTCTTTACGATGCTGGCCAGCTGCACGACGCGCTGGAAGCGTTTCGTCTCGCGGCCATGGCGTCTCCCCAGAGCGCCGATGTGCAGTTCCAGCTTGGTGAGTGCCTGTACCGGTTGCACAACACCGCTGCTGCGCTCGAACGATACTACTCTGCCGTTGAACACGACCACGACTTTCTGGAAGCCTGGACCCAGATTGGCTGCCTGCATCGGGAAATGGGCGATCTTCCGGCCGCGGCCATTGCTTTTGAAGTCGCCCTGGATGTGTATCCCGACTACCCCGAAGCGCACTTCTTTCTGGCCGAAGTTCTGCACGAACAGGATCAGCCCGAAGCGGCAGCGTCTCACTGGTCGGCTTACCTCAAGCACGATGCCCGCGGTCCCTGGGCTGAAATCGCCGAGCAACGACTGGAACAGCAACAGTTATTGCTCTCGTAGCGCCCGCCCTCGCTTCTACTGCGGACCCAGCGATTTTCGCAACGAGGTCAGGAACGGACCCGCGTGGGGAGCCGCCAGATACACCCGGGCCGAGATCGCGGATCGCGGGTACACGTTGGTGATGAAGTCGAAGCAGAACTCCGTCCCCGAATGTCGAATCAACACCGCATTGGCATAACGCCCGCTCAGCAGGTCGTCCGGAATACGCAGCTCATCATAAATGTCGTCGATCTGCGAACTGTTGGCCGTCCGACTCCCGGACTCTTTGTCGTCAGCAGGTAGGGCTGCCTCCGGTTCCTTGATTCCTCCGGCGTCCTCATCCGACTCATCGGGCTGTGGACGCGGCACCTTGGGGAGCGGACCAAATCGACGTTCATAGTTGTCGATGTTTTCGCCCAACGCTGCGCCGAACTGCCGGGCCACGATGTGCGGCATGATTACGCGGGCCACAATTCGCTGCTGTTCGCCCATCCGCAACACGAAATCGCAGACCACTTCGAACGGTCCGGTCAGAATCATGACGCCGTTGCTGAAAACTCCGGTTCCCACATGTTCGGGCAGTCGGGCGCTCAGGTTGTTGTGGCGTACTTGTCCGTGCCAGGCAGCGTTGTCTTCGTCGGAGTCGTCGGCCGGAGGATCAGAGTGAGTCATTGCGTGTGGCGGTCGTGGCAAGGAAGGGACCTGAACGTGGGATTGTTCATGCCCTGCGCCTCGACGTCAACTGGTCGCCATCAATGCGATCCGTCGCTGCCCCACGTTATTCACGTGTGGCGGGAAAACCCATCCAGCGGAATTCTTCGGCCATCGGGCCATTCGGAACAAGACGATCTGCGGTCGTGTGCGGGTGGTCCTGGGAACTGGGAAGGAACAGGGCCTGTGTCGCCGACCGCAGATCGCCTGTTCCGCTTTCGAACGAGTAAGACGTGGGCTTAAACAGATCGCGACGGGCAGGCTGCTCTTGTCGCAGGCTGCGACGCAACATCGGCAGCGGTTCTGGCTCCGTGGGGGTCTGGCCACGGACCACAAGATCCTCCGATTCGTCGTTCGACCGGGAAGTGTCGGTCGAAGCCAGCATCTGACCTTCGGGGAGCAGGGCCGGACTGCCAGCCATCACCCAGCCGGTCCACTCCCCTTCCAGCTCCGCAACACTCTTGAAGCGGTAATACTTGCGAATCGCTGCATCCCAGCCCTGTTCCTGGGCGGTTTGTAAAAAGTGCAAGTAAATGAATCGCCCGTTCTCGGGATGCTGCTGCACGAGGAAGTCGGCCAGGGCATATCCTTCGGCGTACAGGGTCAGCACCTGCTGCATGTCTTCGGGATACTCCCGGATCTGCAGGAGTTCATTTAGCGGGATGCGACGACTCGTGCGAATCACCTGATTCAGCAGACGCGTTTGACGCAGGCGTTCGGATTCGTGCTCAACCAGCGTGGCGGCCCCTTCATCGGCCCAGCGAGGCAGCGGTCGGCGAAAATAGGTGGCGAACACGGTGTGGTTCACTTCGTGGGGAATGACGGAATCGAGAATCCGCTCCAGCGACCCCTGCACATTCATTTTCCAGCCAAACACTTCACCGTTTTCAAAGGTGAAGGTGGTTGCCCCGCCGGCTCCAATCTGCCCGACTTTTACCTGAATGGGACACGGACGTGACCAGTCGGGCAGCGATTGTGCCAGCCATAGCTGTGCCAGCTCTTTTCGCCAGAATTCCGCTGCTTCTCCCACCTGCTGTGCAATCTCGTCCGTGGGAGCGTTGACTGTGAAGTTTCTGGTTTGAAACGTTCCTGCAGCCAGCGTGTGGGCAGAAAGTACAAGGCATACCGTAACGGCAGCCTTCAGCAAGCGGGCATCCATGCTCATCGCTGATCCGAAAATTGTCTGTAGCGGGGAACCGCAACCGCGACTCGGGTTGCGCTCTGAGGAGGGGAACCATTCAACCCGAATCCTCCGGAGTTGAACGGCACGTCCTTCAAAAGCAAATCTGGAACCAAGCCCCCCGTTTTACTGTCATTCTTTGGTTGGGATTTGTTCTAAATTTCGATTGGAAAGCTGCTTACGTCTTCGGCAGATTGCGCCGCAGCTCGCCCGGGGGCCCGGTGGGAATTTGTAACAGTTACACAGACGGTATCTGCCAGCGACAAATCTTCCCCGCCCTGCCCGTCACTTCAGCGGGGGGGACAGCGGTGACTCCGTCTGCCGGATGAGTTCCAGCAGTGGAGCGAGCATTACGGGATCAGGAGGCGGCTCGGGATACCCCCGCAGGACTTCCACCTGCCCGCGATTCAGCCCGCTCTGCAGCTGAGTCAGCCAGTCCCGCATCTCCTGCAGAAACGCCTGCAGTTCGTCACTGTCCAGGTCGTGACGCATAAGCGCTGTTTCCTCTGCCGTCCGGTGGCGAATCAGTCGGGAGAGCGTTGTGCCGGCACTCCGGTACAGAGCCCCGTTCACGTAAGCCCGACGCAGCTCGCCTTGCCCGGTGAAGTGATAGCAGCGGTCGCCGTGAAAATAGATCGACAATCGATGATCCGATCGAACTCCCAGGACCACAGGGTCTGGCAGCTCCGCTACCCGCAACTCCCAGCGTGGAGAGGCCGTCACAAGTTCGGCCATCAGGTCCTCTCGGTCCGCTTCGTTTCGTGCCATCAGTGTCCTCGGGGTGGTCTGCCTGCCAGTGAATTGATCTGGAGGTCTGGGATGAATGGGGTGTGTGTGCGTGCAGGTGGATGGAAAAAATTGCCGATACTTTCGTTACAGGCGGCACATTTTAACTCATTCCACTAACCCCTATAGGCCGAAGAAGAGGATGTGCGTACATGTGGCTCGCCCTGTGTACGTACCCATACCCGTCAGGGAAGACGGGCAGGGAATGATACTGATCCCCCAGATTGACCGTCCAAGACGGAGAGACTCATGCACTGGACTGGCTGGCACCGTGGCGTCGTAGGTACCTGCTGCCGTCGAATGGCGAAGGCATTTTCTTGGGTTCGCCCACGTCTGAAAAGGACCAAACGGTTCGCCCGGGCAGGAGCTGCGGGGGTCACCATGCTGGCCATGGGATGGGCACACCACCTGCCCGCACAGCAGCCCATCGAGCAGCCTGGAGTCGCCTCACTTCAGGACTTCAGCGGCTCCATGAGCTTCACCAACGATGGAAGCAGCTACCTGCTGTTCCAGAAGATGATTGGTGATTCCGCCGGTGTGGACGATGGCTACTCTCGCATTGGTGCTCGTGCCAAGCTGTTTGAAAATGGCAACGGACACCTGTTCGGAGAAGTTCACGGGGTCATTACCGATGGTGCCCGCTTCGGTGGAAACGCCGGGGGTGGCTACCGCTGGCTCATGGGCGACAGCCTGCTGGGGATCAACGGCTGGTACGACAGCTACGAAACAGGCCGCGGCAATCGCTATCAGCAGGCCGGTTTTGGAGCGGAATACCTCTCTCCCCTGCTCGATCTGCGCGGCAACGCCTACCTCCCCTTCTCCAACAGCGACAACTACCTGGGCGTCGTTCTGGATCCCGGGACCGATGTGCTGTTCTTCGGCAACAACATCGGGACCGTCGGAACGGGACTGTACGAAGTGGCTCAGCGAGGCTTCGACTTCGAAGCCGGTACAGCCGTCCCCATGATCGACTGGCTGCGCGCCTACGCCGGGGTGTACTACTTCGACACCAAGCACACCGATGTCACCGGTTTCAGCGCTCGCGCTGAAGCCCGTCTCGGACAGGACCTGAACCTGAATGTCCGGATGACGGACGACAGCATGTTCGGTACGAAC
>JAGQPW010000162.1:8248-10387 GCA_020426515.1 Planctomycetaceae bacterium | reverse complement strand
AAAGCCAGTGCCCGTCGGCATCCGGGAATGGCTCACTGACCGTGGCGCCGTGTGGTGCCACGAGAATTCCGTCCAGTGTTCCCGCCCCCCGCACAGCATCGAGCATCATCCGCATCAGGCTGTCGAAGTCGGTGGCGGCAATCGTTCCCGAAGGAAGGGCCCTAGCTGCAAACAGCGGAACGGCTTCCACACCGGCAGCGGCGAGCCCTGCAAAGAAACCGCCCATTTCGTGATGTGCATTGGCCAATGCAGCCCGAATGGGTTCGCCTGTCAGCAGGAGATTCTGGCGAAACGATTCCAGTGTCGTCGGTTGATGAGAAAATGTATTCGACTCGTGCAGGAACGCGATCAGGCCAATTCGCATTGTCGTCCCCTGTTGCCGACTCACAGTTGTTCGCTACTCTGTGACGTGTCACTGAGCACCTGGATACGTTAGCGGAAACGATCGATGTCAGCAGCACCACAGCAGATTTCGCTTCAACTGATTCGCGAGCACATGTACTCGGCAGTGATTTGCGATGCACTGGACAGCGTGGGGCTGAAGAACCAGTCACCTCGGATTCCGCTGCAACAGCTGACGAGCACCAACATGCTTGTCGGTCGCTGCCGCACAACGTTGTGGGCCGACATGTTTCACGTCGATCCCAAACCGTATGAACTGGAACTGCAAGCCGTTGACAGCTGCCAGCCCGATGATGTGTTCATCGCCGCGACAGGCAACTCCATGCGATCGGCCATCTGGGGGGAACTGCTCACCACCGCCGTGATGAACGGTGGCTGCGTGGGTGCCATTCTCGACGGTGCCGTCCGCGACGTCCAGAAGATCCGGGAACTGGATTTTCCCGTGCTTGCCCTCGGGACCTCGCCTTACGACAGCAAGGATCGTCAACGCGTGATTGACTGCAACATCCCTGTCGAAATCGGCGGTGTGCTGTTTTCTCCGGGCGATCTGGTGATTGCCGACATTGATGGCCTGGTCGTCGTTCCGCAGAATGTCGAGGAAGAAGTGCTGCAGCTTGCATGGAAGAAAGTCCACGACGAAAACATGGTCCGCGATGCTATTCGTGGAGGCATGAAAGCCACTACGGCATTCGAGACGTTTGGCGTGCTGTAGCCACGGAAAGAAGTCAGACGCGCCGGGACAGAGGCATCTGTCCACATTGGTTCGCATCACCGAAGCGGCGGTCACTGAGCCGTCGCCCCTGGTCGGGAGCGTCAGCATTTTCCGTGTCCGGCACAATCGCATGGAAGGCCAAAAGTGCGACCTCGATGAATTGTCGACAGCCCAGTCGTACGCGCAAGCTTTCCAGGAACGTGACGATTCGACTTTGGGCGAAGCCTGCAGGCACACAGTTGACACCACGATACATCACGCGTAAACTATTCGCACGCGAGCTTTGAGGTAAACTGAGGTGAGTCCAAATGGCAGAACAGCCGCAATATGCGCTGAGAATGCGGATGCCATTTGCGCAGCCTGAAGCTGCGGCGACGCTGAATCTGTTGCTCACGGCAGATCGGTTCCAGAATTGGTTCGGCAGGTCGATTCGCAGGTTCGGCATGACCAGTTCCCAGTACAACATGCTGCGAATCTTGCGGGGGGAAAGCCAGCCGATGCCGTCACTGGAAATCGCGGACCGCATGGCCCAGGTTGTTCCGAGCATCACCGGTTTGATTGACCGGCTGAAGAACCAGGAACTTGCAACGTGGCACCGTTGCCTGGAGGATCGCCGCATCGAATCTGTTGAGCTGACAACGCAGACTGTCCAACCTCTGGCCGAGATCGACGAACCTGATACCGCGATGCATTGTCAGCTGATCGGGCACTTGTCAGGAACGGAACGGAATGAGTTGAGTCGACTTCAGGAAAAGGCACGCGAGTCGTTGTGTGCAGAGGAGTCTTAGGTCTTGAGTTACTGATCGGTTCGCCATCACTGCATGTTTTGGCGCCGAGACGAAACGATTGAGGTTAACCACTGAAATGAGCATTGTTGCCGAACGTGATGGTGATGACACCGGACGGCCAGATCATGGCGCACAGCATGGTCGACGTGACCGACTCGCCCACGAATTGACACACAGCGGAGAGACATCGATGCGTAACCTGACCGTTTCTATCGCGGCCATACTGCTTGCGGCGTT
>JAGQPW010000162.1:0-8149 GCA_020426515.1 Planctomycetaceae bacterium | reverse complement strand
CGTCGGCTGTCAGCAGGAGTCGGCCGATGGCCTGGAGCAGCCAGCGCCAATGATGACCGTGGCCAGGCCTGTCCAGAAGCAGATCGTCGAGTGGGACGCGTATACGGGTCGACTGGAGGCAATCGACTTTGTCGAAGTTCGTGCCCGGGTTAGCGGATATCTGCAGACCATTCACTTTGATGAAGGTCAGGTTGTTGAAAAAGGTGACTTGCTGTTCATTATTGATCCGCGTCCGTTCGTGGCAGAGTTGAACGGAGCAAAAGCGGCTTTGCGTCAGGCAGAGTCGCGACTCCAGCAGTCACGAACCCAGCTGGAAGTGGCAAAAGCCCAGAAACTGCAATCGGATGCTCAACTGAACCTGACTGAGACTCGTGTCGACCGCGCTCGTCGGCTGGCTCAAAAAAATGCCACAACGCAGGAAGACGTTGATCAGCGCGAAGCGGAGTACCTGCAGGCACAGGCGGACGTTGAAGCCAGCAAGGCGGGCATCAACTCGGCCTACGCCGCAATTGCCACGGCGGAAGCCACTGTTGAATCGGCGAAGGCGGTCGTCGAAACAGCGCAGCTGAATGTGAACTACACGCGCATCTACGCCCCCGTCAACGGGCGCATCAGCCGCGAAGAGGTGACCGAAGGAAACCTGGTCAGTGGTGGAACGGCCACGTCGACCCTGCTGACGACAATTACTTCCGTCAAGCCGATTTACTGTACGTTCGATGCGAACGAACAGGATGTGTTGAAGTACACGCGACTGGCTCTTTCCGGCAAGCGGGAGAGTTCGCGCGTAGCGAAGAATCCAGTGTTCCTCGGTCTCGTCGATGAGACAGGCTTTCCTCACGAAGGACACATGGACTTCGTGGACAATCGCTTTGATGCGGCCACGGCGAGCATGCGTGCCCGCTGCGTATTCCCGAACGCCGATCAGGTCCTGATTCCGGGGATGTTCGCCCGCATTCGCATTCCAGGCAGCGCGCCTTACAAAGCAGTCCTGATCCCGGATTCGGCCATTGGCACGGACCAGGCTTCGCAATTCGTGTACATCGTTGCTGCCGGAAAAATCGAACGACGCAGCGTGGTGCTCGGTCCCATCGTTGATGGACTGCGCGTTGTTCGGGAAGGTCTCGACGGCGACGAAATCCTCGTCATTGAGGGGCTGCTTCAGGCTCGGCCCGGCATGGAAGTTCAAACGAAGGATGGAACCATCACTGTGATTGAAGATGGTCTGCCGGACACCTACGAACCTCTGCCACCTGAAAAGTGGATCTCCCCTGAGCCCGATCCAATTCCCGATGCAGACGGCGCAGAGAATCAGCCATCACAAGGAGGTAACTCACAATGAAGTTCCCTCACTTTTTCATCGAACGTCCGATCTTCGCGACAGTGCTTTCGTTTCTGATCGTACTGGTGGGCGGAATCACGTACTTCTCGCTGCCCGCATCCCAGTATCCCAACGTGGCTCCGCCGACAATTCTCGTGCGTGCCAGCTATCCCGGGGCCACTCCTCAGGTGATTGCCGATACGGTGGCCACCCCGATTGAACAGGAGATGAACGGCGTCGATGACATGCTGTACATGGAATCGTCGTCGAGTGCCGATGGGACAATGCAGCTGACGGTGACGTTCAAACTGGGCACGAATCTGGACGATGCCCAGGTGCTCGTGCAGAACCGCGTCGCGGTGGCCGAAGCGCGACTGCCGGAAACCGTGCGACAGATCGGTGTCACCACGACGAAGCAGATTCCGGACATGCTGATGGTGGTGCACCTGACATCGCCCGATGAGAGCCGCGACAATCTCTATATCAGCAACTTTGCGTTCCTCCAGATTCGCGATGCCCTGATGCGACTGGACGGTGTGGGGGACATTCGCATCGCTGGCGGTAACGAGTACGCCATGCGCGTGTGGCTCGACATCGAAAAGATGACGCACGTGGACATGACCGCTGGTGATATTTTGCAGGCCATTCGCCAGCAGAATGTGCAGGTCGCGGCGGGTGTGATCGGCCAGCCTCCGACGGACAAGACCGGAGCATTCCAGCTGAACGTGACCACACAAGGTCGACTGCGGGATGTTGAGGAGTTTGGAAACATCATCGTCAAGCGTGGCAAGGATGGTCGAGTCACGCGTCTGAGCGACGTGGCTCGCATCGAACTCGGAGCGCAGGACTATTCTCGACTCAGCTACCTGGATGGTGTGCCCGCTGTCGCGGTGCTGGTCTATCAGCGTCCGGGCACGAACGCGGTCGACACGGCGGATGAAGTCAAACGGACGATGACGGAACTCCGAAAGACCTTCCCGGAAGGCGTGGACTACGAAATCGCGTACAACCCGACCGACTACGTGGAAGAGTCCATCAACGAAGTGTTCAACACACTGGCAATTACAACCGTGCTCGTTGTGTTCACAGTGTTCATTTTTCTGCACAACTGGCGACCAACGATCATCCCCGTGGTGGCGATCCCCATTTCGCTGATTGGCACGTTTGCGGCGATGCAGTTTCTGGGGGTGACGCTGAACACGCTTTCGCTGTTCGGCCTGGTACTGGCCATCGGGATTGTTGTGGACGATGCCATCGTCGTCGTGGAAAACGTTGAGCGACTGATCTTCGAGGGCCTTTCTCCTCGCGAAGCGTCTCACAAGGCAATGGACGAGGTGGGCTCGGCTCTCATTGCGACGACGCTGGTGTTGATCGCAGTGTTCCTGCCCACGGTGTTTGTGCCGGGCATCAGCGGTCAGTTTTATCAGCAGTTTGCGCTGACCATCTCCATCTCAACGGCGATTTCGACGTTTGTTTCGCTGACGCTCACTCCGGCACTGTGTGCTTTGCTGCTGCGTTCGAAAGAGGACGCCGCTGCCGCAAGTGCGTCAAGCCGCTGGTCGTTTGTGTTCAGGCCGCTGAATTTTCTGTCGCATCAGTTCAACCGCATGTTCGACACGACGAGCAACATCTATGCGGGAATGGTCTCTCGAATCATTCGCGTTTCGGCACTTTCGCTGTTGTTGTATATGGGCCTGCTGGTCTGCACCTGGTACAGCTTCGGCATGGTTCCCAATGGGTTCATTCCACAGCAGGATCAGGGATATCTAATTGTCGCGATTCGACTTCCCGATGGGGCGGCGCTCGCGCGGACCGATGAAGTCACGAAGCGTGTTGCCAAAATCGGCAGCGAGATTGATGGCGTTGCGCACTCGGTGGGAATCGTCGGGCTGTCGGGATCGACCTTCACAATCAGCCCGAATGCGGCTGTGGCGTTCTTGCCACTGGAAGATGCCAAGGAACGTGCTGCCCGCGGGCGAGATGCCGACACCATTGCCGCCGACATGCGTGCCGCCGTTGCTTCCATTAACGAAGCCGAAGTGTTCGTGATTCCTCCACCGCCGGTTCGCGGAATCGGTCGTGGGGGCGGCTACAAGATGTATGTCCAGGATCAGAGCGGGGCGGGACTCGAAGCGCTCGAACAGGTGACGAATGAGATGATCGATGAGGTGCGTCAGCAACCGGGAGTGGTGCAGATCTTCTCCAACTACCGGTTGAGCGTGCCACAGATCTACGCTGATGTCGATCGGACAAAGGCTCAGATGCTGGACATCCCCATCAGCAACGTGTTTGAAGCACTTCAGGTTTACCTGGGCTCCAGCTACGTCAACGACTTCAACATTCTTGGGCGCACGTATCGTGTGACGGCTCAGGCCGAGCCGGAATTCCGGGATGAGGCCAGCGACATCTTGCGGCTGCGTACGCGCAGTGCGAGCGGCGACACGGTCTCGCTCGGTTCGGTCGTAGAAGTGAAGCAGACGGTTGGGCCAGACCGCCTCGTTCGCTTCAACCTGTATCCCTCCGCCGACATCAACGGCAACACCGTCCCGGGATACAGCACAGGGCAGTCGCTGGCCACTTTGGAGCGAGTTGCCAATCAAAAGTTGCCCCCCGGCTTTGGCTACGCCTGGACTGAAATCGCTTATCAGGAAAAGCAGGCCGGGAATACGATCATGTTTCTGTTCCCACTGGCGGTGTTGTTCGTCTTCCTGACGCTTGCGGCTCAGTACGAAAGCTGGTTGCTGCCTCTGGCCATCGTGCTGATCGTGCCTCTGTGCCTGCTCTTTGCCATCATCGGCATCTGGTATCGCGGGATGGACAACAACATCCTGACGCAGATTGGCTTCATCGTGCTGGTGGGACTTGCCTGTAAGAACGCCATTCTGATTGTCGAATTTGCCAAACAGGAAGAGGATGCCGGGAAGGATCGATTCCAGGCTGCCGTTGATGCCTGCCGCATGCGATTGCGGCCGATTCTGATGACAGCATTCTCGTTTATCCTGGGGGTTATCCCGCTGCTGATTTCCACAGGAGCCGGATACGAAATGCGACGTGTGCTCGGAACCGCGGTCTTTAGTGGCATGCTGGGAGTGACGCTCTTCGGGCTGTTCCTGACGCCCGTGTTCTACGTCGTCCTGCGTCGGTTCTCGCGGCAACCCGCAATCCAGCCTGCCGACGCCCTTTCCGTCAGTCTGAGTGCTGAACACGCGAAAAGCCTCGCTTCGCACTCGTCAACGATTCAACAATCGGAGTCGCAAGAGGCAACGGACTGACGTAGAGATTCCCCATCCACCCGCCGATGTTGGTTCACAGGTGCGTCTTCCGGCCGGTCGAACCAACGGGGCGTGTGGAAATTGACGGACATTTTGTCGACAATGTGTGCGGGTTCCCCGTACATCGGGCTTCGACAGAGTCGTCGCGGTCAACTCTCTTCAGGAACGGCAATTGCGAATGAAGTCTCCACTGGCGCTCATTGTTGGCACGCTGGCCGCCCTTCAGGCTGCGCACCTTCTTGCCGATGAGCCGGCCCCGGCGGCAATGAACGCGGCGCATCTGAAGTTTCTCAACACGTATTGTGAACGGTGCCATGGTGCGGAGACGGCGGAAGCCAGCTTTCGGGTGGATGACTTACCCCTGGCCGTTACCGATCTCGCCACAGCGGCGCGTTGGCAGAAGGTGCTGAACGCCCTGAATTCCGGAGAGATGCCGCCAGAAGACGATCCGGTGATGGACAAGGCGGCCAAGACGAACTTTCTGGACGATCTGGCCCATGTGATGGTCGATGCCCGCAACAAGCTTGGTGACCAGAATGGGGTCATCACGATGCGGCGGCTCAATCGTCGCGAGTATCGGAACTCACTGAGAGAACTTCTGGGCGTTGAGATCAACGTCAACGAGCTTCCGGCCGACACCAGCAGCAGTGGCTTTGACACGGTGGGCACCAACCTGTTCATGTCCGGGACTCAGTTTGAGCAGTACCTCGCACTCGGGCGGGAAGCGCTTGAAGAGGCTTTTGAATGGGAAGCGAACGCTGCAGTTGAGCACAAGTTCCGCGTCGAAGGGGAGCAGATTACACCGAAAGTTGCCAAGTACATTGAATACCAGGTCGATGCCCAGGACCGCGCCACGCGCTGGACCAAACTCGTCGACGAAGCGGTGGCGCTGCCGGAGAATGCGGACATTGTGGAAGAGATTCGGGCAGGTCCGCTGGGGAACCATCGACACATTTTCTATCGCTCGTGGAAGAAGTTTCCCGGCGTCCCGGCTCCTGAAACGTTTGGCTTTCAAACGGTCGAAAATAACGCGGACAAAGCGGTGACCGCACTGCGGCCCTATCACCTCCCCTATCATCGCTACTACCTGGAACAGCTGGCGGTGGAGACGGGGGCTTATCTGGCGATTCCCAATGAGCATCCTTCAGTCCTCGACAACGCCACCATCAACCTGCTCGTACCATTCAGCTGGCCATCGGGCGAGTACGTCGTTCGATTTCGCGCTGCGATCACTGAACACGCCACTCCCGATCGACGGTTCATCGAGTTCGGAATCAATCCACGGGTTCAGCAGGCGATCAGCGCACATGAAATCACCGGGACGATGGACAATCCCCAGGTCGTAGAGATCCCATTGACGATGACACGGGGCAACCGCGAACGTGCCAATCGCTCGCTCTTTCTCCGAGAGAAAGGGACCAGGGATCACTACCTGCAAACGCGACAGAAAGCGAACGAAGGCCGGAAAGAGAACAACGACATTGGACGAACCTTCGCATTGTGGGTCGACTGGATGGAGATCGAGCGGATCCCGACTGCCGGGATTCCGAAGCCGCCAGGAATCGCGGCACTCAGTCAACTTCCATTAGACGACAAGACTCAGGCTCCCTCGCCGGAAGCGCTTCGTGAATCGCTGTTACAGTTTGCGAGGGAAGCATTCCGAGGCAATGAGCCGACGGCGAAGTACATTGACCAACTGGTCGACATCTACAACGTTCGACGGGAGTTCGGCGCCAAGCACAGTGATGCACTGAAGGAAACGCTGGCGATCGTCCTCTCCTCGCCCATGTTTCTCTATCTCGCGGAACCCAATCTGGAAGAGACCATTCGTCCTCTCACCGACCAGGAACTGGCAACCCGGCTGGCGTATTTCCTGTGGAGCGCTCCCCCAGATGCGACACTGCGGGAACTGGCTGTCAGTGGTGAATTGAACAAGCCAGAAGTTCTGGCGGCACAAACGACGCGGCTGCTGGATGACCCACGTGCCGATGCGTTCGTGAATGCGTTTACGTATCAGTGGCTGGGACTGGATCGCCTCGACTTCTTTCAGGTGAACCTCGAAAACCATCCCCGATTCGACAATGCCACCCGCCTCTCCGCACGCGATGAAGTGTACGAAACGGTGGCCCACATCCTCGACAACAACGGGAGCCTGAACGACCTGTTGAAATCAGACTACGTCGTTATCAACGCGATTCTGGCAACTTACTATGGTATTGATAATGTGCACGGCGATGAGTTCCGCAAGGTGATGCTTCCCTCGGATTCGCCGCGTGGCGGACTGCTGGGGATGGCCGCTATTCATCTGATGGGAAGCAATGGGGACACCACAAGTCCCGTCGAACGGGGTGTGTGGGTACTGCGAAAGCTGCTGAACGATCCGCCCCCTCCAGCACCAGCCAACGTGCCGCAGTTGGCCCGACTCGCAGGGAAAGCACTCACCACTCGCGAACGTGTACTGGCACACCAGGAAGAGCCGCAATGCGCAAGCTGTCACCGCAAAATCGATCCGATCGGATTTGGAATGGAGAATTTTGACGCCGTCGGGGCCTGGCGAACCGAAGACAGTTATCAGGGTGTCGATGCTGACGGAAAGCCCGACCCTAAAACGAAAAAGGCCTGGACGATCGATCCGGCCGCCACGCTGCACAACGGACCCAGTTTTGAAGATTTCTTCGGTCTGCGAGACATTATTGCGACGCGGAATCGGGCCTTTGCCCGGCGGTTTACGGAATCACTCATCGAGTATTCCCTTGGCCGTCCCTGCGGATTCAATGATGAACCACTGATCGAAGACATTCTGGAAACTACCGAACAACAGAACTTTGCCATGCGTGAGTTCATTCTCGCGCTGGTTCAAAGCAAAGCGTTTCACAGCAAATAAACAGGCAATTCATGTTCAAATCGAATTCATCCCGCCGGGCGTTCTTGAAGTCCAGCACGGCCGTGATTGCGTTGCCGTTTCTGGAGTCGTTCGGATTCCGCCGGTTTGCTTCTGCAGCGGCACCGGTTGCCCCGCCTAAGCGCATTGCCTTCCTCGGATTCGGCTGGGGTATCACGGAAGAGTCCTGGTATCCGGACATTAACACTCCGGGGCCGGACTACGTTCTTCCAGATGGTCTCAAGCCACTGGCAGCGCACAAGGGGGACTTCTCCATTGTGCAGGGATTGCGGAACAAGTTCTCCAACGAAGGCCACGCCGGCAGTACCTGGTGGCTGACCGGGGCGAATCCCTACGCACAGGCAGGGCAAAGCTTCTGCAACACCATTTCAGCCGACCAGGTAGCCGCGATTCAGTTTGGCAAGCACACGCGTTTCGCCTCGCTGCAGTTCAATCACAGTGAACAGGGAGATCGTTCCGGGCATGGTGTCGGCCTCTCACTGGCCTGGGACGCGAGTGGAAAGCCGATCGGCGGAGAAAACGGCCCCCTCGCCGCCTATCATCGCCTCTTCTCCAAGGACTCCACCCCACTGGAACAGCGCAAGGCGCTGCTCGCACAGAATCGCAGCGTCCTCGATGCTGTACTGGAGAACGCCCATAGCCTGCAGCGTCGACTGG
>JAGQPW010000161.1:3522-10443 GCA_020426515.1 Planctomycetaceae bacterium | reverse complement strand
AGGGGAGTGATGTTCAACATGAGCAGGAAGAGAGGCGGACTGACCAGTTTCAGCAGCACCAATACCCACAGCGCATGCGTAACAGCCGGAGGTAGCTGAAAGCGGGCCAACACGCGAACACACACGGCCAGAATGAGCGCCGCGAGCGAGTTGGCAAGGCCGATAATCAGGAGAGACATCCGAGCGAATCCCAGCAAACAACGGATCTGTCGCTTGAAACTGCGAACAGAATGCCGCTATCCGACACGCAGCTTTCGTACCGCCGGGATTATAGAAATCTCCAATACTAAAGGTAGCTGTGCGATTGCCAGAATATATTCTGGCAATCGCACATGCCCTTCAGCTCTTCAGACGCTCGTGCAACGGAAACTCACGGTGTCCAGGTTGCACGACGTGTTGGCGCCCGTCAAACCTCTTCTGGATTGTCGAGAACATCCAGCAGCGCCCGGAGACGCTGAATCTCATCGCTGGTCACAGTTCCGGCTTTAACCAGATTGGTCAACAGCGGGGAGATGGAGCCTCCGCAAAGTTCGTTGGCCGTGTTTCGCAACCTGCGAATGATCAGGTCGTCTCGGTGGATTCCTGGTCGGAACACATGAGGCCAACCGGACCGGTCTCGAAGGACGCAGTCCTTGGCTTCCAGACGCTTCAGTAGCTTCTGGACAGTTGCCAAGTCGGACGCTGTGCGAGTTGGGTACAGAAGAGTCACCAATTCGCGAACAGTGGCTTCGCGTTTATCCCACAGCACTTGCAGAATAGCCAGTTCTGCTGCTGTAACGTCTTGTGCCTTTCGAGGCATCGCACCGTTCCTGTCTGTCGTCGGCCCAATTCAGCAGTCACCCCGGACTCGAATGGCAGGGCGGGGTACCTGTCGATTCCGGTTCCGTGCTTTTGAGTATGAAGACCTGGGGCGTGAAAAACAAGGACAATTCCAAGTAGACACGATGGCTCCCCCGAATAGACGAAATGACTCACAACGATCGCCGAGCCCAGCGACTTCGATTGCGAGAGTCAAACCGTCTGTGGCATTCTCCAATCGAACTCTTCGGGATCCAGCAAATCGTGGCCACGCACAGGAATTCTAAATGCTATTCTTGCCTGTTCGCCTCCATCTTCAGGTTACCCATGTCTCAATCCGAAAATCTGGTTGAATTTCTCGCCCGACGCTGGATGGCCGGAACGCCAGCTGATTTTGGCGCCCTTGCCCTTGCGGTTTGCGTCACCCTGTGGTTTATTTCACGCTACTGGGGTGATTAAGATTGCACGCCCACGAGCATGGAACTGCGTCGGCACGCAACCGACGCGTGATGGGATGAGCTAGACAACCCCAATGTCGCAGTCGGTGAGTGACTACCTGGATCGGCTTACTGAACGCAGCGACCTGCTGTGGCCGCTCGCACCTGAAGTCGAATCGTTAAAGGCGACACCGGCTCTCCAGCCGATGGCCGATGTTCGAATCATCACCCTGTGCCCCTATGGCACACTTCTGCACATCGACCAGGGTGAACTGGTTCATTTGCACCCACAGTCCATTCGGACTCAGATTGCTCTCGAAAAGACAATCAAAGAGTTCAACATGTGGAACAGCATGTCCCGCAAACCCGGGCAGCCGTGGGAGTACATGCTGCAGCAGTACACAAAACTGATTGACGATCGGCGGATGACCGGAACGCGCCGCAAGGGGGACATTCCCGAAATCGACTCGGCTGCGATCTGGCAAAAGATTGTCGAACGATTGCAGAAGAACGAGTACCAGTACGATGTCGACGCGATGGGGGATGCGGCCGAATTGGGTGCGAAAATCGCTTACTTTTTTCACGCCAGCATGCAGGGAGTTCGAGCCAGCGCCCATGCGGCAGAGACGTTGCTCCAACTCAAGAACGCGGGAATTCGAACCGGTTTGCTGGGTGACGGGCAGGTGTTTACGGTGCCACAGATTTTCCGAGCCCTGAAGAAACAGCTGCCAATGGAGTCACCGGGACAGGTACTGTCGTCGGAGTGTATTGCGATCTCGACGCAGGTTGGTGTGCGGTTGCCATCACCAAGTCTGTTCGAACACGCCCGCGATCTGTTTTCTTCCCTCGGCTTTGAGCCACAACAGGTACTGCACGTCAGTCACCGCCATCTGGGTGATCTGACAGAAGCTCGCAAAGTCGGATTCCGGACAGCGCTGTATGCAGCGGACAAGCAGACCTGCGTCGTGGACAAGGCCTCGCTGCGCGATCCCAATTTGCGGCCGGATCGACTGATCACGGACCTCCGGCAACTGCGTGACTTGCTTCAATTGTAGCCGCTACTCACGTTGACAGTCACGGTGTTTAAGGGACGGTCAAACCTTCGCGAATGGCATAACGGGTCAGCTCGACCCGGTCGTGGATGCCGAGTTTTTGCATGATGCGATACTTGTGGCTTTCAATCGCCCGCTCGGAAAGTGTCATGGACCGGGCCACCTCTTTCACGCTTTCGCCGCGAGCCAGATGCCGCAGAACTTCCATCTGTCGGCCCGTCAGATCATTCAGCAGCGTCTGCGACTTGACCTGGAAAACGCCCTCACTCGGGTCGAATTCCAACCGATCGGACACCGCTGCGGAAAAGCATGTCTCCCCCTTCATGACTGAACGGAGCGCCGCAACAAATTCTGCGGTCGATTCTCCTTTCATCAGATAGCCACTCGCCCCCACCCGCAATGCCTGATCGACAAACACGTCGGAAAGGAACCCGGTCAGAAAGACGATTTTCATGGCGGGAAGACGAGCTCTCAGTTCTTCTGCAATTGTGAATGACCCTCGGCCGGGGAGTTCGATATCCAGAACCAGAATGTCGGGCCGAAGCTCCAAGGCCTGGAAAAAGCCCCGTTCTGAATCACAGGCGGTACCCACGACCTCAAAGTCCGGCTCCATTTCCAGGCGCGCCGTCAGGGCTTCCAGCAGCATGTAGTGGTCATCAACCAGCAGTACCTGTACAGGAACGCTCTTCATCTCGGATCCTCACTGTACGTCAGGAATTCTGGGAGTGCGCGTGTTCACAATTGAAACAGAGTGAACCGATTAACACTGTGTACATACATCCCCCTCAGCAGTCAAGCAAAGAGCGATGATGACCGGCCATTGATGTCATTCGGGATTGCGATTGGGCAAGTGACCGGTTGTGGTTTGGTGCATAGTTCGCCACAATGCCGCCAGTTTTCCCGGCCTGGTCCGGCTGCAAAACGTGTTGGTGACCCGGATTGCTCACGTGAGTCCCCGGTGCAGATACTCGATTTTCCGTGCAAATTGAAAAACTTTAGGAGGATGACGGCGATGGCTGAGATCACCGCTGCCGCAGTAAAGGCACTGCGTGACATGACTGATATGCCCATGATGATGTGCAAGGATGCACTCAAGGAAGCGGATGGCGACTCCGATCGCGCGATGCAGATTCTGGCTGAAAAGGCCGGCAAACGCCTCGACAAGCGCGCAGAGAACGCAACCGAAGAAGGCCGCATCTTCACGGGCGTTTCTGACGACCTGTCCAAGGCCGTTATGGTGGAAGTGCAGTGCGAGTCGGCTCCAGTAGCTGGCAGCGAAAGCCTGGCGAAACTCGGCAACGCACTGGTCAAGCAATTGCTGACCGGTCCGGGCGCGGGATCTGTGGACGAGCTGCTGGCTCAGGCGAATCCCGATGGCGCAGGCACTCTTGCTGAACTGCACGAGTCGATTGCGAACAAGATCCAGGAAAAGATTGTCGTCGCTCGTCATGCCACTGCTGCTGGCCCCGTTGGTGTGTACGTGCACCACGACGGCAAAGTCGGCGTGCTGCTGGCGGCCTCCGGCGAGAAACTCGATGCTCCGGTTCTTCGAGATGTGGCCATGCACGTGGCCGCGATGCGGCCCACCGTGGCTGTGGTCGATCAGGTTGATCCAGCACGCGTTGCCGAAGAGCGCGCCAAACTGACCGAAGAAGCCAAATCGACCGGCAAGCCCGAGAACATCGTGGAGAAGATCGTTGACGGAAAGATGAAGGTCTTCTTCAAGGACGAAGCCGGTGTGCTGACCGAACAGCCATTCGCGAAGGACGATTCGAAGTCCGTCAGCCAGGTGATGGCTGAAGCGGGATTGAAGGTCGTGGACTTCACGTTGTTCGTGCTGGGACAGTAATCGCGGGCCTTTTGCCCAATGCTGTTGCTTGAACGTCTCCTGCCTGGCCAGCTTCAACTGGTCAGGCAGTTTCATTCCCCGAATGAGCCAACGATCCTGTATTATGGCTGAGTTCGTCAAAGTTGCGAAACTGGGTGACATTCCCGAAGGCGAAGGTCGGAACTATCCGGTCAACGGCCGCATGGTCGCCATTTTCTACACCAACGGGGAATACCACGCGATCAACGATTCGTGTCCGCACATGGGAGCATCGCTCTCGGCGGGCTATGTCGAAGATGGCCAGGTCTCCTGTCCGTGGCATGCGTGGCGGTTCTGCATTAGGGAGGGAACCTGGATGGACAACCCCAAGTCGCCCTTGCGCTGCGATTCGTATGAACTGCGAATCGAAGGCGACGACATTCTGGTGCATGTCCCCGATCCAGCCCCCCGCACTCCCGAGGCCAGCTGATTCGCGTCCATGATCTATCTCGATCACAATGCGACGACCCCGGTGTTGCCCGAAGTGATTCTGGCCATGCAGCAGACTTGGGAGCGGGCTTTCGGTAATCCCGGAAGTCGGCACGCGGCCGGTCGCAAGGCCCGCCAGGTGCTGGATGATGCCCGGGAACGGATCGCCAGTCTGGTGCAGGCCTCTCCGGATGAGGTGATCTTTACCAGTGGCGGCACCGAGTCGATCAACCTGGCTCTTCGCAGTTTTGCGAGAGGACGAACAGGCGTTGCTGTGCTGCCTCCGGGAGAACATCCCGCGACTGACGAAACCGTTCGCAGTCTGGCAGGGCAGGGCATTGAACCGTGGCGCCCCACACTCAACACTGCAGGCCAGCTCGTGCCGAGTTCCCTGGACGATGTCCCGTGGGACCGCGCACTCTTCGGCACCGCCCTGCTGGCGCACAACGAGACCGGCGTCGTTCAGGAATTAGCCCCGCTGCTGGAGGCCTGCCAACATGCGGGCATCCCCTCCCACGTGGATGCAGTCCAGGCTGTGGGGAAAATCCCCGTCGCGTTTCATGATCTCGGCTGCACGACGATGTCGCTGGCCGCTCATAAATTTGGCGGACCACGCGGAATTGGCGCCCTGCTGGTCCGATCCAAGGCACGGCTCACATCGCAACTGACGGGCGGACATCAGGAACGCGAACTGCGTCCTGGAACCGAACCCGTTGCTCTCGCAGTCGGAATGGCCACAGCGCTGGAGATTTGCGTCCGCAATCACGAGGTCCGAAGCCGCCACTGCGAATCGCTTCGCGATCTACTGCAGATCGGCCTGCTGCAGCAGGCCGGACCGGCCATCGTGAATGGAGCGGGAGCTCCAAGGCTGCCAAATACGCTGAACATCGCCTTTCCCGGGTGTCAGGCCGATGCACTGCTGGTGGCACTCGACCTGGCAAACATCTGCTGTTCACTGGGCAGCGCCTGTGCCAGCGGATCGACACAACCATCGCCGATTCTGGTGGCGATGGGCTGCCCGGAAGATGTCCTGGCGTCTTCGCTGAGGCTCAGTCTCGGGCCGCAGAACACGCGGGACGAGATCCTGCAGGCGATCGATCAAATCGCCCGTATCGTGACTCAACTGCGAGCTCGCCGATAACCTCAGCCCAATTCGCGGTCCGGGAACAGCTGCGAGATGCTTGTGCGGTCGTGAACGGACTGAATGGCTTCGGCAAACAGCCGAGCCACCGAAACGACTTCGATGTTCTCTGGCAATTCGTCGACGTGAGGCTCGATCGTGTCGGTAATGAACAGTTTCTTGATTTCGCTGGCGGCAATTCGAGACGCCACACCGGAAGCCAGCACACCGTGAGACACGGCGGCATAGATGTCGTTGGCACCACGGGACCGCAGCACTTGGGCCATGGAAATCAGCGTTCCGCCCGAAATGGTGAAATCGTCGACAATCAGAACGTTCTTGCCTTCCACATGACCGATGACTTCCAGGACTTCCGCCTGCTCAGAGTGGTCACGTCGCGTCTTGTTTCCAATGACCACGGGCACTCCGAGGTAATTGGCATACGCAGAGGCACCTTTGGCGAAACCGACGTCCGGGCTGCAGACGACGAGATTCTTGATCCCCATGTCACGAATGTGATCGCACAGCACATATCGGGCGTACAGGTGGTCAACGGGAACCTGAAAGAAGCCCTGAATCTGCGGGGAATGCAGGTCCATCATCAGGCAACGGTCCGCACCAGCGGCTTCGAGGGCATCCGCACACACACGAGCCCGAATGGAAACGCGAGGTTCGTCCTTCTTGTCCCCTTTGGCATAACTGAAGAATGGGATGACCGCCGTCACCTGCTGGGCACTGGCACGTTTCAGGGCATCGATCCAGAACAGCAACTCCATGAAGTTGTCGTTGACTGGCTGATGTGTTCCCTGGATGACGTAGCAGTCACGTCCGCGCACGTTTTCCAGCACCCGCACAAAAACATTCCCTTCGCTGAAGTAGTGAGCTTCGCAAGGGGTCAGCGGCACGCCGAGGCAGTCCGCGATTTTTCGGGCCAGTTGCGGATTCGCCGAACCCGCCAACAGTGCCAACTCCCCCTGGGGAGGCTGAAACGCTTGGGGGCGGGGGCCGTTGGGAAATCGAGATGCCATTGCGGGGAACACTATCGACGTTGAAATCCGAGGGGAGGGTCTTGGCTTGCGTCGATCCTCAACACATGCCCGGCTTCCAGCCCGAGACCCGCTCCTCCATGAGCCAACGCCATGATAGTGACGCAGCCAGCAGGTACAAGCGAGCCGTTCGACCTCACGATAGCCGGATTCCGAGAAAGTTCCGATTGCC
>JAGQPW010000161.1:0-3422 GCA_020426515.1 Planctomycetaceae bacterium | reverse complement strand
GTGCGGACCATGGCACCCGTACCGCCTCCTTCCCGATGTGGTCTGGTCGATTCTGCGAACGCGGGACCGGCGATATCCAGATGAATCCACGGCGTTTCGCTCACAAACCGCTCCAGAAACTTCGCTGCCGTGATCGCCCCCCCCCAGCGCGTGCCGACGTTTTTCAAATCGGCGACATCGCATTTGAGTTGCTCGGCGTACGAGTCGAACATGGGCAGCTGCCACACGAATTCGCCCGATTCCTTCGCAGCCGAGAGAAGTTGATCGCACCAGCCCTGGTCGTTCGTAAATGCCCCGGCGACTTCTTCCCCCAATGCCACCACGCAGGCTCCGGTCAGCGTGGCCAGATCAACCAGCTTGTCCGCTCCCTGATCCACCACGTACGACAGGACGTCGGCCAGCACCAGTCGGCCTTCGGCGTCGGTGTTATGGACTTCAATCGTCAACCCGTTGCGGGCCGTCAGAACTTCTCCCAACTTGTAGGCATCGCCATTCACCATGTTTTCGACCAGGCCCACGGCCGCAATCACGTTGACCTTCAGCTTCAGTCGGGCAATTGCTGTCAGCGCTCCCAGCACCGTTGCGGCTCCGGCCATGTCGGCCTTCATCGTCTTCATGCTGTCACTGGGTTTGAGTGAAAGACCGCCGCTGTCGAAGGTGACTCCCTTGCCAACCAGCCCCAGCCAGGGATCGCTTTCTCCCGCTCCCTGATACCGCAGGCACACCACGCGCGGCGGACGCAGGCTCCCTCGGGAAACGGCCAGCAGAGCCCCCATCCGTTCGCTTTCGATCATGTGTTCATCGAGAACTTCTCCGTGGATTCCCAGATCGGCCGCGACATCCGCTGCCTTTGCTGCAAAAGCAGCCGGATCGAGGTCGCTGGGATGACGATTCACGAGTTCGCGTGTCAGGTTAATGGCATCCCCCAGAATGCGCCCGTACTGCAGGGACCGTTTGGCCGCCTTCTCGTTGGAACTGAGTAGCGTAACCTCGGTAAACGAGAAACGCTCCTTTTCTTTCTTGTACAACCCCTGTCCCGTGCTGCCGACGATGGCCGCCATCATGATCGTCCGACCAATCAATTCCTCACCCTCAATGGCCGGCAACTCAGGCTGCACCACGGCAACGGTCTGGCCATTTCGAGTTGACAGTCGGCGGAAGACTGTCATGCACTGCTGGTCGAATGCGGACAGCTGCAACTTGCTCACATCCCCCAGCCCGAAGAGCAGCACCCGCTGCGGCGTGATCTGCGGCACATCCCGCAGTTCCACAACCTCCCCCAGCTTTCCGGTGAGGTCACCCCGCTCCTTCAGCCGGGTCAACGCTCCGTTCAATGCGGCATCGAGTTCGGCGACGAGGCCCAAGAATTCGCCTTCGGACGTGCCGACAATGAGCCAGTCGGCGGTGACCTGGAGTGGACTGCTGGTCGAGTGTTTCAGTTGCATGATGACGAAATCGGAGAATGAGAGAGTGGGGAGTGTCAGGCAGCATGGTGCAAGTTTTCGCGAGTATAGTCACTCATCCCGCCGCTTTCCGCTGTCCGGCAGTCTTGCCCCGGAGAACTTCGAACTCCGTGCTGATGCGTTTCATTGGCTCAGGCTCTATCATGTCGTCATTCACTGCGGGATGGCGGTGCCGTCTCTTCCCCAGGACACCCTTTGAGAGTCATGGTCGACGCGAAGTCTCCACAGCCCAGTCCCGCTCCCGATTCCAAGGATCAGCGCGAACGTCCGCATCCCGTGGTGGCCGTGCTGGCCGGGTTTCTGCTGGCATTTCTCTTGTTGTGCTGCTGCATATGCGGTGGGGGAGCGTGGTGGTTCCGGCCTCAAGTCAGCGAAGATCGTGAACAGGCCGAGACGATCGCCCACGACATCGTCGATATCGACATCCCCCCCTCGTTTCAGCCTCGCGGCTCGATCACCTGGAATGTCGCCTTCACAATGCGGGTGCGGGGGGCCTACTTCGAACTCTTCGCCGGGGACGGACTGCTCTCAATTGTGGAAGTCCAAAGCCGCTTTCGAGCCGAGGCCGATGTCCGCCGCCATATTCACCAGACCTTGCTCGAAAAAGGGGGCGGTGGAGCCGTTCTCGTGATCGATGATTCGGCCACCACCCGCAAGGACTTCACCATTCGCGGCCAGCAGGTGCCATTCACCTTTCAGATCGGCAAAGACCCGACCCGAGGCCGCCTGTATCACATCGTCGAAGGGGTCTTCGACGGACGCGGCGGCGAAGTGCTTATCGCCATGCGTATTGACGATGACAGCTGGAGCGAGCCCGAAATCGAGCGCATGCTGCAGTCGTTGGGAGCATCGGAAGACGCAACAACTCCCGAATCCGCCGAGCCCACACCAGCGGCAACAGAGCCGACCGAAGAAGTCGTCCCCCCCACATCCTGATTGACAGCCACCATCACCCCGGATAGCGTCAAGTCCGTTGGTGGTCATTCCGGCACTCAGCCTGAACGGAAAATCCGATCATCCCGCTGTGAGACCGGCGGCTGCAGTTCATCCGGTCATTACACGCCATTCAAGCCGAGAGATTGGATATGAACGTGATGCTGTTGTCGGTCGTCGTCGCTTTTTCCTCGCCCAGCGATCTCATCGAGGCTGCTCCACTGGCGGTGCGCGTTGAAGTCCAGGCCAATCCCGTTGCCGCCGCCGAAGTGAACCGAACGGTTCACGGAAAGGGCGCCACGAAAGCCGAAGCCAAGAGCGATGCCGAACACTGGGCCAAGAAGGCCAGCGGCGGCGCAAAATTCACGAACGTGGGGGAATCGTATCGCCAGGAAGGCGATAAGTGGATCTGCACCATGATGATTTTCTACATCGGATAACACACGATCGGGCAGTACACTCTGAACCACGACGGGTGCGGTCGATGGTCAGGTGCGGCAAACTCGCCTGCAAAGCCCTCATCTCCGCCATCCGGGCCCATTCCGTTAGTCGGTGCGTGCCACCCGAGCCCCTGGGCACCACTGTTGGTATTCCCAATAGCGTGCCTGTCTGTGTGGCCCCGATCATTTCGAATTCGACGGTGTCAAATCGCCGAAGCGGCAACAATCGCGGCACGGGGAATGTGCCGGGACAGTGGGACGCTTGCTGGTTATTCGTCGGGACTAGATCGTCCATTGCCGGTCAGGACGCATCCGCATCAGGTTGGCTTCCGGATCGTTGACGAACTCTTCCTTCACCGGATCGATCGTCAAGGTGCGTCCCAGAATCCAGGACAGGGCCGCCGCGTGACAGGCGATGTGGGATCGCCGCATGACGTCGGCATTCGCGGCCGTCTTGCCGCGAGTGCGGATGCAGTCGAAGAAATCCCGGGCATGTGCGGAAACATCGAGTCCGCGAACGCGCTTGGTCTGGTCCGGCAGTTCCTTCTGCAGTTCCGGAGTTGAGGCCACGATTTCGCCTTCGTCA
>JAGQPW010000160.1 GCA_020426515.1 Planctomycetaceae bacterium | reverse complement strand
ACGCTACCAGCAGTATTTCGCCATTGGTGAAACGCTGGCGAGAGTCACGAAGGCGAAGGGGGATGAACAACGACCGGGCGGCGTGATCTGGCACACGACCGGCAGCGGCAAAAGTTTGACGATGGTGATGCTGGCCAAGGCGTTGTCTCTTGAGCCGTCGATCAAGAATCCGAAGGTGGTCATTGTCACGGATCGAGTCGATCTCGACCGGCAAATCTGGAAGACGTTTCTGGCCTGTCGAAAGTCCGTCGAGCGAGCAGGCAGCGGCAGGCATCTCGTGGAGTTGGTGTCACAGGGCAAGGCTGACATCATCACGACGATCATCGATAAGTTCGAGTCAGCAGCATCGACCCACGATTTGCGTGATGAAGGCAGCAACGTCTTCGTGCTGGTCGATGAAAGCCATCGCAGCCAGTACGGGTTGGCCCATGCGAAAATGAAGCAGGTCTTCCCCAATGCGTGCTACATCGGCTTCACCGGAACGCCCCTATTGAAGAAGGAGAAGAGTACCGCCACGAAATTTGGTGGCTTCATCCACAGCTATCCGATGCGGCAGGCCGTCGAAGACAAGGCCGTCACGCCGATCCTATACGAAGGCCGAATGTCGGAACTGCACGGCGACCAGAAGGCCATCGACAAGTGGTTCGACCGCATCACCAAGGACTTGTCGGCAGAGCAGAAAGTTGATCTCAAGAAGAAGTTTCGCCGGGAAGAAGAACTGACGAAGACCTCAGAACGCTTGTACGAGATCGCCTTCGATTTGGTGACGCACTTCTGCGAGAACTTCAAAGGCACGAAGTTCAAAGGCCAATTTGCCGTTAGCAGCAAGGCAATGGCCTTGAAGTACCACCAGTTGTTCGAGGAGATCGGTAAGGAGTACCCGGAGCGCAAGCTCTCGTCTCGTGTCATTATCTCACCACCCGACACACGGGAGGACAATGAGACGATTGATGAAGAGGACATGCCGGAAATCCAGAAATTCTGGAAGGAGATGATGGAGGAGTTCGGTTCGGAGAAGAAGTACCTCGAACGAACCATCGACGACTTCGAGAAGAAGCCAACGCCCGAAATCATCATCTGCGTGGACAAACTGCTCACCGGATTTGACGCCCCCTGCAACACGGTGCTGTATATCGACAAACGGCTGCGTGACCACAACATCCTGCAAGCCATCGCTCGGGTGAACCGGCTCTTCGATGGCAAGGACTTCGGCTTGGTCGTCGATTACCGAGGCATCTTCGGGGCACTCGATGAGGCGGTGAAGAAGTACGATGCTCTAAGCGGCTTTGATGAGGAAGACCTCGAAGGGACGTTCACGGCGGTTGAGGAAGAGATCGCCAAGCTCAAAGAGCGGCACACCAACGTCTGGGCTGTCTTCAAAGGCGTATCGAACAAGCAGGACTTGGAAGCCATGCAGCAGCATCTTCGCCCCGAAGATGTCAGGCAAGACTTCTACGACGCCTTGAACGACTTCTCGAAGACACTGCAACTGGCGATGTCATCCGCCAAGTTCCATGAAGACACACCACAGGAGACGATTCAGCGTTACGTCGATGACATGAAGTATTTCCGCAACCTCCGGGCTGCGGTCAAGCAACGGTACAACGAAGCGGTGGATTACAAGGAGTACGAAGACCAAATTCGGAACATGGTTGACAAGTACATCGGTGCGGACGAGGTGAAGCAGATCGTCGAGCCGGTGAACATCTTCGAAGTCGAGAATCTGGATGAAGAACTGGAAGGGATCGAAGGCACGGCGGCGAGGGCGGATTTTATCGCTTCACGGGTCAAAAAGACCTGCGTGGAGAAGATGGAGGAAGACCCCGTTCTCTACCAGAAACTCTCCGAGGTGATCGACGAAGCGATTCAGGCTTATCTCGAAAAGCGTCTGAGCGAGGAAGAGTACCTTCAGAAGATGTTCGAGGCTTGGAAGGAGGCCAAGGAGCAGGGTTCTTCCAAAGTGCCTGCGGAACTGCGCACTGATCCAGAAGCCAAGGCTTTCTTTCGGCTGTTGCAGGAAGGATTTGAGAAGGTCGTCTCCGAGGAACGAGACGACATAGCGGGGATCGCCGCCGAAACAGCGTTGAAAGCCAAACGGATCATCGAAGAAAAGAAGATTCGAGACTGGTTGGACAACCGAGACGTTGAGAACGCCATGATTAACGATCTCGACGACCTGATGTTCGCCGCCAAGGGCCGTTACGACTTGGCCCTGACGGGCGATGACATCGACGAGATTCTCGAAGGGATCATGCGGGTCGCCAAGCGAAGGGAGACCTCACAGTGAGCAAACTCCAAGGAACGGCGAGACAGAATGGCCACCCTCGCCAACTGGCGATCCAGTACGGTCGGAAGCAAATCGAATTCCAACTTTTGTATTCGGATCGCAAGACCCTCGCCATCGACGTGCATCCTGACTTGTCCGTCGTCGTGACTGCTCCCAAAGACGCCGAGGACGAAGCGGTTGAGGAGAAGATGCACAAGCGGGCGTCTTGGATCGTTCATCAGCAGCGCTTCTTCGAGAATTATCTTCCGGCCATCCCACCCCGGCGATACGTCAGTGGCGAATCGCACCGATACCTCGGGCGGCAGTACCGTCTGCGTGTTCACGAAGGCGATGAAGAAGTAGTCAAAATGGCCCGAGGGCAGATCAACGTCTATCTAACCGACACAGCACAGAAGGGCCGCATCAAGACCCTCGTGGTTGGTTGGTTTCGCCAGCGTGCTGAGATCATCTTTCAAGAGCGATTTGACGCAATGGTGTCCAAAGCCACTCGGCACGGGATCGAGGCGGAAACCTTCGAGGTTCGCCGCATGAAGAATCGCTGGGGCAGTTGTACGAAGGAAGGCCGCATCCTGCTCAATCCCGATCTCGTCATCGCTCCGAAAATGTGCGTTGACTATGTAATCGCCCACGAACTCTGCCACCTTCAGGAACACAATCACGGCCCACGGTTTTACCGTTTGCTGAACTCGCTCATGCCTGAGTGGGAAAAGAGGCGTGAGCGGTTGAATGAGTGTGTGGTGGGGTCGAATTAGCACGAGGAATCACAATGCGAACAATTGGGGCATACACAAACGGCAAATGGGCTGATGTCTTCCCGTCTGAAGACGAAGACGATTCAACACCGGGATGCGAAGAGCAACTTCGGCAGACGCTCACCGAGTTTCTCCGCAGTCAGAATCTCATCGTTTTGACTGGACTTGGGACTTCACTCTGTATCAAAGATGAAGGCGGGGATCAGCCTGCTCCCACGATGTGGCATTTATGGAACGGGATCGAGCAGGAGGTTTCAACCGAAAAACTGGAATGGGTTTGCGAGCGTGTCGGTCAGCCTGTTGAAGATGACGATGAAGGCAACGAAACATACAAGCAAGACATCGAGTTACTTCTGTCAAAGTGTTTGCTGTCTCAAGAATTTCGGCCCCACAAAAATGTAGCTGCTTTCATTCGAAAAGCCGAAAGAGTCATCAGTGAGCTATGCGACTTTGTTACGGATGATCTTTCTCTTGATGTGCATGAGGCGTTTCTGAGGAGAATTGCTCGCCGACCGACAAGGCATCCCAGAGCGAAGTTGTTCACGACGAACTATGACCTTGCATTTGAAACCGCTGCCAGCAGGATTCATTTCATTGGAGTCGATGGATTCTCGCACACGCTCCCCCAAGAGTTCGACAGCAGCTACTTTGCCTACGACCTTGTGCGCCGAGACGAAGACGGGTCATCGCCTGATTACATTCCGAATGTTTTCCATCTTTATAAAGTACACGGAAGCATAGACTGGGAGAACGTTGCAGGGCGTATCGTGAAGTCGCAGTCCACCGAAAAGCCAGTGCTGATCTATCCTCGGCACAGCAAGTTTGAACTGTCTTACGAGTCACCATTTCTTGATTTGATCTCCCGATTTCAGTCGGCTCTCCGTCAAACTGAAACGTCCCTGCTTGTTGTCGGATTTGGCTTCAATGACAAACACCTTACGCAGCCAATCCTATCCGCAATTCGCAGTAATGTCGGGCTTCGTATCATAGTCGTTTCACCTTCGCTGGAGACTGACGGAGGTGAGGCGATAGATTCGATGCAGGAACTTGTTGAGGCCGGGGACTCTCGTATTTCTCTGGTTGCAGGAAAGTTTGAGCAATTCGTGCCATTGATTCCTGACCTTATCTCGGAGACCGAGGAAGAACGTCATCGACGGCGGATGAGGGGAGATGCTTAGATGGGCGAACTACCACATCCATTTGAGTCCCAACGTTGTATCGGAACGGTCACGCAGGTGGGGCCGAATTCGGTGCGTGCCAACCTGCCAAGGGCAGGTGAGAACGGTAGCCGGTTGCATCATGGTTTGCGAGTTGGAGGCGGTGAAGTTGGGGAATTCGTTGTCATCGAGTGCGACGAGTTGGCGGTATTCGGTCGAGTCCTCGACGTTCGCCTACCCGAACGAGAGAGATTGACGGTGGAGCCGTCTCTAGGTTCTCAGGATGAGATACACCCCGTTGGCACAGTTCAGCTATTGGCAACCATTGATCTTTCGGAAATGAAGGCGGCTGCGGGAATCGGACGGTATCCAAGGCTCGGTGGGAGGATTTACTCTGCACATCCCGAATTGGTTCGCTGGTTGCTGGCCGATTCGGAGAGTTCAAAAGACGATCCACACGTTCTGAATCTGTCATTCGCATGTCTAACCGATGACCATACCGTGACACTCGGTGTGACACCGGAACAGGTCTTCGGACGCCATTGCGCAGTATTGGGGACAACGGGAGGCGGAAAAAGTTGGACCGTGGCACGTCTGCTCGAAGAGGCAACTCAGCACAATTCGAAATTGATCCTGCTGGATGCAACTGGAGAATTTTGGAGGCTGGATAGCGAGTGCGTTAGCCATGTCACCATCGGCGAAGGGCCTTCCCTGCCTGAGACGGCAGAGAGAGTTGCATTCCCCCACTCGGATATGGTTGAAAGCGATCTGTTTGCCTTGTTTAGACCAAATAGTCAATCGCAAGGTCCGAAGCTCCGTGAGGCCATTCGTAGTCTGAGGTTGGTCCAGCGACGTAGCGGTATGGCAGATGAGAACGGAAATCTCGTAAAGAGAAAGAAGCCTCGAACTCCGATTGAACGGGCGTTGGCAGAAGAGGCCGACTACGTTGAGTCGCCCAGAGCTTTCTTTTCTGTCCGCCATCTGGCGAAGCAGATTAGAGAGGAGTGCGTGCGGCCCTACGACTGGAACGACGACACAAAATTTGGTGATGCGAACCAACAAGATGAAGGGTACTGTCTGCCTCTGATGATGAGAATTGAGAGCATCACCTCGTCAGCAGATTACGCCTGCGTTTTTCGCACCGACGGGATGACGACGATTGCTGATTCTATTGAAGCATTTCTTGAAGATGGCTCAGCGAAAATACTGCGAATTTCCCTTCAAAATGTTCCCTTCGGAAATAACGCAAGGGAGGTCGTTGCGAATGGCATTGGGAGGGTGCTGCTGGACAAGGCGAGAGACGGGAATTTCAGGGAACAACCACTTGTCGTTTTCGTTGATGAAGCTCATCAGTTCTTGAATAGGACAATTGGCGATGACTTTCTCAGGGTCGAATTGGATGCCTTCGGTCTTGTTGCTAAGGAGGGAAGGAAATACGGCTTATCCATTTGTATTGCAACTCAGCGACCACGAGACATACCGCAGGATGTCTTAAGCCAAATGGGAACTCTGATTGTCCACCGACTCATTAATGATCGGGACCGTGAAGTTGTCGAACGTGCTGCTGGGGAAATTGATCGATCTGCCGCCGCATTCTTGCCAACACTCGGCCCCGGTGAAGCCATCGTCATTGGCGTGGACATTCCAGTCCCGATGGCCATTCAAGTTCGAAAGCCGACTGCAAGACCGGATTCGCAAGGCCCGAACTATCAAGTGTTTTGGTCCTATCCAAAGACGATTTCTGCATCGTCACTTCCCAACGAGGAGTTTGGCATTGTTGGCATGAGCCAGTTTGAAGAGCGGGAGTACGAGTTGCCAAACGGAGATGTTGTGGACGGTGTGACGTGCTTACTTGAGTTTGAGGATGCAAGTTTTGAGGTTGGAGAGGGGACGATTTTTTCGTGCGGTGACTTTGACTGGGAAGTGACCGAACTTGACGACTTTGACGAATCCATAACAGTCAAGCGAGTCTGAAATCCGGCAGTAATCCCTACGCCAACGAGCAACGATAATGAAGAACGCCTAAGTCAATGCACATACTTATTGCACCCTCACTCCTGTGGCTGTTCGCTCTTGTAGTGCTGACGATTAGCCGGTGGTTTGGGGCTGCGATCATGCCTACACCAGCTTCCCAGTCCTATCGCTGAACATCCATTTCTTGTCCTCAAAGTCGAAGTTCCCCTCGTTCCTGAAGAGCATCACGGCAGTCTTCGCAGAGATGTTCCTCAGCATCTCGGGTTGATCGTCGATATAGAAACTCACTTGCCGCTCGGCGATCACCTCGGCTTTCTGGTCGAAGGAGTTCACGAGAACGACATCGGTAAAGCGAATCCGGTGCTTCTCAAGATCAGCAATGGCCCTCTCACGGTCGCTTCGGAATGTGATGACCAGAACGTCGCCCGGCCAGACAGTCGAAAGGATTTGGAAGAAACCCGGTGCTTCATCCACGCAACCGTCGAGGTCGATTCCGAGTGTCGGTTTCGGCTGATGAAGCACCGAGCGGACGACCTCGGTGGCGTGCTGGATTTGGTCTTTGAGATGGTCGTTGGTCATGGGGAGTCCTCGGTGATGCGTGATTGTGTCGTCATACTAGAGGGTGCCCAGTGCCGTCAGTCCCAATCAAGCTCAACCGGCTTGTGAGGCAGCAGGAAGTCGCTAATCGCCACGGCAATCGGCTTGTCATGCTGATTGACGCCGATCAGTTGGCCGGTCTTCGGGTCGTATTTCTTCGGAGTGAAGATCACCTGTCGTCGATCACTGTCGAGGAAGGTGACCTGTTTGTCTTTGATTGCGGTGTGGTCGTTCATTTGTTCTCTTGGCCTCCAAGAAGGTTCTTGCGCCCCTATTGAGCGTGAGCGATTGTCGTAATGCCCGCCTACAACATCAGTGGCGATTGTGCTTCTCGATCAGCCTCGCCACATTCTCAGCCGTGTCCTCTGAACTGAATAGTTGGGTTAAGCACTCCAACATCATGGCGTCGTCAGGCGTGTAACCAGTGGCAATCAACTGCTGATACACCTCCACGCCTGCTTGTGAGAGACGGTCGGCACCATCACCCTGAACAAGCCCAAGCCTTTCCAACTCCTGCAACTTGCCAGTGCAGTACAAGTAGCACCGCTGCATCGAATCGAGCTTTTCGCCACAATGCTGAGCGTTCTGTCTTAGCCGAGTGGCGCAGTGCATACAGACGGCCCGGATGTCGTCTACGCTGATTGTGTCTTTCTGTTTGAAGCAGTCTGGGCACAGCCAATCGTAGTCCACCTCGGGATCACCGCTAGGAACAGCGCACCATTCATTTGAGATGCCGTTCGCAAGGTGAACGCACAGAATGACGGCGGGAGCAAACCCATCATCACCACACTGGATTAAGGGCATCGATAACACCTCCATCGAAAGCCATCGATGGGGGTCGGGTGCAACACCCTTTTCACAGGCTGAACTGGCTGACTTACGACGCCTTGAACCACCAGTCCATTTTCGCATCCATTGGCAAGCTGGATGCCCTAGAGCTACGAAGCTCATCCCTTTGAGTCTACTCAATGGTAGGACGGAGCATCATAAGATCAAGAGCTTCGTCCAATCAGCCAACAGTCAAACCCTTTGAAGTCAAAAAAGGAATTCTTACTCGATACTGTTTTCGAAATCGTCAGGCAAGCGCTGCCTGCGAAAGTGTGAGGGGCGAGTGCAACAGCGCATGAACCTTGTCGGCCCGCAGATGTTTTGACTTCAAAGTGCCTGCGCAAATGTGAGAAGTGCCCGCTTTTGCAGGCACTTCTCACATTTTGAATGCCGCACACTTTCGGCCCCAAAAATACGTCCAATAGCTGCACTGAGGCGGTCACGCTGCGGGCGGCAGGCCATTATCAAGCAAGCCACGCACCTCGGCTGGTAATTCCTTCATAAGCCGCTCGGCGAACGTCAGCGTCATGCCTTCCCAGTCCGCCCACTCGCTGAGAAGCAGGTCCGCCTGCATCGGTCGGCCCAACTCGTGGGCCTCCTCGATGTGGATGCGGAGTTCGCTAATAAGCTCCAGTTGTCGGTTATCAGGCATCTCTGTAGCGGACAGGTCGAGCGTGATTGGTGCCGTCCCGTCGCAATCGGGCAATGGTCCCAAGATCACACCCTTGCGCTCGGAATGCACCCAGCCGATCATCGGAGGACCAGCATGTCCATGTTCCCAGACGTACCAAGCGTAGGCGACCCGGCCATTGCCACGGGCGACTGCGCCGCCTTTGTAGATCGGAATGCGATCCCTGAAAACGTAGAGCCACTTGAGGCAGGAGTTCTCAAAGAGCGACTCCCGACGCTCACTCTCAAGAAACGTCAGGGGCAGAAGCATAGCCACCTTCCCCGTGGTCAACTCAAGTGCCCTGCGGACGAACTCCTCGGCCTTGCTGTAGGGCGGATTGGTGATGATGCTCTCAGCACGCCGGGAGGTCGTCATGAAGTCTTCCACATCCCCGTAGCCCCGGTCGATCAGGTCGGACGAATCGACTGAGTACCCGGCCACCTGCAACACCTCGGAGATCGCTCCGTCACCACAGGCTGGCTCCCAGACGGATGCCGGGAACTGTACATGCTGGAGGAGGGCCTCCGTGACTCCTCGTGGGGTCGGGTAAAAGTCGTGCGGATCACGCTTCTCGACCAGTTTCCCACGGCGAACGGACTCCTGCTGGTCCTCGGGTGGGAGTCCGGCAATCTTGGCTGCAAGGGAGACGGAGACCTTTCCGGTGTCGATGGCCTCCATTAGTTCCGGCACGCCATTCTCTTTGGCCTTCATGAAGCGGTAGTAGTCGTCCTTGCCACCGAGTCCGGCCCGCTTCGCTGCCTCATCCACAGTCAGAGCTTCAACTTCGCAATTGCGAAGTTGATCCGAGCGGCGGTCGCCGCCGTGGGAATATGCCCGCAACGCATCGGCGAGAGTGACCCGTTCGCTGAGTGTCAGGTCTTTCCGAAAGGAGTTCTCAACGAACTCACCGTGAACAATGGATGCCACGTCGATGATCCGAGCCGGGATGGTGGTCCAGCCGAGTATTTCCCGGCAGGCCGTCAGCCGTCGCAGTCCGAAGATCAGTTCGTTCTGGGGTGTGAGGCCGATGGGGTGGAATAGCTCGTCGGCCTTGATGGAACGAGCAAGACCTTCGAGGTCGCCCATGGCTTTGCGGTGACGTTCGCCAATCTGGATATCGCTGATCTGGACTTCTATGTTTTTCATGAAGGTTCTCCAAATGCGCACAAGTTCTGTTGGCGACCACGACCAGTGCGCAGGAAGATCGCAGTCGCATCACAAAAGTTGAAATCAGCAGGAGAATGCTGCTGTGGGTCACTCGGGGAAGCAGGCTCAGCCGTATCTCACGCACTCACCGCATCATTGCCCAAGCGATGGCGAGCGATGCGGTACATCTCGGCATCTCGGTCGCAGCCCACGAACCGTCTGCCTTCACCGATGGACAAGCAGGCTAGCCCCGTCGTCCCTGTCCCCATGCAGGGATCGACCACGAGATCGCCGGGGTTGGACAACCGCTTCAACAGTTCCTCAAAGACGCCGACGTTCTGTTGATAATCGTGGAACTCCTTCTCTGCACCTTCCGAGAAGATCACGTCGTCGCCATGTAGTTCCTTGTTCTCGAAGGCAAACACTGGAACTGGACGCCACCGTTCGATCATCTTCGTCTCGTGCCAATTTCGCCGCCCTTGCTTGAGGAAGACGGAGATAGCCGCAATTGGTCGGAGATGCTTCATGATCTCTTGGTAGAGATGCGGAAGTGAGAATGAGCCGATCATCGTGGCGAAGACACCTGACGGCTTCAGCCAATGGGTCATTCGTTCCGCAAGTGCGTTCCAATCTGACCGATGCTCCAACGTCCAAAGGACATCGGTGAGGACAACATCGACGCTGCCTTCCTCAATCTCCAAATCCCGCCAATCGCAGTGATACAACCTCGTCTCGGCAGGGAGGTCGGAGACTGGCTTCACGTTGGCGAGATTGCGTTTGCGTTTAGCGGTAGACGAAAATCGCTTGGGGCGACGGATGATGCCTTGAAGCTCTTCTCCGACTTCTACGATGTCCGGCACTATGGCGTCGTACTCCTTCTCACTTTTGATGGTAAGCCTCGCACCGCCACGTTTGCCGACCTTGCGACGAACGCCATCCTTTCCAATGGTGGCCTCCATTGCTGGCAACTTATGCGTTTGCATAAGTTCCTTTTTCCTACGGTTGATTGTGGATTGATGCACGCCGAATAACTCGGCAACCTGCGTTTCGGAAAGCTCGGGATGAGCAACGAGATACACGTCA